>DATFQZ010000301.1:0-11505 GCA_035263765.1 Candidatus Angelobacter sp. | reverse complement strand
GCGCCGGAATCAGCCATGACGTAAATGGGGTTCAGTTGTCCGGCTTTATCCAGCTCCTGCATGTTGTTGAACATTTCATCGGCGACCTTCTCCGTCACGTTCGACCAGATTTCGATCACCTTGTTGTAACGCTCACCGTTGGTGATGGCGCCGTCCAGGTACTGCTGCTGAACGCTGCTCTGCTGTTTTTCCGCTTCCTTCACCAGGCCCTTCTTGTCTTCGGGGATGACCATGTCATCGATGCCGATGGACAGTCCGGCGCGCGTGGCGTAACGGAAGCCGAGTTCCTTAACCTGGTCGAGCATGCGCACTGTGGTCTCAAGCCCGAACTTCAGGTACGTGAAGTTCACCAGCTGGCCGATGCCCTTCTTCTTGAGCAAGCCGTTAATGTACGGCATCCCTTCCGGCAGCTGGTCGTTGAGGATGGTGCGGCCGACCGTGGTGTTGATGAACTGGCGGTCGTACTTCACCGCTTCGGTGTGCACGATGTCCTGATCGTCGTAGGCCTGGGTAAGGTCCATGACCTCACCGCTGTAGCGGAGCCGGATCGGCGTCAGGGTTTCTACTTCACCCGCCTCGAGCGCCAACAGCACTTCATCGATGTTGGCAAAGGCGCGGCCTTCGCCCCTGGCGCCGGGCTTGCTCTTGGTCAGGTAATAGAGACCCAGAACCATGTCCTGCGTCGGCACGGTGATAGGCTGGCCCGATGCCGGCGAAAGAATATTGTGCGAGGCCAGCATCAAGACGCTGGCTTCAACCTGGGCCTCGGGTGAAAGCGGAATGTGCACCGCCATCTGGTCGCCGTCAAAGTCTGCGTTGAAAGCCGTGCACACCAGCGGGTGAATCTTGATGGCTTTACCTTCCACCAGCACGGGTTCAAAAGCCTGGATGCCCAGCCGGTGCAAGGTAGGTGCGCGGTTCAGCAGCACGGGATGGTCCTTGATGACTTCTTCAAGGATGTCCCACACGATGGATTCCTGCTGCTCCACCATTTCCTTGGCTTGCTTGATGGTGGTGCAGTGGCCGGTCTGCTCCAACCGGTGATAGATGAAGGGCTTGAACAG
The DNA here is from genome assembly GCA_035263765.1 of Candidatus Angelobacter sp. Taxonomy (GTDB): domain Bacteria; phylum Acidobacteriota; class Terriglobia; order Terriglobales; family Acidobacteriaceae; genus Angelobacter. The sequence continues at coordinate 10,441 of DATFQZ010000301.1, read as the reverse complement.
CTCTAGCGCCATCTTCTTGGGCAGGCCGCACTGATGCAGCTTAAGTTCCGGACCCACGACGATCACCGAGCGGCCGGAGTAGTCCACGCGCTTGCCCAGCAGGTTCTGGCGGAAGCGGCCCTGCTTGCCCTTCAGAGTGTCGGAAAGCGATTTCAGCGGGCGGTTGTTGGCGCCGCGCAGCACGCGCCCGCGGCGGCCGTTATCAAACAGCGCGTCCACGGATTCCTGCAGCATGCGCTTTTCGTTGCGCACGATCACTTCCGGAGCATGCAGGTCCATCAACTTCTTCAGGCGGTTATTGCGGTTGATCACGCGCCGGTAAAGATCGTTGAGGTCCGAGGTGGCAAAACGCCCGCCGTCTAGCGGGACCAAAGGACGCAGCTCCGGCGGAATGACCGGCAGCACGTCCAGGATCATCCATTGCGGTTTGTTGCCGCTCTTACGAAAAGCTTCGACAACCTTCAGCCGCTTGGCGTACTTGAGCCTCTTCTGCAGAGAAGTTTCATGTTTCATCTTCTCGCGCAGTTCGGTGGAAAGCTCTTCAACGTCCACTCGCTTCAGCAGTTCTTTGATAGCTTCTGCGCCCATCATGGCTTTGAAGCCGGTGGCGCGGAACTGCTGGTCGAGCTCGCGGAAACGGTTTTCTTCCTTGATGACTTCACGCTCTTTGACCGGGGCTTCGCCGGTCTCGATGACGACGTAGGATTCAAAGTACAGCACCGACTCCAGGTCGCGCAGCGAGATATCCAGCAAATGGCCGATGCGTGAAGGCAGTCCTTTGAAGAACCAGACGTGCGAGCAGGGCGACGCCAGCTCGATGTGTCCCAGGCGTTCGCGCCGCACCTTGGAGAGCGTGACTTCCACTCCACACTTGTCGCAAATCACGCCGCGGTGCTTCATTCTCTTGTACTTGCCGCACAGGCACTCCCAGTCCGTGACCGGACCAAAAATGCGCGCGCAGAACAAGCCGTCGCGTTCCGGCTTGAAGGTGCGGTAGTTGATGGTCTCGGGCTTGGTCACTTCGCCGTGCGACCAGCTACGGATTTTTTCCGGCGATGCCAGGCTGATGCGAATGGAATCGAACTCGGCAATCGCGCTGTTCAGATCAAATGGACTTGAACGGTACAAGGTGTCCTCCTGCGGCTTTTACGCCGCCGCGGCGGCTCCCGGTTCTCCATATTCCTTGTCGGTCTCAACCCCAGCCGGGATGCATTCCGGAGTTGAGACGGGCGGTTTCGCTAACGCTCACGCAGGGCTCAAGCCCTGCACGACCCTCGTTAGTCGGCCGCTGCGGCAGCCGGCTTGCGGCTGCCCTCGAGAGTTTTGATCAGCTCCACGTCCAGGCACAGTGACTGCAGTTCGCGAATCAACACGTTGAACGATTCCGGCACACCGGGTTCAATGGCGGCCTCGCCCTTCACAATGGCCTCGTAGATCTTGGTACGGCCAAAGACGTCGTCGGACTTCGCGGTGAGCAGTTCCTGCAGAATGTATGCCGCGCCGTAAGCCTCAAGCGCCCAGACTTCCATTTCTCCGAAACGCTGGCCGCCGAACTGAGCCTTACCGCCCAGCGGCTGCTGGGTGATGAGCGAATACGGCCCAATCGACCGGGCGTGGATCTTGTCGTCCACCAGGTGCGAGAGCTTCAGCATGTAGATGTAACCCACAGTGACCGGCTGTTCGAACTTCTCCCCAGTCATGCCGTCGTAGAGCTCGGTCTTGCCTGATTCCGGCAAGCCGGCTTCGCGCAGCATGGATTTGATCTCCGCTTCGCGCGAGCCGTCAAAAACCGGCGATGAAAAATACACGCCGTTGCTCAGCGATTTGGCCACGCTGACCAACTCGCTGTCGTCCAGTCCCGCGATCTTCTCAGCGAACGGGGTGTCCTTGAAAATGGTCTTTAATTCGCGGCGGATCACCTCTTCGCGCGAGTTCTCTTTCAAGAACGCGGAGATACGCTCGCCCAGCTGATAACCGGCCCAGCCCAGGTGCGTCTCCAGAATCTGTCCGACGTTCATGCGGCTGGGGACGCCCAGAGGATTGAGCACGATTTCCACCGGCGTGCCGTCCGTCAGGTAGGGCATGTCTTCTTCCGGCAAAATGCGAGCGATCACGCCCTTGTTGCCGTGGCGGCCGGCCATCTTGTCGCCCACGCTGAGCTTGCGCTTCATGGCGATGTACACCTTCACCAGCTTGATCACGCCGGGAGGCAGTTCGTCGCCCTTCTGCAGCTTGCCGATGCGCTCGTTGGTGATCTTGCGCAGCACGTCAATCTGGCGCGAGGTCATCTCTTCGATCTCGTCAATCTGCTCGTTCACGCGCGGATCCTTGTCGGCATACTTGATGCGCTTGAGGTTGCGCGTGGAAATGCGTTCGATGGTCTCGCGGTCCAGCACAGCGCCCTTGGTGAGCAGGCGCTTATTGGTGCGTTCGTCGTGGAGGTCAGCCTGGGCTTCCTTGCCGCCCAGAATGGCTTCCAGACGCTTCAGGCGCTCGTCCGTCAGGATTCGGATCTCGTCCGCCAGGTTCTTTTCCAGGCGCTCGATCTGCGAAGCCTCAATGGCCTTGGCGCGCTCGTCCTTCTCCTGGCCTTTGCGGGAGAAGATCTTCACGTCCACCACAGTGCCTTCGATTCCCGGCGGGCAAGTCAGCGATGCGTCGCGCACGTCGCCGGCCTTTTCGCCGAAGATCGCGCGCAACAGCTTCTCTTCCGGAGTGAGCTGCGTCTCGCCTTTGGGCGTGACTTTGCCCACCATGATGTCGCCCTGCTTCACCGTGGCGCCAATGCGGATCACGCCGCTTTCATCCAGGTCGCGGAGCGCGGATTCGCTCACGTTGGGGATATCGCGGGTGATTTCCTCGGGTCCCAGCTTGGTATCGCGGGCCTCGATCTCGAATTCCTCGATGTGCACCGAGGTGTAGTAGTCCTCTTTCACCAGCTTTTCGGAGACCAGGATGGCGTCCTCAAAGTTGTAGCCGCGCCAAGGCATGAACGCGACAAGCACGTTGCGGCCCAGGGCCAGCTCGCCTTTATCGGTGCAGGGGCCATCGGCGATGACCTGCCCCTTCACCACACGGTCGCCTTTCTTGACCACCGGCTTCTGGTTGATGCAAGTGTTCTGGTTCGAACGCTTGAACTTGGTGAGCTGGTAGATGTCACTGCCGACTTCGCGGGAGAGCTGGGTCGGATGGTGTTCACCTTCCACACGCACGATGATGCGCTCGGAATCGACGGAATCAATGATGCCGTTGCGGCGGGCCAGAACCACTGCCCCCGAGTCGCGGGCGGTGACGCCTTCCATGCCGGTGCCGACGATCGGCGCCGCGGCGCGGAGCAGCGGCACAGACTGGCGTTGCATGTTGGCACCCATGAGTGCACGGTTGGCGTCGTCGTGCTCCAGGAACGGCACAAGTGAAGCCGCGACCGAGACCAGCTGCTTGGGGCTGACGTCGATGTAGTCCACTTCATCGCGCGGCACCAGCACGAAGTTGCCGGCCTTGCGGGCGTTCACCAGTTCCGCCGTGATGCGGCCCTTATCGTCCAGTTCCACGTTGGCCTGGGCGATGACGTGGCGGTCTTCTTCCCATGCCGAGAGGTAGAACGAAAACGGCTCCATGTCGATCAGCTTTTTGCGACGCTCACGCAGATCGGCGTTGCCTTTTTCGGCTTCCTTCAGCTCGATGTGGTCGCCGACGCGGTAATCGCTGTCACCGGCGTTGACCACCGTGACAAAATCCACCACACGCGCTTCGCGGACTCGGCGGTAGGGCGACTCGATGAAGCCGTAGTCATTGATGCGGGCGTAGCAGCTCAGCGAGCTGATCAAGCCGATGTTCGGACCTTCCGGCGTCTCGATGGGGCAGATGCGGCCGTAGTGCGTGGGATGCACGTCGCGGACTTCAAATCCCGCGCGCTCGCGCGAGAGTCCGCCCGGTCCCAGTGCGGAAAGGCGCCGCTTGTGCGTGATCTCCGAGAGCGGGTTGGTCTGGTCCATGAACTGGGAGAGCTGTGACGATCCGAAGAATTCGCGGATCGCCGCCATGACTGGCTTGGCGTTGACCAGGTCATGAGGCATGGCCGTGGACATCTCCTGGTACACGCTCATCTTTTCCTTGATAGCGCGTTCCATGCGGACCAGGCCGATGCGGAACTGGTTTTCCATCAGCTCGCCTACCGCGCGTACGCGGCGGTTGCCCAGGTGATCGATGTCGTCTACCGTGCCCAGGTTCTTGCGCAGCTTGAGTAGGTAGCGAATGGTGGCGTAAAAGTCGTCCGGATCGAGCGTGCGCTTTTCAAGGTCGGTGGCATCACCCTTTTCATGCAGCTTGATATTGAACTTCAAACGGCCCACACGGCTGAAGTCATACTTGCGCTGATCGAAAAACATGCCGTGGAACAAAGCGGTGGCCGTATCCAGCGTCGGCGGGTCGCCGGGGCGCAGCTTGCGGTAGATCTCGATCAGCGCTTCCTGCGGAGCCTTGACGGAATCGCGACGCAGCGTGGCGCTGATCACGTTGCCCACGTCGTCGCGCTCAGGGAAGAAGACGTGCAATTCGCTGACGCCGGCGTCCATGAACTTCGACAGTTTTTCCGCGGTAATCTCGGTGTTGGCTTCCAGCAGCACCTCGCCGCTCGCGGTGTCCACGATGTCAGCTGCCGTAAAGGCGCCTTCCAGATCCGTGGTATCCACGTCAATCTCGGTGATCTTGGCCTTCTGGATTTCCTTCAAAATGGCCGCAGAAATCTTGCGCCCGGAATGGGCGATCTCATGCCCGCTCTTGTCCTTGATGCTGTGCGCCAGCTTCAGGCCGATCAGGTTGGTGGGCCGGTCAATGCCGCTCTCCAGCGTCCAGCTCAGCTTGTTGTTCTTCAGGCTGATACGGTCCACGGTGTAAAAGGTGCGGAGAATATCCTCATCGCTGCGCAGGCCGAGCGCGCGGAGGAAGATGGTGCCCAGGAACTTGCGCTTGCGGTCAATGCGGACATAGAGGATGTTCTTCTGGTCGTACTCGAACTCCACCCAGGAACCGCGATAGGGAATGATCTTGCCCAGGAAGTAGGTGCGATTGTTGGCACTCTCAAAAAACACGCCGGGCGAACGGTGCAACTGGCTGACGATCACGCGCTCCGTGCCGTTGATGATGAACGTTCCATTTTGCGTCATCAGCGGGATGTCGCCGAAGAACACTTCCTGTTCCTTGATGTCGCGAATGCTCTTGTTGCCGGTCTCTGGATCCTTGTCGTAGATCGTCAGGCGGATCGTGACCTTGAGCGGCGCCGAGTAGGTCATGCCGCGTTCTTCGCACTCCGCCACGTCGTACTTCAGCTGCAGGCCCACAGGGTCGCCGCACTTGTTGCAGAAGTCCGGAGTGTTGGCGTTGTATGTGCCGCACTTGCCGCAGAGCACTTCACCGGGGTGGAACGGATCTGTGATGACGGTATTACCGCAATTCCGGCACGTGGTCCGAAGGTGGTGCAGTCCTTTGAGGTGGCCGCATTTGCACTCCCAATTGCCGATGGAGAAGTCCACGAAGGCCAACTCGGAGACGTTGCGGAAATCGGTGATGGGGAAGACAGACTGGAAGACCGCCTGCAAGCCGCTGTCGTCTCGTTCGCTGGGCAGTTTGTCCATCTGCAAGAAGCGATCGTACGAGCGCTTCTGCACCTCGATCAGGTTCGGGATCTGCAGCGTTGCCGGGATTTTCGAAAAATCGAGACGTGTACGGGAGGCGCCATTTTTGTTCGGCATGTATAACTCCTAGAGCTGTTCGTTTCCGTTCGCTCTCGTGCCGCGAACTGGGTGGCCGTGCTCAGAAAATTCTTGCTTTTCCAGAGCGAAACCTGTTAACTATCGAACTTCAAAATCGGTCCGGACGGGTCATTTTTTGGGCACAACACAACGCGCCAGCGGAGACGAGAATCCCCGTTGACGCCGTGAGAGCGAAATGAAACCGCTGAATTGTGTTTGTCCGCGCCCGTCTGATTCGAACCGTTCTTGGTCCGTTCTCACGGACCTGTTGATACTTCCAAAGACAAAACGGCAGGTCAGGCCGAAGCCCGCCAGCTAAACGGTTTTGGTCGAAAAACTCCGCGTCCTGCCCTGCACCATGAAAAACATCGGTTTTGGAAGAGAACCGGCCTTAACTATTTGATAAGAAAGGTGCTCTTCCGGATTCAAAATTCACTTGCCGGGCCCAGCCTCTCTGGCCCGGCGAGGACCGCAGCGGGCTCCGCGTCCACCCCGCCGCAGGCAAAGTTACTTCACTTCGACCGTCGCACCCGCCTCGGTGAACTTCTTCTTGATGGTCTCCGCTTCTTCCTTGGAGACGTTTTCCTTCACATTCTTGGGAGCTCCGTCCACCAGGTCCTTGGCTTCTTTCAAGCCCAGGCTGGTAACTTCCCGGACGGCTTTGATCACGTTGATCTTGTTGGCCCCGGCGCTGGTCAGCACCACGGTGAATTCGGTCTTCTCTTCGGCCGCCGCCGCTCCCGCTGCCGCTGCGCCGCCACCAGCCACCATCACCGGAGCTGCCGCCGCTGCGGACACGCCCAAACGCTCTTCGAGCTTTTTCACCAACTGGGCCGCGTCCAGAAGGCTAAGGCCCACAATTTGATCTTCTAACTGTTGCAAGTCTGCCATTGTGTTCTCCACGTTTCGATTCGATTTGTGCTATCCGCCGCATCATCTCATCGCGTTCCAATGCGCCCAGACTAGCGCCACGTGAGTCGTTGACAGCGAGAACCTCTTCCGGAAACAGCCGCACATCCGCCGTTTCCGGTTTCGAGACCGGCTCAGCCTCCTGCGGCTTCGCCTGCCTCTTTGAACTTTTTCTTCTCCACCCCCTGGCTGACAACAACTGCCAGATTGCGGCCCACGGCATTCATCGCCGTGACCAAGCGCTGTGCCGGAGCATTGATCAGGAACAGCAGCTTGGAGTAAATCTCTTCCTTCGAAGGCATCGTGGCCAGAGCCTTGATCTCTTTGGTCGAAATCAGCCGGCCTTCCAGAATGCCTGCCTTGAAGGAAAACTCCGGATTGTCTTCCACATACTTGTTCAGCGCTTTGGCCAGGGCTATGGGATCGCCCTCGGTGTACGCGATCGAAGTAACGCCTTTCAGTCCCTTGAGCGCCTCGTGGACCTCGGTGCCGTCTCCCGCGCGCGAAGCCAGCGTGTTTTTCACCACGCGATATCTGCCGCCCGCCGACCGGATGGTCTTGCGCAATTCGAAATCTTTGGCCACAGTGAGCTTGGAAAACGTGCCCACGATCATGCTGCTGGCCTTCTTGAGGTCGGTGTTCAGCTTCTGAATCTGTTCCGCTTTTTTTGCCTTTGTGACCGCCATTTGTTCAATCCTTTTCGTTTACGCTTTGGCCGCAGCTTCAACGGCGCTGGTGTCGACCGAGATCCCCGGTCCCATCGTGGACGAGATATACGCGCCCTTGATGTATTTGCCCTTCGCGGCCGCGGGCTTAGCCTTGACCACGCTCGAGATCACGGCCGTGGCGTTCTCCACCAACTTGTCCGGTGTGAACGAAATCTTGCCCACGGGTACGTGCACCAAGGCTGTCTTGTCGGTGCGAAACTCGACTTTGCCGGCCTTGATTTCCTTCACCGCGTTGGCGATGTCAAACGTGACCGTGCCGGTCTTGGGATTCGGCATCAGGCCCTTCGGTCCGAGCACCTTACCCAGCTTGCCCACCGATTTCATCATGTCCGGCGTGGAGATCACGGCGTCAAAGTCCGTCCAGCTTTCCTTCTGGATCTTCTCCACCATGTCTTCGCCGCCGACCAGGTCGGCGCCGGCGCCTTCGGCTTCGCGCACTTTCTCGCCGCTGGCAATCACCAGAACCTTCTTCGACTTCCCAAGGCCGTGTGGCAGTACCACCGTCCCGCGGACCATCTGGTCAGCGTGTTTGGGATCAACACCCAGGCGTAACGTGACTTCCACGGTCTCGTCGAACTTGGCGTACTTGACTTTCTGCAACAGCGGAACCGCCTCGCTCAAGACGTAGGCCCGCTTTTCCACCGCCGCCCGCGCTTTGCTGATGTTCTTTCCTGCTTTGCGACTCATTCGTTTGTCCTTATCTCCCACCGCTCCGGAGAAATCGTTCCGAAGCCGTAGTACATGCGATTTAAAAAACAGCCATTAGCAGTTAGCCGTTAGCAATTAGCTTTGTCTCGTTGTATCTGCAGTGCCGCTTTTAATCCACGCTTTGCCCAGGCAACCGCTATTGCTAATTGCCAATTGCTATTTGCTAACTGCTAATCTCAATGCCCATGCTGCGGGCCGTGCCTTTCACGCTCTTGATGGCCGCGTCCAGTGATGCGGCATTCAAATCCGGCATCTTCTGCTTGGCGATGTCAGCAACCTGCTTCTCCGTCACCTTGCCGACTTTGTCTTTGTTCGGCGCGCCCGAACCCTTGGCGATGCCTGCCGCCCGTTTCAGCAGCACCGACGCCGGGGGCGTCTTGGTGATAAACGTGAACGAACGGTCGTTGTACACGGTAATCACTACGGGAATGATCAGGCCAGCCATCTCTTTGTTCTGCGTGCGCGCGTTGAACTGCTTGCAGAATTCCATGATGTTGATCTGCGCCTGGCCCAGCGCGGGCCCGACCGGGGGCGCCGGCGTAGCTTTGCCGGCTTCAATCTGCAGCTTCACTTGCCCTTGTACTTTTTTCGGTGCCATATCTCTCTATTCTTTCGAAATCCTCTTGAGGAGGCGGTTTTACGCCACTTTCTCCACTTGTCCAAACTCCAGTTCCACCGGAGTCGCTCTGCCGAAAATCGTTACCATGACTTTCAGAGTCTCGCGGTCTTCGTTCACCTCGTCCACCGTGCCATTGAAGTTGGCGAAAGGCCCGTCCGTGATGCGGACCGTCTCGTTTTTCTCGAACTTCACCTTGATCCGCGGCTTGTCCTTGCCGACGTTGACGCGGTACACGATCTGGTTGACTTCATCTTCCGAAAGCGGCGTAGGATCATTGGCGGTTCCGACAAACCCGGTCACGCGCGGCGTGGATTTCACCACATGCCAGACATGATCGCCTTCGCCACCCGTGCGAAAGCCGGCGAGGTCCATCTGCACCAGCACGTAGCCGGGATAAAACATTCTTTCCACGGTGTATTTCTTGCCGCCGCGAATTTCCGTTACGGGCTCGGTGGGGATCACCACCTTCCCGATCTTCTCCTGCAGGCCGAACGCCGCAATGCGTGATTCCAGCGACTCTTTTACCTTCCGCTCAAAACCCGAGTACGTGTGGATGATGTACCACTTCATATTCGGATTGGCGTTTTCCGCCGGGACGGGCTGGCCCGTCGCGCCATTTTCAGGCTGGCTTCCGGCTCCCGCTGTGTTCTGCTCTTCCATACTTCCCATCAACCTTCCGGTGTCTCACTTGGTGTGACGCAACACCCACTGAATTCCGCTTCCGATAGCCTGGTCAATCACAAAAAAGTAAACTCCAAAAATGATGACCGTGATGATGACCACGACGGTGGTCGCCTGGACTTCCTTCCGGCTCGGAAATGTCACCTTCCGCATTTCGTTGCGAACGTCAGAGAGAAAGCCCCCGATGCGCCCAGGGAGTTGTTTCAGCCGGCCCGCCGGGCTCTGCTCGTCTGTCATGATTGCTACCTTTGCCATGATGTTTCCTGTTCCTTCTCTTTTATTCAAGGGCTCCGCAACGGCTCTGCCTGCTTCGCCCTCGCGCTTCGCTCGCGCTTGCCCGGCGCTCGTTCCGCGCTCACCCGAGGCTCCCAAAATCTGGCAGGGGCGGAGGGATTCGAACCCCCAAGTCCGGTTTTGGAGACCGGCAGTTTAGCCGTTGAGCTTACGCCCCTGAAAAACAGCCCTTAGCAATTAGCCATTAGCACTTAGCCTTGCCTCGTTGTTCTTTCGCGCTTTGGGCTAAAGGCCATCCCTCTCGTAGCAATTGCTCACTGCCAACTGCCATTTGCTAATTGCTTTACTTCACTTCTTTGTGCGGCGTGTGCTTCCGGCAACGCTTGCAAAACTTGCTGAACTCCAGCCGTCCTGTCGTCGTCTTCTTGTTCTTGGTGGTGGAGTAGTTCCGCTCTTTGCACTCACCGCACTGTAACGTGACAATCTCTCGCATAAAACCAGCCCTTAGCCTTTTAGCTTTTGGCCTTTACCTCGTGCCATCAAGGCCAATGCAGTTTGCTCTGCCTTTAAAATTTCAAATTTGAAATTTCAAATTTGAAATCTATTGAATGATCTCACTGATCGTGCCCGCGCCTACCGTCCGTCCGCCTTCGCGGATCGCGAACCGCAACCCCTTCTCCATCGCCACCGGCGTGATCAGCTCGATCGTCAACGCCACGTTGTCGCCCGGCATCACCATCTCCGTGCCCGCCGGCAGCTCCGCCACTCCCGTCACGTCTGTCGTGCGGAAGTAGAACTGTGGCCGGTATCCC
>DATFQZ010000300.1:0-15298 GCA_035263765.1 Candidatus Angelobacter sp. | reverse complement strand
GGTTTCAGATCGGACATCTTCCAGAAGTTGCCGACCGCATCCGCGTCAAAGTCGGCGAAGGCGTCACGGGACGCGCCGTCCAGGAGCGCCGTGCTGTCCTGGTGGACGATGTCAGCAAAGAGACGCAATACATCGAAGCCGTACCCCGCGTGCGTTCGGAACTGGCGGTACCGCTCATCACCAAGAACAAAGTGATCGGCGTCATCGACCTGGAAGCCCGTGAACCGAGCTACTTCAAAGAGGAGCACGCGCGTCTGCTGGGGCTGATTGCTTCGCGAATTGCGGTGAGCATCGACAACGCGAAGCTCTACACCCGCGTTTCCCGGCAAGCCAATACGCTGGCGCTTCTCACGGAAATCAGCCGCGAGCTGACCTCAATCCTCAACGTGGACCAGTTGTTGCAGCGGATTGCTGACCTGGTATTGAAGCTCATCGACTACCAGATGTTTTCCATTCTTCTGCTCGATGAGACCAAGCAAAAACTGGTGCACCGGTTCTCCGTGCGCTTCAAAGAGAACATCCATCTTAAGGGCGACATTCCTCTGGGGCGCGGTCTGGTCGGCGCAGCAGCACTCGAAAAGCGTGCGATTTTGGTTCCCGACGTCAAGAAAGACCCGCGCTACATCAACGTCAACGCGGAAACACGCTCTGAGTTGTGCATACCACTTATCTATAAAGACGATGTCATTGGAGTACTCGACCTGGAACATACGCGCCGCGGGTACTTCCAGGAGGACCACACCCGGGCCATGACCACGCTGGCGGCGCAGATCGCCATCGCTATCGAGAACGCAACGCTTTACGAACGCCTAAAGCGCGAAGAGCAGCGCCTGGAGAGCGACCTGGCCATGGCCCGGGAAGTGCAGCGTCACCTGCTGCCGCCTGCTTGCCCGAATTTACCCGGTGCGGAACTGGCCGCGCGCTACAACCCCGCGCACGCCATCGGCGGCGATATGTACGACTTTCTCGACTACAGGCCCCCGCGCGCGTGCATCACCGTCGGCGACGTGAGCGGCAAAGGCGCGCCCGCCGCGCTTTACGCCGCGCTGGTCAGCGGCATCATTCGCAGCCTGGCGCACCAGGAACCTTCGCCGGCGCAAATGCTCAGCGGCGTGAATCGCGCGCTTACGCAGCGCCACCTCGACGCAAGTTACGTTGTTTTGTGCTGCGCGCTCTGGGACGACGAAAAGAAAATCATCCGCGTGGCCAATTCCGGCCTTCCCCGCCCGATCCATTGCAGGGGCGGGCATGCGCACATGATCGAAGCCACGGGGTTGCCCCCCGGCATGTTCGGTGACGCCACGTATGACGAGACGACAATCCATGCCGCTGCCGGAGATGTCTTCGTGTTCTTGAGTGACGGCATCATCGATTCCAGCAATGCCCACGACGAGCAATTCGGGCGCAACCGGGTAGAGCACGTGGTGGCCAAGAGCTCCGGCGGCAGCGCCCAGCAGATCGTAGACGCGCTCTTTGACGCCGCCAACGAGTTCTCCGCGGGCCAGGAGGTCTTCGACGATCAGACCGTCGTAGCATTGAAAGTCAAGCCATGACCATTCAAACAATGCTTTCTCCCCCTCCAGAATCGTCGGCTCTTCTCACGCGCCCACCCGCATTCGTTTACAAGGACGGCGACCTTCATTGTGAACGCGTTTCTCTGAGTGACCTTGCCAAGAAGCATGGGACACCTCTCTATGTTTATTCCGCGGCTGCCATCCGCGAACGTTACCAGGTTCTCGACAAGGCTTTCGAGGACGTTCAGCACACGATCAGTTATTCCGTAAAAGCCAACTCCAACCTGAGTCTGCTGCGTATGCTGGCCAAGCTGGGCGCCGGCTTCGACATTGTCTCCGGCGGCGAGCTGGAACGAGTGCGACGCGCAAGAAAGAAAGCTCTCAAGAAGGTTGTGTTCTCAGGCGTGGGCAAGACGGATGAAGAGTTGCTGGCAGCCTTACGCTGCGGCATTTTGCTTTTCAACGTGGAGAGCGAAGGCGAACTGGGACTACTTGCTGAGTACGCTAAGAAGCTCCGCACACCAGCAGCCTTGGCGTTCCGGGTGAATCCCGATGTTCCGGCGGAAACGCACCCTTACATCTCTACTGGATTGACCGAGCACAAATTTGGGATCCCGATGAGTGCCGTTCGGGAATTGTATCGCCAGGCATCCAGATACGAATACCTGGATGTGGCAGGCGTCAGCCTGCACATCGGGTCGCAAATCACGGATGTTGCACCGTTTCGTCTAGCGATGGAGCGGACCGCAGAGTTGATTGCGCAACTCACGGACGATGGTCACCATATCCGTTTCGTCGATGCCGGCGGCGGGCTTGGCATTTCCTACAGCAGCGCGGAACCGATCGATTTCGCCGACCTCGTGCGGCGCTACGCCGAAGCCATTGTGCAACCTCTGCGGCGGCTGAAGCAGCCGTTGCCGCATCTCCTGCTCGAACCCGGCCGTTCCATCGTCGCACCGGCCGGCGTGCTGCTTACGGAAGTGCTCTACCAGAAACAAAATGGGAATAAGCGTTTCACCATCGTGGACGCGGCCATGAATGACCTTATCCGCCCATCGCTTTACGGCGCCAAGCACGAGATTATCCCGGTGGAGTTGACTCGCCCCGCTTGGGAATGGGCGACCGTTCAGTCGGATATCACCGGCCCGGTCTGCGAGACGGGAGATTTTCTGGCACGCGACGCAACCTTGCCTCCGGTTCTCGAGGGCTCCCATCTCTGCGTTCTCGACGCCGGCGCTTACGGCATGTCTCTGGCTTCCAACTACAACACGCGCCCACGCGCGGCGGAGGTGCTGGTGAACGGGCGCCGCGCGCGGCTGGTGCGACGCCGCGAAAATATCAAAGACCTGCTGCGACCCGAGATTTCCTGTCTGTAAGATTTAGCAATTGGGCAATTTGCTCATTGCGTCATTGGGAATGCCAATCGGCAAGCCTCTTCGTAACCTTAGGCTTGGTCTTTGCCCGCCTTCTCCTCAATCCAGCGCCAAAGGGTGCTCCGGTCTTCCTCACCCATCCTGTAGAAGCGAATGCCCATCATCCCATCCGCGTGCGACCAGGCGATCTCGCCGCGGCCTCGCAACAGCTCGCTTGACGGCAATTCCAGCTCGAACTGCAGCGCCGATCCGGGGTTAAACGGTTCCCCACAGTGCACGGCCATACCTCCGCGGCTTATGTTGCGGGTCACCGCCCGTTGCTCCTGCTCGCCGGCTTTCAATGTGACCGGCAGAGACACTGGATGACGCACATAGCGCTGTCTCTCGGACTGCATCATCAACCCGGCATTTTTCAAGACGGTGGCAACTTCCTTTGGGTCCACGGGCCTGTGTAAAACAAAGTTCACTCCCGCGTTGAGCAGGCGGTTGATATCTTCATCTTCGCCGGCACAAGCAAATACTGCTGTGAACCGGTTGGAGTTGCCGCGACGAATGCTTCCCACCAGATTCAACGCGCCTTCCAGGCGGGTGTCCAGGAAAACACCGTCCAGCTTGCGGCCGATGATGTAGGCGAGGGCGGAAGCCGCGTCGGACGCACGGCTGGCTGATCCGCCGGATGAACGGACTGCCTGGGTGAGTGCTGCTTCTACGCGCGCGTCACGACACACGATTAGAAACTCCCACGGTGCCTGGCTAGTAAGCGGGTGCATCTGAAACAACTCTTCGGTCTCTTTAACGTTCTTCCCGGGGAGAACTCCATTTTAAGACGGTTTGAAATGCTAAAGGACTAACGTTTTGCACTTACTTATGTGCATGTACAATGCGCAGAATCTTCTTTGTCAACCTTAGCGACGCCAGAGAAAAAACCTGCACAGGGCGCAAACCAAGAAAGTCAGCTTCTTGATAACCCGCATGAATCGCGGTTTTCCCCGCAATTTACACAATCATCATGACCGCAAAAAATGCAGGATACGCCGCATGGTTGCAGTACTTCTCAAGGGGGCTGCACAGATTCTTTTGCACGGCCTTGTGGAGAGCCCGCATGTGATTGATTTCACGCCGATTATAGTCGCGCAAAATTGATTGACTAAATTTCCGAAGAGAGTAGATTCACAATCGTTCTTTGACATTTCAAACGTTTTCCCGATTGGCGGTAAATCCGGGATCCGAGTCAAAGGTCACCGTCGCACGGCATAGGCTGGAAACGGCGTGTGCTGGAAGCGAAGGAGGGCCGGCGAGGATCTATCAGTAGACTGCTGGTCGAGGCGAACAGGAAATGTTCAGAGGCAATATAGAAGCCCCGAGGCATTAACCGATTTACCCGGTTGGTGGTGAGCCCGGAGCCCAAGCTTCAGCCTAGCTGATTAAAGATCGCACTTTGTTGGGTTTCGCAAGGAACTGGACAGGGAAAGCTGGTCGGCAAGGGTCTATAGCGAACCGCTGGTCGAGGCGAATGGGTCAAAGCACACAAACTCGGGGCTTCTTAATTTTTGCTGTCCCTCTTCTTTCCACCTCTTCCCCTCCAAGGAATGTCCTTTGCCTGCCGCTGCCTACCTTTGTCATGTTGAGCAAGCACGAAGGATCCCGCAGAGCGGGAGACTGAGGCGCACCGAAACATCCCGAGGATGTTCACGCCGTAGATGCTGAGTCAGGGAGTTCTACCCAAAGCATGTCCCCAACACTCCAAAGGCAACCCGAAAGTGATTTGTGTATGGAGGAGTGTTGCGCACCACTGCCCGGGGAGAACGCCTTGGAATGGCATGGCAGAGGATACACCTTCGGGATCCTTCGACTTCGCGCCACTCCTTGTCGTCAGGAACAAAGTCTCGTGGCGCTTCGCTCAGGATGACAGGGTTGAACGATTGCGCCATCTCTCGGCACTGACGCAACTGCCAGCGTGCCAAAAGATGAACCAGATTCGGTGAAGCTTCGCCTCCTCCGTTTGCCTCTTGGCTGCCACCTCGGCAGCAATCTACGACGTTATTGATGGAACGTGTGATCGGCACAAATGCAGCCGCCAAGGCGTTCGCAGTGAGCGTCAAGGGGCAGCACAAGCAGGCGCTAACAATTCCCTGGTGAGGTCGTCTACCTATCGGGCGTCGAAATGACGTGCAAGCGCTAGACCGGCAACTTATTCGGTGCGCCTTTCATTGCCAAAAGGTGATTCATGCTGAGAGATCTCGCGCTTTGTGCCCTGGCTCTTCTCTTCCCGTCCCTGGCTCCTGCCGAGGCGTCGCAAACCCTTTCTGTTCCCGTGGACTCGCCGCGCTGGGATCTCGAAGGACAAGCCAAGCTGGCGGAATATCAAGGCCGCAAGTGTCTCGTGCTTGATGGTGGAGCGGCGGTCCTAAAGGACTTTGAAATGCGCGACGGCGTGATCGACGTGGACGTAGCGACGCCGGCCAGCCGCGGGTTTTTCGGTTTTGACTTTCGTATCGACGCCAAACAGGCCAACTACGAAGAGGTTTATCTGCGCCAGCATAAGTCGGGGCAGCCTGATGCCATGCAGTACACCCCGGTTCTCAACACCGGACGTAACTGGCAAATCTACAACGGGCCAGGCTTCACGGGCGCGGTCGATATCCCAAAGAACGTCTGGTTCCATTTGCGCCTGGAGGTGACCGGCGCGCAGGCGAAGTTGTATATGCAGGACATGGACAAGCCGGCGCTAGTGATGACCGATCTCAAGAGCGGCGTCCAGAGAGGCCAGGTGGCCCTCTTTGACCTGACGGGCGAGACCTATTTCTCGAACTTTGAAGTACGGACGACGCCGGACACAGCCTGGCAACGCCATCTGCCTGCCACGCCGCCGAACACGCTCACCAAGTGGAGTATTTCGCCGCCTTACGACGCTCTGGCGCGGAATCTTGAGCAGCCGCTCGCGCCAGCCGAGAGCACGGCCATTAAGTGGCAGGATGTGGAAGCCGAGGCACCAGGCTTCGTGGTCCTTTACCGCTATCTCGAGGCGCCGCATCCGCGAGTTACATTTCAGGGTGACTTTTCAAAACGTCTGGAACCGCAGCCAGGCATGAAAGTGGTCTACGCGCGGACCAGAATTGATTCCGACCGCGACCAGGTGAAAAAGCTCTACATTGGCTATAGCGACGACGTCAGCGTGTTCCTGAATGGCAGGATCCTCTATCGTGGCCGAAGCGCTCAAGGTTTCCGCGATCCTGGTTTCCTTGGCATCGTCAACCCGGAAAACGACGCCGTCTACCTTCCCTTGAAGAAAGGCAACAATGAACTGATGCTGGCAGTCAGCGAACTTGGCGGCGGCTGGGGATTCATTTGCCGCTTGGTAGAAGTGGGAAACTGAGCACGCGTTTGACTACTCCAGCGCTCCGAACACCAGCTTCCCGCCCAGATACGTCGCTTCCACCTTCACGTTTTTGATGGCCGCTGGCGGAATCTTAAAGATGTCATCGCGCAAGACCACGAAGTCGGCGAGCTTGCCGGGAGTGATGGAGCCTTTTTCTCTATCCTGAAACTCCGCATAAGCGGAGCCCATGGTGTAGGCTTCGACGGCTTCGGCCACGGTGAGCTTTTGCTCGGGGACCCAGCCGTCAGGATTTTTTCCGTCGAGAGTCGCGCGGGTCACCGCAGCGTAGATGGTCCACATGGGGCTCAACGGGGCAACCGACCAGTCGGTGCCGAAAGCCAGGCGTACGCCGTTGTCCAAGAAAGTACGAAACGCATACGTGCGCTGGACACGTTCCGGACCGATTCTCTTCTCCGCCCAGCGGCCGTCATCGATTGCGTGATAAGGCTGGACAGAAGCAATCACACCCAACCGCGCGTAGCGCGCAAAGTCTTTGGCTGCCATGTGCTGCGAATGCTCGATGCGCCAGCGGCGATCATGCCTGCCGTTGGCTTTTTCAATCTGCTCGAACATATCGAGAATCATAGAGATGGCGTGATCGCCGATGGCGTGAATGCAAAGCTGCAAGCCGGCGGCATCCGCGCCCTTCAAACGCGTCAGCATGGCCGAGGGCGGATGCATCTCGTCGCTGAGCAAACCATGGTTCTTGGGTTCGTCCGTGTAAGCGTCAAAAAAATATGCAGTCTCTGAGCCAAGGGAGCCATCAGCGTATCCTTTGACGGCGCCCATGCGCAGCAGCGGGGTGCCGAAAGCGTGACGCACGCCGATTTTGGCCTGGTCCTTCCAGCCGGTTTCGAGTGGCGCGACGTAAATGCGCGCGGTCAACTCGCCTCGATCTTGAAGCTCGGCGTAAGCCTTCACGTCGTCATACGAGGGGTTCATATCCTGCACGCTGGTCACGCCCAGCGACGCAGCATGGTCGAGGGCGTGGCGGATGGCCCTCATGCGGCGGGCCGGCGACACCGGCGGCATCACCTTGTTCACCAGGTCCTGGGCTGCGTCGCGAAGAACCCCCGTGGGATTGCCTTGCTCGTCGCGGACGATCTGCCCGCCAGGCGGATCGGGAGTCTTGTCGGTGATGTTCGCCAGCCGCAGCACAAGCGAATTCACCAGGATTTCATGACCGTCGTAGCGGTTCACGGAGACCGGCGTGTCCGGCGTGAGCGGATCGATCAATTCTTTGGTGGGCAGGCTTGGGGGTGACCACTTCTGTTCGTCCCAATCGCCCCCGGTGATCCATTCGCCCTTGGGCGTGGTCTTAGCGCGCTCGCCGATGCGCTGCGCGAATTCCTGAGGCGTAGCTGCATCCTTCAACTGGACTTCCTGCAGATGTGCGCCCCCATCCACAAAATGGACGTGGGAGTCGTTGAATCCCGGCAACAGGAGCTTGCCGTGCGCATCGAGAACCTTCGTCTGCGGGCCACGCCACGCGTCGACTTCAGCAGAACTTCCCACAGCGACGATGCGCTCACCGAGCACGGCCAGCGCTTCAGCCTGGGGACGCGTCTTGTCGACGGTCCAGATTCTGGCGTTGGTGATGATCAAATCGGCCGCGGGCTTGGTTTGAGCGACGGCCAAGAAGGCCCCGGTCAGAAGAACGAGTGCGATGGATAGAACCACTCTGGCATTCTTGGCCATCTCTACCGTTCCCCCCACTTGAGCTTGGTTCGCAGAACCTGGAAGAACGTGCGCTGCGGCAATCGGAACAGCTTCACGTTGAAGTCAGACTTCCGGCATTGCACGACATCGCCTTCTTGCAGCGGCAAGCCTTGCTGTCCGTCGATGGTCAGGTAAGCCTGCTCACGTGTCACAGTGACTCGGATCTCGATCAACACCGTGTCCCGCACCACCAGCGGGCGGTTGGTCAGCGCGTGCGACGCCACCGGAGTAATGACGAAAGCTGGAACTTCGGGAACAAGGATGGGGCCGCCCGCGGCGAGCGAGTAGGCGGTCGAGCCCGTAGGTGTGGACACGATCAGTCCGTCCGCCATGTAGTTGGAGACAGACGTCCCATTCACGCGAACTTCAAATTCGGTAATGCGGGCGACTGCCCTCTGATTCACAACAATGTCGTTGAGCGCGTCGTAGCCGGCGACGCACTTCCCCTTGCGCTGCACCTGGCAGTGGATCATCGACCGCAAGCTCAGTTCGTAGCGGCCGGCGTCAACGTCAGCCAGCGCCTGGGCAATTTCGCCCTGCTTGATCTCGGTAAGGAATCCGAGCGAGCCCAGATTGATGCCGAGAATTGGAATGCCGGCCTCGGCCACGTTCCGCGCCGCAGCAAGCAAAGTGCCGTCACCCCCCAAAACCACGACAAAATCCGGGCGCCGCGCGGGCAGGTCTTCCCTTTCCGCCACCTCGCACTCGGTGCAGAACTCCTTAACTACGGAATCCACCGTGATCGAGTAGCCGTGGTTACACAGCCATTCGGTGACTTCGCGCGCGACTTTGCCCAGTTCGGGCTTGCCTTGCTTGGCAACGATGGAAGCTCGTTTCATCGGAACTCTGCGTGCAGAAAAAATTCCCGGTTTCCTTCCATGCCCAGAATCGGCGACTCCATCACTTCCGAATTGAGTCCACCGAGTCCCGCCACGGCCGCCGCGACTTTCGCAACCGCGCCCTGCTGGACCTGGGCGTCGCGCACAATACCGCCTTTTCCCACCAGCTCTCGCCCAGCTTCAAACTGTGGCTTGATCAGCACGAGCAGGTCCCGCGTCTGCGGCGCTTCCTGACTGAGGACCACAAAGGCCGCTGCCAAGACCGCCGGGAGGATGAGTGTAACAGAGATGAAGGAGACGTCGATGGCCACCAGAGTAATCGAAGCAGCGTGTTCGGGGCCCCCAGCAAGCGCCGGCCTTGCGCTTGTTGGAGTGCGGAGGACGCGCAAATGCTCGGCGGTCAGGAAGCGGGCGTTGGTCTTTTCGAGCAGTTGCACGCGCGGATCCGAGCGTAGCTTGACTGCAATTTGGCCGTAGCCGGTGTCCACGGCAATCACTTGCGCGGCGCCGCGTTGCAACAGGCAGTCCGTAAAACCGCCCGTGGAAGCGCCGACATCAAGACACGTACGCCCCGAGGGATCGATCTTCCAATGGTCGAGCGCCGCCTCCAATTTCAAACCGCCGCGCCCGACATACTTCAAGTCTTCCCCGAGCAGTCGTATGTCGGCGCCGGGATCAACACCCGCGCCCGCCTTTTCCACCTTCTGGCCATCCACCAGCACGCGTCCGGCAAGCACCATGGCTTGCGCACGCTCGCGTGATGCCGCCACGCCGCGCTCCACCAGCAGCTTGTCAATACGGACCTTCATGGCTCTCTCAGTTAGATGAGAACCGGGCAAGAGACTTCTCGAAATCAATCACTGTGGGAGGCTTCTTACCAAGCGGCTTGGCGACTTTGTGCCCTTCTGCGCTCAGCCGGCGTCTCTGGGCAGCGACGCCGCCCGGAAACTTGGGATTGAGGCCGCCTTCGCTCGAGAGAACGCGCCAGTACGGCGTGACAGTCTTCTCTCCAGAGCGGCGACCTTCTTCGGCGGCTTCTGCGGCAATTCGGATGAAGATGCCGGTCGTCAACGGGCAAGCGACATCAACACGGCTGCGCTTCGCCAACTCCCCCCGCAGCTGCGTCACGGTTATCAGTTTTCCTTGCCGGACCTTGCGAATGAGCGCGTCCACATCCAGCGGCCGCGGAATGACCATAGTTCCTTTTCCCAGGTGTTGCATCTTGGGTGGAATGTTGACGATTTTGGCTTCCTGTTGCCGCTCAAGTTTCTGCCGCCACGAAGTCCTGCTCGTGAATTTGGAAGACATTGTGCACCTCCGCCGCGTCGCGCGGACAGAACCACATCAATTCTAGCCGGATTTTTCACCACGGGAACACGGAGGCACGGAGAGGAACAAGTTTGCCGCTGAGTCACGCTGATAAACGCTGACCTGCAATCGCTCTGGTCGCAACGAAAATTTCTCTGGCTGCAATTTGATCTCGGCTTTTCTGCGTTCATCCGCGGCTAACATTGCCTTTTTGCTTTCTCTCTGTGTCTCTGTGCTTCCGGGGTAAGAATTGCGGCTCCCCGGCAGTCCCCTAGACGGGCCGCTTGTCACAGATTTTACTAATTTTTAATATCCGCACCTGATTCAGTGCAAAAGGCAGAAACATATGACATCCGGTCGAGTTACCTCAGTAACCTGGGGCTTTTCCACACTGTTTTTCACCGCACTGTGGAAAACTCGGAAAGACTGTGGAAGCAAAGTTGCCGCTTGACGCCGGGTCCATAGGAAAGCGTTCGCCATCGAAACGTGGCTCTGACGCGACATGAGTTTGCATTTAAGATTGGGTGTGGTTTGAAAAGATCATGCAAGAAAAGAACAAGCGAATCCGCGCGAAGAGCCCCGGCAGTTCCAGAAGAGTGATGGCTAATCCTGGCGCGGCCAGTAAAAATGGCAGCAACAGCAAGGAACTGTTGCCGGCAGAGAAACTCAGGCTGCTTTATTCGACCATGCTGCAATGCCGCATGGTGAAAGAGCGGGTCCGCAGGATGTTTCAACAGGGGAAGCTGGCGGAGAATTCCCGCTCGAGAACAGGCCGTGAAGCCAGCGAAGTCGCCGCCACGATCGATCTCTTGCAGGGAGACTGCGTAACGCCACGACGTTACGACTTGGTTACCGGTTTCGGCTTCGGGTTCGGTTTGATGCCGCGTCCCTCACTCAGAAGAGTGATGGCCAACCTCTTGCAACCGTCGCAGTTCCTAGGCGCCCGCAAGTTTGCATCCTATCGCGACGGCGGTCCTTGGATTATTGCCGCTGCATCGCCGATGGCGGCCCGCTTGAACATCGCTACCGGAATGGCCTTGGGCTACCAGGCCTGCAATCAGCCGAACGTGGTTGTAGCTTTCTCCGGAGACGACTCCACGGCTCTGGGCTCCTGGCATGAAGCCGTGGATTTTGCGGCAAGTCACAAGCTGCCCATCGTACACGTAGTGCAAAACGACGTTTGGACGGAGCCTCCCGACCCCAGGCTGTTGGTGGCCGTGAAGGACATGGACAACAAAAGCCGGGACAACGGTATTCCCACGCTCGCTGTGGATGGCAGTGACGTTGTGGCCGTGTATCGCGTGGCTCAGGAAGCCATTCGCCGTGCCCGCGAGGGGCACGGCCCTTCACTGATCGAATGCCAGACGCAACGTCGGCTGACGACTCTGCCGTCACAGGGCCCCGGCGGACCGGCCGATGATCCACTTTCCTGCATGGAAACTTACCTCGAGAAGAAGGGCTTGTGGTCTGAAGCATGGAAAGAGAGATTGGTGAGCTCTTTTACCAGGCAACTTGACGAAGCAGAAGAGTTCGCTGAGCATGCAGCCACGAAGACCGCAGTCTGAGATCTTTTCTCTGAGATATTCGCAACTACTCGCCTAAGGCCGCTAGGAACCACAACAAGAACATTCCTCCCGCGCAGGCGGGCGCGTGCCAGCGCAAGGGATTGGGACGCCAGAGGCCACCGACAGCGAATACGGTTCCTGAGAGAGAAAGCAGCACTCCCCATCGATAAACTCTGAGTAAACGCGGGTCATAGAACGGGAAACCACCAATTGCACCCGCATACAGGATTGTGGCAATGGCCAGCAGAGCCGATCCCGTGGCCAGCGCGAAACCAGCAGCGGACAAGATCCCGGGAAGGGTGAGCGGCTGTTTTCGTTTCACCCATCGTACCCATCCCCATGACAGCATGACAGGAACACTAACAATGCTGCTCATCCACATGAGGAACAGGATGATTGATAGGGCTTTGTCCATAACGAGCAAACGCATTCTCGAGCAAAATCCAGCGTTCAACGAGAATTAACGTCCCTCCACCAACGCGCGAAACCCGTGCCAATCGGGAACCTCCACACGGGCGTCGCTCGCGCCAACCTGTACCACTATATGGTAATTAAACACGTCTGCTGCCAGTTCTCGTGTTCGCTATACTAGTATCATGAGCACAACTATTGTGAATGGCCAGCCGGTCGAGGCTGCTGAGCCTGACGTGCAGGAAGTGGATGAGTGGCTTGAAGCCTTTGACCAGGTCGTAGAGGAAGAGGGTCCCAGCGGCGCCGCGCATTTGTTGCACGCGCTAACGCAGCGTGCCCGCAAGGCAGGCGTGGATGTTCCGGTCCAGTTGAACACTTCGTACGTCAACACCATCCCCGCGGAGGATGAGTCCCCCTATCCCGGAGATCGCGGGCTGGAACGGCGCATCAAGAGCCTGATCCGCTGGAACGCCATGGCCATGGTGCATCGCCAGAACAAGAAGGATGCCGGCATCGGCGGGCACATCTCCACATATTCCTCGCTGGCCACGCTGCTGGAAGTCGGTTACAACCATTTCTTCCACGCCACGTACGGCGATCAGCCGGGCGACTTTGTTTATTTCCAGGGACACGCCTCCCCGGGCGTTTACGCACGAGCCTTTCTTGAAGGACGCCTGTCACAAGAGCAGGTGGAGAATTTTCGCCACGAGCTTCGCGACAAACCTGGGCTCTCCTCGTATCCGCATCCCTGGCTGATGCCTGATTTCTGGCGGTTTCCCAGCGTCTCCATGGGTCTCGGTCCGCTGAACGCCATCTATCAGGCGCGTTTCATGCGGTATCTCGAGAACCGGGGAATCATTCCGCAGACACCACGCAAGATCTGGGCGTTCGTTGGCGATGGTGAGACCGACGAACCGGAAGCCATGGGCTCCCAACTCACTCTGGCTTCGCGTGAGAAGCTCGACAATCTGATCTTCGTCGTGAACTGCAACCTGCAGCGCCTGGACGGTCCGGTGCGCGGCAACGGCAAGATCATCAACGAGCTGGAAGCCGCTTTCCGCGGAGCCGGGTGGAACGTCATCAAAGTGATCTGGGGCTCGGGCTGGGACGATCTACTGGCCCGCGACGCATCCGGGCTTCTCCTCAAACGCATGGAAGAGTGCGTAGACGGAGAGTATCAGGCCTTCAAGGCCAAGGACGGAGCTTACGTTCGTAAAGAGTTCTTTGGAAAGTATCCGGAGACCGCGGCCCTGGTCGAGCACATGACGGACGACGAGATCTTCCGCCTGCAGCGTGGCGGCCTTGATCCGCAAAAGGTTTACAACGCCTACAAGCGTGCCGTGGAACATACGGGCGGGCCGACGGTGATTCTGGCCAAGACCATCAAAGGATATGGCCTGGGATCAGCGCAAGCGCGTAACGCCACACACCAAGAGAAGAAGATGACCGACGAGGCGCTTCTGGCTTTCCGCTCCCGCTTCGACATCCCGATTCCGGAGAGGGCAGCGAGAGAGGGCTCGCTCTACCGTCCAGGTGAAGACACGCCCGAGATTCGTTATCTCCAGGAACGCCGCAAGGACTTGGGCGGATACATGCCGCGACGCGAGACCAGCATGCCCAAGTTCGAGGCGCCGCCGATTGAAGCGTTCACCGAATCTCTGGCCGGATCGAAAGGCCGGGCTGTCTCCACAACCATGGGCTTCGTCAGCATGCTGCGTACGCTGATGAAGGACAAGAAAGTCGGCAAGCTGGTGGTTCCCATCATCCCCGACGAGGCCCGCACGTTCGGTATGGAATCCATCATCCGCCAGGTGGGAATCTACGCCAGCCAGGGGCAGCTTTACAAGCCGCACGATGTCGACATGCTGCTTTACTACCGCGAAGAAAAGCACGGGCAGATTCTGGAAGAAGGAATCACGGAAGCCGGATCGATGGCGTCATTCACCGCAGCCGGCACCGCGTACTCGAACTATCGCGTGCCCATGATTCCCTTCTTCACCTACTACTCCATGTTCGGTTTCCAGCGCGTGGGCGATCTCGTCTGGGCTTTCGCGGACGCTCGCGGCAAAGGCTTCCTCATGGGCGGCACCGCCGGCCGAACGACGCTCGCCGGCGAGGGCCTGCAACATCAGGATGGGCACAGCATCGTGCTCTCCAGCGTGGTACCGACCTGCGCGACCTACGACCCGGCGTACGTGTACGAGATCGCCGTGATCGTCCAGGATGGTATCCGCCGCATGTTTCAGGAAGGCGAACACCGTTTCTACTACATCATGCTGTACAACGAAGATTACGCCATGCCGGAGATGCCGGAAGGCGCGAGCGAAGGCATCATCCGCGGCTTGTACAGGCTCAAGAAGGCGGAAGGTGGAAAAACCGTTGTGCAGTTATTCGGCAGCGGCCCGATCTTGAATGAAGCACTGCGCGCTCAAGGCATTCTCGCGGAGAAATACGGCGTACATGCCGACGTATGGAGCGTGACTAGTTACAACGAGTTGCGCCGCGAAGCTCTGGGCATCGAGCGCTGGAACCGGCTCCATCCCGCGGAAACTGCAAGGCAACCTTACATCGTGACCGCACTCCAGAACGCCAAGGCCGAAGGTCCGATCATCGCGGCGTCCGATTACCTGAAGGCGGCGCCGGATCAACTGGCGCCATGGCTGGGAACCAGGCTGGTGTCTTTGGGAACGGACGGTTTCGGCCGCAGCGACAACCGCCAGCATCTGCGTCGGCACTTTGAGATCAATGCCGAGTCTATCGCCGGAGCTGCTCTGTCACGTCTGGCCCGCGAAGGACAATTCGACCCCAAACGCGCCCAAAAGGCGTTGCAAGAACTGGGCGTGGACACCGAAAAGGTTGATCCGGCAAGGGCGTAGGAAAGAATCGCCGTGATCGCGCGTGATCGCCGTCATCGCCGTGATCTGAAAGGCGTGGAACGCGGCCGCCTCGGTTGCGAACAGTCGATTTACGCTAGAGTCTTCCGCGGCGGGTTTTTGCTATCGACAAACTCGCTCGCTGCTCGCTAACCTCCTAATCGTGCTCGGACAGTTCAGGTGGCTGTTTCTTTCTGTGCGCTGGTCGCGATTCATTCTCCCATTGACCTATGGTGCGATCTCCCATTGACCCTTGGTGCGATCGCCGCAACAACGCCAGTCTTGACGGCACGTGCTAAAATCTCGCGCAGCGCCCG
>DATFQZ010000299.1:0-4149 GCA_035263765.1 Candidatus Angelobacter sp. | reverse complement strand
ACCTTGGTGATGGCCGCCGTCAACGTCGTCTTGCCGTGATCGATGTGCCCGATCGTCCCCACGTTCACGTGCGGCTTGCTGCGATCAAACTTTTCTTTCGCCATTGCGAGCTCCGTGTATCTATGAAATCGCTAAAAGTGTTTACTTCGTCCCTGCCGGACTCTTGCCCTGCACCTTGGCCACGATTTCTTCGGCCACGGCGCGAGGTGCCTCTTCATACCGTGCGAAGTGCATGGAAAACGTTGCGCGTCCCTGCGTATTCGAGCGCATGGTGGTCGCGTAACCGAACATCTCCGCCAGCGGAACCATCGCCTTAATCACCTGCGATCCCGCGCGATGCTCGATGCCCTCGATGCGGCCGCGACGGCTGTTCAAGTCGCCAATGATCGTGCCCATGAACTCTTCCGGCACCACGACTTCCACAGACATTACCGGCTCCAGCAGTACCGGACTGGCCTTGCGCGCAGCCTCTTTGAACGCCATCGAACCGGCGATCTTGAAGGCTATTTCGTTCGAATCCACTTCGTGGTAACTGCCGTCGTACAGGATGGCCTTCACATCGACCATCTCGTAGCCGGCGAGTACACCGCCTTCCATGGCTTCTTTAATGCCCTGGTCCACCGGCTTGATGTACTCCTTGGGAACCACGCCGCCCACGATCTCGTTGACGAATTCGTAGCCCTTGCCGGCCTCGTTCGGCTCGATGCGGATCTTCACGTGCCCGTACTGACCGCTGCCACCGGTCTGGCGGATGTATTTGCCTTCCGCCTCGGCCTTCTTGCGCACCGTTTCGCGATACGCTACCTGCGGCTTGCCGACGTTGGCCTGCACGTTAAACTCGCGCATCATGCGGTCGACAATGATCTCGAGGTGCAGCTCGCCCATGCCACTGATGATTGTTTGACCGCTGTCTGGATCGGTTGCAACCTTGAAGGTCGGATCTTCCTGCGCCAGCTTGCCTAGCGCTACGCCCATCTTTTCCTGATCGCTCTTGGTCTTGGGTTCTACCGCCACCGAAATCACCGGCGACGGGAACTCAATCGACTCCAGTGTGATCGGGTGCTTCTCATCGCAAATGGTGTCGCCCGTCGTAACGTTGCGCAGTCCCACACACGCGCAGATATCGCCCGCGAAGATCTCGTTGATCTCCTCACGCTTGTTGGCGTGCATCTTCAGCAGACGCCCGATGCGTTCGCTCTTGCCGCGGCCGCTGTTCAGCACGCTGTCTCCGGTTTTCAGGTGGCCCGAGTACACGCGAATGAAGGTCAACTGGCCGACGAACGGGTCGGTCATGATCTTGAATGCCAGGGCCGCGAACGGAGCCTTGTCTTCGGCCGGACGCGTTTCCTCCGCCCCGGTGTCGGGGTTCTTACCCTTTACCGGCAGAAT
Organism: Candidatus Angelobacter sp.; assembly: GCA_035263765.1. Taxonomy (GTDB): domain Bacteria; phylum Acidobacteriota; class Terriglobia; order Terriglobales; family Acidobacteriaceae; genus Angelobacter. The sequence continues at coordinate 2,760 of DATFQZ010000299.1, read as the reverse complement.
ATCCAAGGGGGAGGGCAGATAATCCACCACGGCGTCGAGCAGCGGCTGGACACCTTTGTTCTTGAAGGCCGATCCGCAGATGACCGGGAACAGTTTCATCGCCAAAGTCGAACGGCGTAACGCCGCTTTCAACTCAGCTTCACTAATCGCCTCGCCCTCGATGTACTTGTGCATCAGCTCATCCTGATCATCGTTCTCCACGATAGTTTCGACCAGGATCTGATGGAACGCCTGCGCCTTCTTCTTGAGCTCGTCCGGAATCTCTTCGACCACGTACTCCGCGCCCATCGTCTCGTCTTTCCAGATGATTGCTTTCATGCTCATCAGGTCAACGACGCCGCGAAACTTGTCTTCCTGCCCGATCGGCAACTGAATGGCGACCGGCTTGGCATTCAGACGCTTGCGAATGGTGTCGATGGCGTGCTCAAAATCCGCACCCATCTTGTCGATCTTGTTGATAAAGCAAATGCGCGGCACGCCATACTTGTCTGCCTGGCGCCACACGGTCTCCGATTGCGGCTCTACGCCATGCACCGCATCAAACACCGCGCACGCGCCATCCAGCACGCGCAGCGAACGCTCCACCTCGGCCGTGAAATCCACGTGGCCGGGCGTATCAATAATGTTGATGCGGATGTCTTTCCAGAAACAGGTCGTGGCAGCCGACGTAATTGTGATGCCGCGCTCCTGCTCCTGCGCCATCCAGTCCATCGTCGCAGTACCTTCATGGACCTCACCAATCCGGTGCGTGCGGCCTGTATAGAACAGGATGCGCTCCGTGGTAGTGGTCTTGCCGGCATCGATGTGGGCCATGATGCCGATGTTCCTGCAACGCTCTAATGGGACCTGTCTTGGCACAATTCCTTCCGTTTCCTGCTATGCGGCTCTGCGTCCGCTTTTAACCTTTGCTAGAGCGGGTTGGCTTTCCCGCAGTTTCAAAATCCCTCAGGTGTCATCCGACTTTTTGCGTGTCGGAGTCGAAGGACCCCTACCTAGTTAACTCCGCCTGGACGCCCGATCCTTCTGGACGCCCGATCCTTTCCTTTCTTTTGGGAAAGAGTGGGCTATGGCGCCTACCACCGGTAATGGGCAAACGCCTTGTTAGCTTCGGCCATGCGATGCACGTCTTCTTTCTTCTTAATCGCCGCCCCGCGTCCGTTGGCCGCATCCAGCAGTTCGTTTGCCAGCTTGTCGACCATGCCCTTCTCACCGCGTCCACGGCTGTAGGTCAGAATCCAACGGATCGCCAGCGAAGTACGGCGGTCGGCATTCACTTCCACCGGAACCTGGTAGTTGGCGCCGCCTACGCGACGGGTCTTCACTTCCAGCACCGGCTTGCAGTTCTCCACTGCCTTCTTGAACAGCTTCAGGGCCTCATCCCCGCCCTTATCCTCAAGCTTCTTCATGGCGTGGTAGAAGATGGACTGCGCGGTCGACTTCTTGCCGTCCCACATCATCGAGTTCACAAACTTATTGACCAGATCGGACTGGTACACCGGATCGGCAATCAACTCACGCTTTGCGATATGTCCTTTTCTCGGCATAGATCCTCGTTACGCTTTTGGCCTCTTGGCCCCGTACTTCGATCGTCCCTGCTTGCGGTTGGCCACGCCCACCGAATCCAACGTGCCCCGCACCACGTGATAACGGACACCCGGCAGGTCCTTCACACGGCCGCCGCGGATCAGCACAATCGAGTGCTCCTGCAGGTTGTGGCCAACGCCGGGAATGTAGGTGGTCACCTCGATGCCGTTGGTCAGACGCACGCGCGCCACCTTGCGCAGCGCGGAGTTTGGCTTCTTCGGCGTCTGGGTGTACACGCGCGTGCACACGCCGCGCTTCTGCGGACAGGACTGCAGGGCCGGGCTGGCCGTTTTGTACTTCGGCGCCGTCCGTCCCTTGCGCACCAGCTGATTGAATGTAGGCACTCTGTGCTGCTCCTAGCTTTGAAAGGGCACGGCTTCAGCCGTGCCGCACAACTCGCTTCTTTTTCTACTGCGCCGCGCGGGCTTTAGCCCGGCGCGCGGCAACGCCAAATCTTTGCGGCAACCGCCGCGTCTCAGGGGGCAAACTGCAGCCAAACACGAGCGGCTCGGCTCGCAGCGCGATGCTCAGCTTTTTCTGGGCAAGATGACCGCGTTGCCCATACTTCCCCTCGCGGGGAATATCGCTTCTTCTGGTTAAGCCAGCGACGGTGGCGCCATGATCGCTCCCCACGCCCTTACCGGCGCATGGAATTCAGGAACGAGGGCACTCCGTTTCGTGGCTTTGGCCCACATACCCACCGAAAAGCTCCGATGGAAGCGCAGGCTCGTTTCAGCGAGGAATCCCGTCCGTCACTACAGGACAGGATTAAGATTACTGCAGCACAGCCGGCACACTACAGGCAGGCCAAAGGTAACTCGCGGAACCTTCTTAGTGTAGCAATCCGATTAGCGGCCGTCAACAATGCTTATCGAGGTTTGCAAACTGCAACCCACAAGGAGGCCGTCGAGACACTTAGGATGTAACCCGACGCACATAAAAATTCAGGAGAGGTGCGCTTGGGTCACGAGGCGAAGTGGGAGTACTTGCGGGTGATGTATGGGCGGTTTAGCAAAGCCAAGGGAACAGAGCAATCAACAGGCCGGCGACATTCACTCAAAGAGCGTTACCCGACAAGGTCAGACCCGAAGAAGTGAACGCCGTAAAGGTCGACGCCGGGTTGATGCTCACCGAACCAGTGTCGGGGTAAGACGAATGGTAGACCGTCGAACGATA
>DATFQZ010000298.1:0-4875 GCA_035263765.1 Candidatus Angelobacter sp. | reverse complement strand
GGCCAGAAGACGTCAGCGTAGGCTACAAAGGGGCATAGCCCTTGATCCTCTCTGACCGTGCTCGAAGCCGGATAGAAAGGCAGACCCATAAACTGCTTCAAAAAACTGCATAACTCCTTCAAAGGACAAGGCAACCGCTTTACGTCTTACAGTACTCAAATAATGTGATATCGCCTCTGTCGCTTCTGTTTGGCGGGACGCTTTCTTGGCGTCCCGCATTTTTTTAGCCAGCATTCCCACCGATTTAAATATTCAGGCGGAAACCAAGATACAGAAAAGTGAATTTAAATCCCATTTTTGGTAATTTTCCAGTATAGGAGTGCTTATAATTGTCTAAGCGACGGAAAACATTAACCTTACCGAATCTTGGACTTCGCGCCCCATGGCCCCTGAGTTGCATTCACTACCGCGGCGAACACCAGCTTCCAGCCTGATGGAGGCTTCGTTGGCCGTAACTGGTAGCGAGATGCGTCGGGATGCTCTAATCCGGTTTTCCGCAGTGGTTCTAGCCGTGCTCACGGTTGCCACCATTGTGTTTGGCGTCATCAACTTCGAGAAGGAACGTAAGTTCCCCAAACCCGTGGACGGCGTCCGATGGCTGGAAAAGTGGGAGGATGATCGGACCGTCCTGGAGGCAAGCGCGGTCACACCCGGCGGACCCGGGGACAATGCCGGGATCAAGGTTGGCGATCACCTGCTCGCGATCAATGACCAGCCAATGCTGCGCACAGCCGATATCCAGCGCGAGCAATTCCGCACCGGCGCCCTGTTGAATGCTACGTACGAGTTAGAACGACACGGGATCCCGGTTGAGGTTCCCAAGGTCACCCTGGTAGACGCCGATAACTCCTTGAATCAGGGCGAGCGGCTGATCGCGTTGATCTATCTGGGGATCGGCCTCTATGTTCTGTTCCGTCGCTGGACGGCGCCGAAATCGACCCACTTCTACGTATTCTGCCTGGTGTCCTCAATTCTGTACTCGTTTCACTACACCGGCAAGCTGAATGCGTTCGACTCGATCGTTTTATGGGCCAACATTACGGCCTGGCTACTGCAGCCCGCGCTCTTTCTGCACTTCGCCTACACCTTCCCGGAGAAGCGCAAGGCTGTAGCGAAGAGGCCCTGGCTCCTGGCATTCGTGTATTTGCCGGCAGCGGTCCTGATGGCAATCCGCATCGCAGCCTACCTGCAGTTTGAGGCCAATGGACGGCTGTGGTGGAACCTGGACCGGCTGGACACGTTGTACCAGGCGCTGTTCTTCGCAGTGGCCGCCGCCGTGCTATGGGACAGCTACAACAAGGCCAGCACGCCGCTAGAGCGGCAGCAAATGAAGTGGATCTCCCGCGGCACGGTACTGGCGATCGCTCCTTTTACGCTCTTCTACGGGATCCCCTTCATATTCGGCGCGCTGCCCACGCCCGCGATGAACGCCTCGGTGCTCTCGCTGGTATTCCTGCCCCTGACCTTCGGCTATGCGATTGTGCGTTACCGGCTGATGGATGTGGACATCATCTTCAAGCGTGGCGTCTCCTACACGCTGGCCACGGCCGCGATCGTTGGCGCTTACTTCGTGGTAGTGGGAAGCCTGGCTGATGTGTTCCGCACCAAGTACCCGGGCACAGGGACCGCCGGTTTGATCGGGGCCATCATCATCACCGCGCTTCTCTTCCAGCCGCTCAGGAACTGGTTCCAGGTGCGAGTGGATCGTCTTTTTTACCGCACCCGTTACGATTACCGGCGCACGCTGATCGAGTTTGGCCGTGAATTGAGCTCGGAAATCGACCTGGGCGCGATGCTCACTTCGGTGATTGATCGACTGTCGCGCACGCTGCTGGTGGACCGGATCGCCATCTTCATGGCCACCAGCGCCGAGGCCGAGCAGTTCACCATGATCAAGTCCTTCGGCATCTCTTACGCCGGACCGCTGGACCTGAGTTTCCTGGTGGTGGAACGGCCCGAACACTACGCCGGGCACATCTTCTTCGACAACACGCGCAAGGCACTGCAGGAAAGCGTCAGGGCGCGCGAGACCATCGCCAAGCTGAATTTGAACTACTACATCCCTTGCATGTTACAAGGCCGCACCGTCGCGGTGCTCGGACTGGGAAAGACCGTGGCCGGTGATTTTCTTTCCAGCGAGGACGTCGAGCTGCTGGAGACCCTGGCCGGCTACATCGGAATCGCGATCCAGAATGCCCGGCTCTATGCCTCGCTGGAGCAGAAGGCGAGCGAGTATGAGCGCCTTAAAGATTTCAACGAGAACATCGTGGAATCCATCAGCGTGGGCGTACTAGCGGTGGATCTGGAAGACCGCATTGAATCCTGGAACTCGCAGATGGAAGTGATGTACGCGCTGCCTCGTTCGCAAGTGCTGGGACAGAGGCTCAGCGAAGTCTTTCCGTCCAATTTCATGGAAGAGTTCTACCGCGTGCGCCAGAATCCCGGCATCCATAACCTGTACAAATTCCGGCTGAACACGCGTGCCGGCGACACGCGTATCGCCAACGTCGCCATTGCGCCTTTAGTGACCAGAAAGTTCAGCGTCATCGGCCGGCTGATTATCGTGGACGACATTACCGAGAGAATGGAGTTGGAGTCGCAGCTCTCGCAGGCGGAAAAGATGTCTTCCATCGGATTGCTGGCTGCCGGCGTGGCCCATGAAGTCAACACCCCGCTGGCGGTTATTTCCAGCTACGCGCAGCTTCTTTCCAAACACATCAACGGGGACACAAAACTGGCCGATCTTACCGACAAGATCACGCGGCAGACGTTCCGGGCGTCAGAGATCGTCAACAACCTGCTGAACTTTTCGCGCACCAGCGCCACAGAATTCAGCGACGTCAATATCAATAGGGTCATCGCAGAAACACTCACCCTGCTGGAGCATCAGTTCAAGACTTCGCGGATCAAGGTCGAGACCGGGTTCTACGAGGAACTACCGCTCATCCACGGCAACGCCGGCAAGTTACAGCAGGTGTTTCTGAACCTGTTCGTGAACGCCAAGGACGCCATGGCCGGCAGCGGCGGCACGCTGCGCATCACCACCGCCAACGGAACCGGGGTTCAAATCACCATCAGTGACACGGGCACCGGTATCGCTCCCGAACACATCAACAAGATTTACGATCCCTTCTTCACTACGAAGATCTCGCCGCGCGAGGGTCAATCGCGGGGCACGGGCCTGGGTCTCTCCGTGACGTACGGGATCATTCAGGAACACGCAGGAAAAATCCGGGTGGAAAGCCTGCCCGGGAAGGGCACCACCTTTCACCTCGAATTCCCATTGATTAGGAAGGCCGTAAATGTCTGAAGCAGCTGTTCTATCCCGTCAGCCTGCCGCCGCCACCAACGGAGGTTCGGTCCTCATTATCGATGACGAAGCGGCGATCCGTGAATCGTTGGAGACTTTACTGGAATTCGAAGGCTTCAATGTGGAAGCCGCGGAAACCGGGGAAGAAGGACTGGCCCGGCTGGCCGAGCATCCTTTCGATCTGGTTCTGCTGGACTTTGCGTTGCCCGATCGCAACGGGCTGGAGATTCTGGCCGATATTCGCAGCCGCGACCCGCGTCTGGCGGTGATCATGATCACCGCGTACGGCACCGTGGATAACGCCGTCCGCGCCATGCAGAAAGGCGCCACCAACTTCATTCAAAAGCCGTGGGACAACGAGAAGCTCCTGGCTGACGTTCGCGCTGCCGTCGCCCGTCGCCGCGCCGAGGAAGAAAACGAGCAGCTCAAGCGCGCCCTCAAGCAGCGCTACAACTTCGAGAACATCGTGGGCAAAAGCGAAGCCATGCTGCGCATTTTCGACCTCGTCGGGCAGGTTGCGTCCAGCCGCTCCACCGTACTGATTCAAGGCGAAAGCGGCACCGGCAAGGAGCTCATTGCCAAGGCGATCCACGCCAATTCACCGCGCAAGAACCATCCCTTCGTCCCCGTCAATACCGGTTCGATGCCGACGGATCTGCTCGAATCGACGTTGTTCGGGCACGTGAAAGGTGCGTTCACAAGCGCCGTCTCGTCCAAGAAAGGCCTGTTCGAGGTCGCGGATGGCGGCACTATTTTTCTGGACGAGATCGGCACCATGAGCCTGGAAACGCAGTCCAAGATCCTGCGCGTGCTCCAGGACAAGAAGTTCATGCACCTGGGCGGCGTGCAGGAAGTCCAGGTAGACGTGCGCGTGATCGCGGCCACGAACATCGATCTGAAGGTCCTGACCCGGGAAGGTAAATTCCGCGAGGACCTGTTCTACCGCCTCAACGTGATCACTGTGGACCTTCCGCCGCTCCGCAGCCGTCCCGAAGATGTGCCCCTACTGGTGGCGCACTTCCTGGCCAAATTCTCCACGGAAAACGGCAAGGGCGCACGTCAGATCACGCCGGAAGCGCTGAGGCCATTGATGGATTATGCCTGGCCTGGCAACGTACGGGAACTGGAGAACGTAATGGAACGCGCCGTGGTGCTCTCCAACAGCCCAACCGTCGGGATCGATCTGTTACCCGATTATCTCGTCGGCCGCGGCTCACCGGGAGCGATGTTCGAACATCAAGCCAACTCGTCGCTGTTTGAAATCGTCGAAGACTACGAGCGTCGCCTGATCGTCGAGATGCTCGAGAAATGCAACTGGAACCAGACGGAAGCGGCCGAGCGCTTCCACGTCCCCCTATCCACACTGAACCAGAAGATCAAACGCCTGAATGTCGAGATTAGGAAGAAGACCCTGGCAGCCCGGGAGGCGTAGCTAGGGATCGCCGGAATCGCACGGGATCGCGGGGAATCGCCGTGATCGCACGACATCGCCGTCATCGCCGACATCGGAGCGACGCATTGACTCATCCGGCCAGCCCTTGGTTAGCAGCGTGAGATCACGGGCG
>DATFQZ010000297.1:0-42738 GCA_035263765.1 Candidatus Angelobacter sp. | reverse complement strand
GCGAAGCCGGGCAGCAGGGCCGCTTTCATGATGATGGATTGAAGCGGCAACCCGCTGATTTTTTCCGTCACCACGGCGCCCTGGTCACTCGAGTCGCCCAGCGGGCGAGGTATGCCGCACAGCTTTTTCTTGAGCATGGCCTGATGTGCGAACTCCAGGTTCGCCGTCTCCTGCCGGGCCAAGGAGCATGCAGTCGCGGCACCGCCGCACTTGCCGGGACGATAGATCTTAATGGCCATCCGCTCGCTGCCCTGGCCCAGGTCAGCGCACACGTCATAGATCATGTGGTCGTTCTTGGGCGTGTGGCCCACCACGCGAAGGTTCTTGAGTTCGCCCTTGTCCGGAAAATATGTGAGCGCGGCCCTTCGCAACTCCGCCAAAATCTGTTCCAACACGGTGTCAGCCATCTTGCTCCCTGGGTTCGTTCGGCCCGTCGCGCCCCACGCGCGTTGGCGGAATATGATCGAAGGTTTCTCAGTTCGTACAAGAAAAGGCGAACTGTGCTACTCGGCTCGTATGGTGCACTTTGGGTGCCATAGGGCACTTTTACGGACTGCGCTTTTAAAGTGCGCGATGGCAACAGTTTACCAAATGGTAAACAGATCAGAGCACCTGGCCTTAGGCACAGCCGTACCCAATGTGTGCAACGGCGCGGTTAGAGCGTGTATGACAACTCCCAGATTGAGAAGAGTAGACGGCACGCTACAATACCGGGCGTGTTCCGGCTTGCGAGCCGGGAAGAAGCGGTAATCAAATTCGGACCTCGCGCGGATCAAGGCTCCTGCGTTCGCGTGACACTGCAATGTGTTAGCAGCGAGAAAGGTACAGCAAAGAAAATGAAGAGAACGCCTCTTCTGTGCATGCCCATCGTGGCTTTGTTGGCTCTAGGGTGGGCCGCGCCTGCCGGTGAAGACCCAGCAGCGAAACTCGGTGTGTTGGTGGGCCGCTGGGAAATCGAAGCGAGCGCCAATGGTCAAACAGGCAAAACTCATAACATCCGCGAGTGCCGTTGGGCGCCGCAAGGCCACGACTATCTGGTTTGCAGCTTGATCGGAAGCACGCCCCTTGGTGACCATCGCCAGCTTACGATTTTCTACTACAACACCAGGGAGAACAATTACATCGCGGTTACGATTGCGGATCCCGTTGCCAAGCCCCAAGCCCCTGCCATGTGAACATACAAGGCAACGTGTGGACAACGGTAACGGGAACAAAAATGGCCGGCAAGCCTGCGCAAATCAGATCAACCACGGAACGCGCAACGGCTGACCGAGCCACCCTGAAGATCGAGTCTTCCGACGATGGCGGCGCGCACTGGAGCCCGATCGCTTCCGGGACAGAAAAGAAGGTCGGAGACTAGCAAGGCCAAGTAACTTGAGCGGAGATCTTCGCCCCGTCACTGAGCGATCATCTTGAGAATTCCGAGCAAGTGTTGCCGTATGGTTGGCACCTGCGGCGGAGATCTTCTAAACGTCCGCAACTTCCGGCGGTCTCAATAGAACAGATACTTACGCCACTTGATGTCCGACCGTCCGATCATGCGCATGATGTGGCGGCTGGTGTGCAGCGTGAAAGGACGCGGTTCCTTCACCAGCTTCATGTCGGTTTCAGAAATCAGCTGGTTCCCTTTGCGGCGGTTGCAAGGATGGCAACAGGCCACCAGATTCTCCCAGGTCGAAGAGCCTCCGCGCGAGCGCGGCACCACGTGATCCAGGGTCAACTCGCTCGAAGGCAACACCACGCCGCAGTACTGGCAAGTGTTGCGGTCGCGCAGCAGAATGTTCTTGCGCGAGAGCGCGCGTGTCTGGTGGGGAATACGCCGGTATTCGAGCAGACGGATCACGGAAGGCACACGCATGGCGATACGCGCAGCGTGCAGGTAGTGGCCATTCTCTTCTTCCGGCATGGCCAGGCCCTTGAGCACCAGCACGATCGCGCGGCGGGCAGCGCAGATGTTGATGGGCTCGTAGGAAGCGTTCAGCACCAGCACCGGAGTCTGCATGATCAAGTTCTTGCGCGGCGGCGCCGGCTCGTGCGGCTGCCCGTCTCCGTGATGATGCTGATGGCGCTTGTTTCGTCCCTTGTCCCGATCAGGCATGGCCCGGTATTCCTCCCCATCCAACCGCGGCGGCCCCAGTCTTGACGATCGACTGCGTGCTCGCCACTTCCCGAGTGGCGCGCGCGACCGTCGCCACCCAAACTTGTTTCGCACCCGCGCCGAGGAGCACCCGGCTACACTCGTTCGCGGTAGCGCCGGTCGTCATCACATCATCCACCAGCAGCACGTTCCGTCCCTCAAGTTGCCGCGGATGGACTACGCAGAATGCCCCCCGCAAATTAGCGCGACGCTGATGCCGTGTCAGCCCCGTCTGGGAAATGGTTTCCCGGTTACGCACCAGCAGACCTGTCTTTAATTGGATGCCGCCACCCTTCTGGCAGCGCAAAAAAGCTCGCGCGATTTCCTCGGCCTGGTTGAACCCACGCTCGCGGCGCTTGTCCTTCCACAAAGGCACGGGGACTGCCAGCATCGCCTCCGGAAGCCCAACTGCCGTGAGAGCCTGGTGGAGCAAGCGCCCTAAACGAACCGCGGCGGGCTTGACTCGTTGATACTTCAGGATGTGCACCAGGTCACGAAGTGGGCCATCGTAAGCGCCGTAGGCCACCGCCCGTCGAAAACGCGGCGTTGCACGACGGCACAAGTCGCACAATGGAGCGGGGTCACCTTCAAAGCGTGTTCCCAAAAGCTTTTCGCCGCAGGTTAAACACAGCGGCCCGGGGATGGGCACAACACTGGCCAGGCACTCGTGACAGACCGGCAGATTGGAAATTCGAGTGAGTGGAAGCCGGCAAATCCGGCAATCCGACGGGAACAGAACGGAGAACAAGCTTTCAGCTGCCAACTGAAACGCCCTTTGAGACCGGCTTAGGTCACCGCCACTGAAGACGACCCTCCTTGAGACCCCTTAAGGAAGTGCTTGCCACAAGTATAAGCCGGGTCATCCCAGGAGGCAATGAAGGCTGCGTTAAAACCTCGCCGGAATCAAAACGAAGACCTACCAACGGAGACACGAAGGCACTGACGCACGGAGATGGGAAACCCAAAAAAGCAGTTCCCGGGATTGAAATTGTCCGATCCTCCTCGGCGACTCCGGACGGCTTGGCTGGTTTGTTTTCGATCACGGCGATTCCGCGTGACCACGGGCGATTTGGCGATCCTAAAGGATTTGTAACAGACCACGGTCCTGTGCTAACGTGCGTCACACTTCACTTAAGTCGAACTAAACACGGAGGCTACAGATGGCGGAAACCGTCCAAGCCAAGGCAGCGGAAACCAGGAGGATAGGATGAGCCAATCACCCGTCACAAGCGTTCCGAAGTACCAGCCGTTTGTACCTCAAAACGTCACCATGAAGGAGTTCACGCTGCGAGCCTTGCTGCTCGGCCTGGTGATGTGCGTCGTGCTGGGCGGGGCCAACGCATACTTGGGTCTGCGCGCAGGCATCACAATCGCGGCAACGTACCCGGCAGCGGTCATCGGGATGGCCGTGCTGCGCACCATGAAGGGTTCGATCCTGGAGGAGAACATCGCCCGTACCGCGGGTTCCATCGGTGAGTCTGTTGCGGCAGGCGCGATTTTCACCCTCCCGGCGTTCGTCCTCGCCGGCTCGTGGTCCTCGTTCGATCCTAAGGTAGCTTATTGGAAATCGACTGCTCTCATGACCGTGGGAAGCGTGCTCGGGGTTCTGTTTGTCTCCCTGGTGCGACGAGTTATGGTCGAGGACGCGACGCTTCCTTTTCCTGAATCAGTAGCGGCATCAGAAATCCATAAAGCGGGCCGCCGCGCCGCGGCTGCACAGTATCTGTTCTGGAACATCGGCCTGGGCGCCCTGGTGAAGCTGCTGGGCGATCTGAATCTGTTTGCCGAAGACAAGAGTTTTTTCATTCGTATTGGCGAGCTGGGCAGGAGTTTCGTCCGCCTGGGGGCAAAATCCAGCACGAACGTAATCCATGCCGGCGCGATATCAACCATTGATGCGCCGTCCGTGAGTCCCGCCTACATCGGCGTGGGCTACGTGATCGGGCCGGAGTTGGCAGCGTTAAATTTCTCTGGCGGTGTGCTGGCTTGGGGTGTGTTGGTTCCCCTGTTCATGTATTTCCTGGGGCCAAATATACAGAATTTCCTGCCTGCCGGGTCAGGCGATGCCGGGTGGGCAGCGCAGGCGACTGCTGTTTGGCGCTATGTTGTGCGTCCCATCGCGGTGGGCGGCATGCTGGTCGGCGCCGCATACACGCTGTTTCGCATGGGCCGAAACCTGACCTCCAGCCTGGGGAGAGCGTTCCGTGAAATCGTGCACGGCGCTCCTCCTCTTGAATCCATGGCCCGCACCGAACGGTATATGGGCTCCAAGACCGTCTTTTCTCTGATCGGCGTCGTCTTTCTGCTCATGATTGCTCTCTACGTCTATGTTTCCGGGCACGTGATGGCCGGAGTTGTGGCGGCCATCGTCATGCTGATCGTAGGCTTCTTCTTTGCCACCGTCTCGGGAAACCTGGTGGGGATGATCGGATCGACGAACAATCCGATCTCAGGGCTTACCCTTTCCACCTTGATCATCGCCGCGCTGCTGATGGTGGCCCTGGGCGTTTCCGGAGGCAGCGGAGTCGCCGTGGTCCTTGGAGTAGCCGCAGTAGTTTGTGTTTCTTCCGCCGTTGCCGGCGAGCTGCTACAGGACTTCAAGGTGGGTTATATTCTCGGCGGAACTCCGCGCACCATCCAGATCACCGAGTTGATCGCCGTGGTTGTGGCAAGCCTGGTCATGTATTTCCCGTTGTATGTTCTGCAGGTCGGCAACATTAGGGCGGGAGGCACCGGTTTCGGCGACAAGGCACTGCCGGCCCCGCAAGCGGGATTGATGGCCTCACTTGCGCAAGGCATTGTAGGCGGGGAAATGGCGTGGCCGCTTGTGATTGCAGGGATATTCTTCGGCATCGCTATGATCATGTTGCGCGTGCGTAGTCCCATGCTGGTTGCGGTAGGTATGTATTTGCCCCTGCCCACTACGTTCGCCATTTTCGTGGGCGGACTGCTGCGTTGGGGTTCCGATGCGCTCAGCAGGCGCGCCCGGCACAACGAGGCACAGCAAGCCCGCATAACCAGTGTTGGCATCCTGATTGCGAGCGGCCTGATTGCCGGCGAGGCGCTCATGGGGCTCATCCTTGCGTTCTTCGTTTACATGAAATCGCGCTCGCTGCCGCCGGGAGCCGAGGTGCATCTCTTTCAGTTCTTCAAAGAGCCATCGTACTTGTTTGGATTCGGTGTAATCCTAGCGCTGGGGCTGATGATGATCTTCCTGCCGCAGTCGAAAGCAGGACGGCCGGAAGACCCTGCGCCCCCGGCAGTCATGATGTAGGGTGACGCCCGCGGGAAACGTCGGCGCAGCAGCGATCTTCGGCTCCAACGGCCCCTGATCGCTGCCGGGCCGTGACGTCCGACCGCCAGGGAGCGCCGGAACCGGATTCCCTATAATGCCGGTATGTCCATCGACGAAAATGTGGCACGAGTGCGCGAGCGCATCGCTACAGCCGCGAGACGCGTCGGCCGCGATCCCGGTTCGGTCACACTAATGGCTGTGAGCAAGACCGTGAATCGCGAGCGCATACGCCAGGCATCCGCGGCCGGCATCCGTATCTTTGGCGAGAATCGCGTGCAGGAATTCGAGCAGAAGTTTCCTGATCCGGATAGCCGCCGAGACACCGAATGGCACCTGATCGGCCACCTGCAAACCAACAAAGCGCGCAAGGCGTTGGAGATCTTTGATGCCGTCGACTCCGTGGACTCGCTGCGCCTGGCGGAGAAGCTCGATCACGCCGCAGCGTCATGCGCCAAGAAGCTGCCCGTGCTGATCGAGATCAACGTGGGCGGCGAAGAATCGAAGAGCGGCGTGCCGCTGGATTCGCCCCAGCTCGAAGATCTGCTGCGCGGCGTGGGGCGCCTCAAACACCTTCAAGTCCGTGGGCTGATGGCGGTGCCGCCGTTCGCGGAAAATCCTGAAGCCACACGGCTATACTTCCGTTTGCTGCGCGATCTGCGGGACTCGATCGCGCAGCGTAAGTTGCCGGGCATTCAGATGGACGTTCTGTCCATCGGCATGTCCCACGACTTCGAGGTTGCCATCGAAGAGGGTTCGACCTGCGTGCGCGTAGGTACGGCCATCTTCGGAGAAAGGCCGAAGCCATGAAGACTCTCGACCGCGTTTTCGGGTGGGTGCTGCTGGGGTTGGGCTGCGTGCACACCGGGGGCAGCGTGTTTCTCATGTCGAAGAACCTCAACTTCGACTCTGCATGGTTCTTCTCTGGAGGGCTGGCGGTGATTTTTGGCGCCTTCTTGAACCTGATCCGCGCCTATCGCCCACCGGATCGCGCTATAGCCAGAATCAGCGTTCTGGCCAACCTGCTTTTACTGATCCTGGCTGTGCTTCTCTGCTGGGTTCTGCGCCATGATCTTCGACAGAACCCGCAAGCAATCGTGCTTGTCCTCGTGGTCGGCATCGAGCTCCTTCTCTCGGCACGGCAATGGTCCCGGTGAAGGAAACCTCGGAAGGCGTAACATTCAACGTGAAGGTACATCCCCGTGCCCGCAAGAACGCCGTGACCGGCGTGGTGGGCGATGCGCTCAAGCTGGCCGTGACTGCGCCACCGCTCGAGGGTCGCGCCAACCAGGCGGTTGTCGAGTTCTTTGCCGATTTGTTTGAAATTCCCCGCGCCTCCGTTACCATAGCCAGCGGCGTCAGGGGACGGATGAAAGTAGTTCGGGTCACGGGGGTAAGTAAGCAGGTCATTGAGCAGAAGCTTGCTCAAAATTTGAAATTTTAAATTTCAAATTTAAAATTTTTTGGAGTGCTCCTTTGAATCTTTACGCAATTGTTTTGGCGATCATCGTGGCGGTGCTGCTCTTTGTCAGCCTCAGCCAGATTCGTAAGGTCAAGACCAAGGCTGACTATCTGGTAGCTGGACGCACGCTGCCCTGGTACGTGCTGGTCTTCACGCTGCTTTCGTCGTGGATCGGTTCCGGCAGCCTGTTTGGCGGCGCCGAAAACGCATTTCATAACGGATTCTCGGCACTGTGGCAGTCCGCCGGCGGATGGCTAGGCCTCCTCGTGATCGTGTTTGTAGCGCCCCGGGCGCGCAAGTTCGCCCAATACACCATTCCGGATCTTCTGGAAACGCGCTACAACACTGCCGCCCGCGTGCTGGGAACCATCGCCATTCTCTTCGCATTCACGGCCATCGCCTCTTACCAGTTCCGTGGTGGAAGTCACGTACTGCGCTTAATCTTCCCGGGACTGGATGAAGTAGCGCGCACGACGTTTCACATTCCTGCGGGTCACGAAGCAGCGTTGGGCATGATCATTGTCGCTATATTTGTGATCATTTTTACGGCGTTTGCCGGGATGAGCTCCGTGGCCTACCTCGACGTAGTCATCGGGTTGCTGGCGACCGTAACTTGCATTGCTGCTGTGCCGCTCCTGCTCGTGAAAGCGGGCGGATGGGGCCAACTGCACGCATCCTTGCCGCCGGAATACTTCCAGTGGTTTGGCCGATTCTCCATCATCAACGGTGTCGATCAAGGGGTTTGGACTGGATTTGTGCGGGCCATGGAACTGCTGGTTCCGACGATGTTACTGCTTCTCGGCAACCAAACGATGTTTCAAAAGTTCTTCTCGGCACGAACCGAGCGTGACGCAAAGCTATCGGTTCTGGGATGGATCACCGGAACGTTCATTCTGGAAACCGTAATCGTGGCCATTGCGGTGATTGGGACGGCTCTTTACATGCGGGTCCCCAACATCGAACCCAGCGAGATTATTCCCTACACAGCACGTAACGGTTTGCCGTCGCTGTTAGGCGCAGTGCTGATGGGAGCAGTTTTCGCCAAAGTCATCTCAACGGCCAATAACTACCTGTTTTCACCGGCTACGAACCTGGTGAACGATGTGTATGCGCGCTTCATAAACAAGAACGCCTCAGACAAACAGATCCTGCTGGTTTCCCGCCTTATCGTGATTGGGTTGGGCATTTTTGCTCTGCTGCAACTGACGTTATTCTCTTCAATCCTGCAGATGGCTCTCTATGCTTACACTGTCTATTCAGCTGCGATAACGCCGGTGGTCATGGCTGCTTTCTTTTCCAAGCGTATCACCGCGGCCGCGGCTGTCTGGTCAATCGCGCTGGGGACGGGGATTACGGTGATCTGGAACCTGCAACAACTGGCGCTCCAGAACCACCATGCAACTTTCATCCCGGCAAGCTGGCTGGAACGAGACGCCATCTTCCCGGCGTTGGCGGTTTCGCTGCTGGCACTGGCGGTGGTGAGCCTCTTTACGTCCGCGCCCCGTCCCGAGCAGTTGGCGCCGTTCTTCGCCGAGGAGGGCGCGAACGAGAAAGCCGCTGTGGTTAAATAGAAGATTACCGCCATGGACCTGAAAGAAATTCAGAATGCCCTGCTTGAGCGCAGCCTGGACGCCTGGCTGTTTTACGACCACCACCATCGCGATCCCATCGCCTACAAAGTGCTGGGTTTGCGCGAAGACGTGATGGTTACGCGGCGCTGGTTCTACCTGATCCCGCGCGAAGGCGAGCCGATGAAGCTAGTGCACCGCATCGAAGCCGGCCATCTCGACTCGCTGCCCGGCAGCAAGCGAGAGTATTCGTCCTGGAAGGAACTCTGGGACAACCTTCAGGCCATGCTGGCGCGGCACCGCAACATCGCGATGCAGTATTCGCCCAATAACCTGATTCCGTACATCGGGCTGGTGGACGCAGGCACTATCGAGCTGGTGCGCAGCTTCGGCAAAGAGATTGTCAGCTCCGGCGATCTGGTGGCGCGTTTTGAAGCCGCGTGGAGCGAAGAACAGATCAAGAGCCACTTCGCGGCAGCTGAAGCCGTTGACGCCATCGTTCCCGAAGCCTTCAAAGAGATTGGGCGCCGCGCGCGCGCCGGCGGCGTGAATGAGTACGACATACAGCAGTGGATCATGGAAGCTTTCCGTCGCGCCGAGCTGATGACGGAAGACCCGCCGATCGTGGCCGTGAATGCCAATGCCGGCAATCCGCATTATGAACCACGCCCGCAAGGCTCATCCTCTATCAAACCGGGCGACATTGTTCTCCTCGATATTTGGGCCAAGAGGAAGACACCCAACGCCGTCTATTACGACATCACGTGGATGGGTGTGATCGGCTCGCCGTCCGACAAGCAGCAGGAGATTTTCAAGATCGTCACCGGAGCCCGCGACGCCGGCGTGAAGAAGGTGCAGGACGCATTCGTGGCCAAGCACCGCATTGCCGGCTGGGAGGTGGACCAGGCCACACGCGAGCATATTGCCAACGCCGGTTACGCGCAGTATTTCACGCACCGCACCGGGCACTCCATCGGCGTGCATGTGCACGGCAACGGCGCCAACATGGACAACCTCGAAACCAAAGACGATCGCGAGATTATCCCCAACACCTGCTTTTCCATCGAGCCCGGAATCTACCTGCCGGGGGAGTTCGGCGTGCGCAGCGAGGTCAATGTTCTGGTTCGCGACGGCGCCGCAGAGGTTACTGGTAAAATCCAAAAAGAACTGGTCCTGATGTGATGGCGAACACCGACACGAGCACCTCTGAAGCACGTCCCATCCTGGCAGCTTCCAGCCCGCACATGGCTTTGCTGGCCCCCGCGATTGCCTGGCTCATTCCCGGTGCCGGACACCTGATCCAGAAGCGCTGGATCCGCGGCTTTGTGCTGATGGCCTGCATCGTGGCCATGTTCACCCTGGGGCTGGCCATGGACGGGAAGATTTACAAGCCGAACACCGGCGACTTGCTGGAGATGCTGGCTTTTGTCGGCGACATCGGCGCGGGCGGCCTCTACATCCTGGGACGCATGCTGGACTGGGGCAGCACTGCGATTACCTATGCCACCGCCGACTATGGCACGAAATTCATAGTGGTCGCCGGGTTGCTCAACGTAATGTGCGTGGTGGACGCATATCACATTGCCATCGGGAAGAAACCATGACCCTCGCCTTACAAGTCTCCCACTTCACCGCCGCTGTGACATTCGCGTTCTTCGCCTCCGTGGTCTTCGGCATCACGACGCGGAACAACCCGCGCGACATGCTTCGTTACGGCGCCTATTGCTTCGCCATGTTCATAGGTGGCCTGTTCGTGGCGGGCTGGATCATGTGGTTTCTGCATCACTAAAGCAGCTAGCAATTAGCAAATAGCAGTTAGCCCAGCTAAAGCCCGACTTCAGATCGTGTCGGCACCGGCTCTAGCTGGGCTAATTGCCAATTGCTATTTGCTAACTGCTATTTAGGCGTTGGCGAGGGCGTAGCGCCGGGCGTGGCGCCTGGCAATACCTGGCCGCCGTAAATGATCCGCGTCTTGGCTCCAAAGCGTTTGTAATTGGTGTATTTCACGATCTCGCGGATGTGGATGTCGCCGGTCTTGAAGTGGAGTTCGTCGTCAGCCCGCGTATACGTGGGAAACCAGTATTGCCCGTCAACCTGCTCGCGGTAGGTCACGAAACTGGGCGTCAGGTTCTCCTGGTCATTCTTCTTCTTCGCGTGAACGTCAGGCACGTTGCGGCCGCAGGTCTTCACGATTTGGAAGTCTTTATTGTCCACCCAGATACGCCCCTGGAAGTAGCGCTGGCCCTTCTCGACTTTCTTCGGAGCCATGTCAAACACGTATGTTTCAATCTCGTCTACCTTCTGCTGGCCCACGTACAGGACGTCATAGAGGGGCAAGTCCTCCGTGGTAAGCACGAAGGGCAGGCGGTTGCGGATGTCGTCAAAGTCCTCCTTGGTCATCTGGACACGTTGCAAGGTGTCCATGGGCGCAAAAGTCACGTTTTCGATCCGGCCGCCCTTGTCGTCATACGTGATGTCCCAGACCTGCCGCCACTCGCCGTCCACCGTGTTGCCTTCCAGGGTTTGCACCGTGATGTCTTGCGTATAGGTGTAGTTATTGCGCGCCTGCTTGAAGACAGCTTCCTTGGCCGCGAATTTCTGGATGATGTCCTGGACGGAAATACCTTTCGGCTGGGCCGTGTTCAAGGGGCCATTGCCTTCTTCGCAATTGTTGTCGGCAAGTAACGTCAGCGGAAGAAATAAAGAGACCACGAGCAGCCCACTGCTGGCCATCAACAACCTGGAACGATGCATTCCATTCACCTTTAGACCTTCAATTTTTTGTAAGTGTAAACAGGTAAGATGCAAAACAGTAGGGAAAAGTTGTTGGCGCGAGGGAATCCCCGGCACAAGAAGGCCATGGCCCCGGCCTTGACAAGTCTTCACATTGACAGGCGCTGGACACTATGGCTTCTTCGCGGGTGGCTGTGCGGGATCGTCCTTAACTTCGCCTTTGTAGATAATCTTGCTCTTGACCGCAAAGCGCTTGTAGTCGGTGTATTTGATAATCTCGCGCATGCGGACATCACCCATCCGGAAATGCAGGGTGTCATCGGCGCGCGTGTAAGTAGGAAACCAATACTGCCCATCAATCTGCTCGCGGTACGTTACAAACGTGGGCGAAAGGTTCTCTTGCACGTTCTTGTTCTTCTTGCTGTTGCCGGCAACGGTCTCAGGTACAGTCTTGCCGCAGGTCTTCACAATCTGAAAATCGTGGCTCTCAACCCAGATCCGGCCTTGGAAATACCGCTGGCCTTGCTCGATCGTCTTGGGCGCAATATCAAAAACATACGTGTCGATCTCGTCCACGTGCTGCTGGCCGGCATAAATCAAGTTGTAGCGGGGAATCTCTTCCGTGGTCATGACGAATGCTATCTTGGTCCGGAAATCCTCTTCATCTTCCCTGCTGATCGCGAGCTGGCGGAGCGACGGCTGCGGGGCAAAGACCACAGTCTCCACCCGGCTGCCTTTGTCGTCGTAGGTGATGTCGCGCACCGAGCGATACTCGCCGGAGACAGAGAGGCCGTCAAATTCCTGGACGGTAATGTCCTGCCGGAACGTGTAGTTGTTGCGGGCTTGCTTGAAAAGCGTTTCTTTGGCGGCAAATTTTTCGATGATCTGCTGTTGCGTGGTTCCTTGCAGAGCGCCACTCGAGAGTGGGCCCGCGCCATCGTCGCAGTTGGTCTGCGCCCATAGAAGGCTAGGAGCAAGCCCCAGGAGCACCGCCAGACTCCCGTGTTGGACGAACGTAGAAACCCTCATGCCCATCTCCAACTCCTTCACCGCAAAGTCATCTCAGAGGCCACCCTGCCTTCGAGATTGGCCTCCCGCCGGGAAAGTATTTACACTTGCGACAATCTTCCGTTCATTCTTGAGGAGGCACCATGCGCCGGTTTACGCTCGCGCTTATTGTATTCATCATCGCAGGTCTTGGCCAGACTTTCGCCCAGCCGGCTCCGCAAGCTGCTGCGAAGCGCCCGTTCACTTTCGCGGACATGATGGCTCTCAAACGCATTGGCGGGCCGGCGATTTCACCGGACGGCAAATGGGTGCTCTTCTCCGCCGTGGATGTGGACCTGAAGGCCAACAAGCGGACATCCCATCTCTGGATTGTGCCGCTGGCCGGCGGCGAGTCTCGGCAGCTGACTTCCGATCCCGCAGGCGAAACCGGAGGGCACTGGGCACCCGACGGCAAGAAACTTCTTTTCGTCAGCGCGCGCGGCGGTTCGTCGCAAGTCTGGGTGGCCGATTTTGATTCGGCCGCGGGAACGATCAGCGGCGAGCCGAAGAAAGTCACCAGTATCTCCACAGAGGCCGACGGCGCAATGTGGTTCCCAGACGGCAAGAAAATTCTTTTTGTCTCCGAGGTTTACCCCGACTGCCCCAACGACGCCTGCAACAAGGCTAAAGACGACGAACGGGCCAACTCCAAAGTGAAGGCCATGACCTTCACCAGGCTTTTATATCGTCACTGGAACCACTACAACGGTTTGAAACGGTCGCACTTGTTTGTAGCGGCACTAGATGGCAGCGCGCCTCAAGACATCACGCCGGGCGACCACGACGTCCCGCCCTTCAGCCTGGGCGGCCAGGACAACTACGCCATCTCGCCCGATGGTCAGGAAGTCGCGTTCACCAGCAACCATGACGACGTGGAAGCCACCAGCACCAACAACGAAATCTTCACCGTGCCCGCCACCGGCGGGACGCCCAAAAAGCTCAGCACCAGCCCCGGCGGCGATTCCACGCCGCTCTATTCGCCCGACGGCAAATGGCTGGCTTGGCGAATGCAGGTACGCCCAGGATACGAGAGCGACCGTTTCCGGTTGGTACTGTACGATCGCAAAACCGGACAGATTCGCAACTTGACGGAAGACTTCGACCAGTGGGTCGAAAGCACCGCATGGGATCCAGACTCTAAGACGATCTACTTCACTTCAGAGGACAAGGGCGAAATACCCATCTATTCCCTGGCAATCAATGGCGGTCGAGTCCGGAAGCTTGTCCGGGGATCGAACGATGAGTTGGTTGTCGCGCCGAACCGCAGAAGTCTCATCTTCACTCGCATGAGCATCACAGCGCCGAATGAGATCTATAGAGCTGGGACACCGGATTTCACCCTGGTTGATTGTGAGAGCCCGATTGGAGCAAAAGACCCTCTCGAGAACTGCCTTCAGCATGGAGAAGCAGTTACTCACTTGAACGCCGCCGTGCTCTCTCAGGTTTCCATGCAGCCGGTCGAGTCTTTCTGGTTTACGGGCGCAGAAGGAGCCAAGGTCCAGGGCTTCCTCCTGACGCCTCCGAACTTCGATCCCAAGAAGAAATATCCGGTTAAGTTTCTCATCCACGGCGGCCCGCAGGGCCAGTGGGGCGACGAGTGGAGCTATCGCTGGAACGCGCAGCTCTTCGCTGCCGGCGGGTACGTAGTCATGATGATCAACCCGCGGGGATCAACCGGCTACGGGCAAAAATTCATTGATGGGATCAACGGCGACTGGGGCGGCAAGCCCTACGTCGACCTGATGAACGGATTGGACTACGCCGAGAAAACCTACGCCTTCATCGACAAGGACCGCGAATGCGCGCTGGGCGCCAGTTATGGCGGATACATGATCAACTGGATCCTGGGCCATACAACGCGCTTCAAATGCCTGGTCTCGCATGACGGCATGTTCAACACCGAATCCGCCTACGGCAGCACGGAAGAGTTGTGGTTCCCGGAGTGGGAGTTCAAAGGCCTGCCCTGGGCCAACCGCGAAGAGTATCGCAAGTGGTCGCCGCATCTTTTCGCCACCAGCTTCAAGACGCCCACACTGGTGGTACACGGGCAGCTCGACTACCGCCTCGATATCTCCGAAGGCTTCCAGCTCTTCACCACGCTGCAGCGTCTGAAGGTGCCGTCGAAGATGCTCTACTTTCCTGATGAAGGCCACTGGGTTCTGAAACCTCAGAACAGCCAGCTCTGGTATAAGACGGTGAATGAGTGGGTGGATGAGTGGGTGGGTAAGAACGGGGCCACCACAAGCCAATGAGAATCGCCGTCATCGCACGTCATCGCCGTCATCGCGCGAGATCGGGCGTGGACATTGTTTTCTCACCGGCCGGGATCTCGTCTCATCCGCCTGTCTTTCCGCGGCATCACGACGATGCCTGCATTGCACCCGATGACGGCGATGACGCGCGATGACGGCGATTCCGGCGATCCCCGCGAGTGCTACAATCCAACCGTGTTCAAAACCCTTGTGATCGCAGCCTGGTTCCTCGGCGCAACCGCTTTCGCCCAGCAGCAACCCACGCCGACGCCCTCGGCCCAGCCCCAGGTCAAATTGAACTACCTGAACGTATGCGGGCCTTCAGAAGAGGAACAGACGCAGATTAAGAATGCCCTGGACACGATTCCCAGTAAGGCGGCGTTCATCCAGGACTTCGAGATCACCAGGGGCGTGACCACGTTGAAGGACGCTGCCCCGGCAAAGTTCGTACGCCTGCGCCGCGAATTTTCTCCCGAATCGCCGTTCCTGACCGCGCAGTTTTCCCTGAGCACCGATGCCGCCAGCATCGTCGAGACTCTGGTGCTGCGCACGCGCGACCCCAAAAACTTCCACGAAATCTCCTTCGAGGATCGGGCCACATCCGGCGCGGCCTCGCCTCAGGCGATGTTGACGGTGGACACGCCGGTGAACCGCATCCGCGTGGAGCGGCTGACGAAGAGTTCGGTTGTGCTCGCGCGTTGTGAAGGCGCGGATCAGAGCGCGTACGAGCCCCTGTTCCGCCAGGCGTCCAACATTATGGCCCAATACCGGCAGGCTCTGGGACTCCGCAGCGCGTTCCGCTCCGACCTGGCTTGGCTGAGCGGCGAGAACTCGGCCCGGCACAATGAGCCGGCGTCCGAGCCAAAGAAGAAACCCAAGTAGGCCGTTTGCGACTAAACCGCAGGTGACGAATCTAATGACCGCTATGGAAAGCCACAACTCCGTTCGCGACACAGTGATTCTCGGCACCGGATGCGCCGGGTTGACCGCGGCCATCTACGCCGGGCGGGCCAACCTGAAGCCTTTGGTCATTGAAGGCCATGAGCCCGGCGGGCAGCTCTCCATCACCACGCTGGTTGAAAATTTTCCTGGGTTTCCAGAAGGCATCCAGGGTCCGGAACTGATCAACAACATGCGTAAGCAGGCCGAGCGTTTTGGCGCCGAATTCCAGGCCGGACACCTGGTCCGGGCTGATCTCAGCGCGCGCCCGTTCAAACTCGATTTTGGCGGCAAGACGCTCTCGACCCGCACCCTCATCATCGCCAGTGGAGCTTCCGCGCGATGGCTGGGACTGGCTAACGAGCAGGCCTTGATCGGTCATGGGGTTTCCTCCTGCGCGACCTGCGACGGCTTCTTCTTCAAAGGCAAACCCATCACCGTGATCGGCGGCGGGGACTCGGCGATGGAAGAAGCTCTGTTCCTTACGCGCTTCGCCACCAAGGTCACGGTCATTCATCGCCGCGACCATTTCCGCGCCTCCAAGATCATGCTGGACCGCGCCCGTAAGCACGAAAAAATCGAGTTCCTGACCGACACCGTGGTCGAAGACGTGTACGACGCCGGCAAGAAGGACGTCACCGGCTTGAAGCTCCGCAACGTGAAGACCGGAAAGGTTTGGGACTTCCCTACTTCGGCCATGTTCCTCGGCATTGGACACGAACCGAATGCCAAGATGTTCACCGGCCAGCTCGACATGGACCAGGATGGATACCTCAAGACTCGTGACTACGTTTTCACCAACGTTGCCGGCGCGTTCGCTTGCGGCGACGTGCAGGATCGGCGTTATCGCCAGGCCGTGACCGCCGCCGGCTCCGGCTGCGCGGCCGCGATGGAAGTGGAGAGATTCCTCGAAGCGCAAGGTGGATGAGTTCACCGCGGAGGAATGACACATCGGATCATCGGGTCATCGGATCATCGGACCATCTGAATAACCATGAGCCGTGCCGATGACCCGATCTCCCGATGAACCGATGACCCGATCGTTCATTGCTCGATGGATTCTTCATTCCTGCAGCAACTTGTGTTACAAAAATACGTTTGCCCACTCCATCTGAATCCCGTTCCCCAGGAGCCTTATGTTAAGGGCCGCCTTTATTTCCCTTTCTGAAAGCAAGTCATTACGTTCCGCGGCCGAGAAGACGTGGGCCGGGCAACGGGTGTCCCGCCGTTTTGTCGCAGGCACCACGATTGCGGACGCGTTGACGGCCACCCAGGCCACGAACCGGCTGGGGCTGAGCGTGAGCGTGGACAACCTGGGTGAAAACGTGACCAACGCTGATGAAGCGCGGCATAGCGCCCAGCTCTACCACCAGTTGCTCGACCGGATGAGCGAACAGAACCTCGACGCCAATGTCAGCTTAAAGCTCACGCACATGGGCTTGGACGTCGATGAAGCGATGGCCTACCAGATCAGCTCGGAAGTTGTCGAACACGCCGCTCGACTCAATAATTTTGTTCGTGTGGACATGGAAGGCTCGCCATACACACAGCGGACGCTGGATTTTGTCCATCGGCTGCACGGGACCCCGGGCCTCGCTGGCCATGTAGGCGCGGTCATCCAATCGTATCTCCATCGCAGCGAGAAGGACGCAGCCGGCTTGATCGCGGCCGGCATCCGAGTGCGCCTGTGCAAAGGCGCCTACCAAGAACCGCCGGAAATCGCGTTTGAGAAAAAAGCCGACGTTGACGCCAACTACATCAAGCTGATGAAAATGCTGCTCAAGAGCGGGGCCTATCACGGCATGGCCACGCATGACGAACACATGATCCGCGCAACGATTGAATTCGCGCTGAAGGAAAAGATTCCGCCGGCAAGGTTTGAATTCCAGATGCTCTATGGCATCCGGCGGGACCTGCAACAGCGCCTGGTAAAGGAAGGCTGGCGTTGCCGTGTGTACATTCCCTTCGGGACGGAGTGGTATCCCTACTTCATGCGCCGTTTGGCGGAGCGCCCGGCGAACGCTCTGTTCATCATGAAGAATTTGTTTCGATAAGAAAACGCTGACGAAAGAATTCCTGTCATCTTCAAGATGCCATCTCTAAGGAAACCCAAGGTAAGCAAAAATTACACGGCCGCGCGTTGCCACCGAACCGGGGATCATCTCTGTAAGTGATTGCCAACCCGCGAGTTTCTCGTTTGGCCCAGCAGATGCACTACCAGCTCTGAAGAACCAGTGCACATGCGAAAGATTCGAAAGGGGCGATCATGAACCCCTGGGCAGCTCGAGCAGCTCCATGCGATGCCGGTCCTTCTTCGCTCAGCTTCAGCAGCGGCACCCTTGAGGCCGGGAGTCCTGCGCCGGAAAAATCTGATCGCCCCGAACACGGAGCCCCAACGGCGGCCCGTTCTGAGGGACAAATATCTCAGTCGCGTAATCTCGCGGCGATGAAATAGCGCCACAACGTCCACCATCGCCCCTTTCGGCCGGGCATACCCTCCGCCGGGGGCAGAAGGAGCAAATATGAAAAAGAAACTCACGTCTCTGGTAATCACGTTGATCCTATTGGCAGCCACGCCTGGATGGGCGGCTGACAAGGAGAAGGACGAAGACCGGCTCACGAAGAGCGGCACGGTCCTCAACGAGATTTTGGATATTCCCGATAATATTCCCGGAGCCCTGCTCGACAAGGCGGACTGCGTGGTGGTTTTCCCGTCAGTGCTCAAGGCGGCGTTTATCGTCGGGGCGAGCTATGGCCGGGGCTCGATGACTTGCCGGAGCGGCAAGGACTTCGAAGGCCCGTGGGGCGCCCCCACGATGATGGCGCTGGAGGGCGGCAGTTTTGGTCTTCAGCTTGGCGGCGAGGCCACTGACTTTGTGCTGCTCATCATGAATGACCGCGGGGCTAAAGCGGTTCTCAGCAGCAAGGTCAAGCTCGGCGGAGATGCGTCCGCAGCCGCGGGTCCGGTGGGCCGTGAGGCATCAGCAGAAACCGACGCGACGATGCGAGCTGAAATACTCAGCTATTCGCGGGCCCGAGGGCTGTTTGCCGGCATCTCCCTGGCCGGATCAACCATTCGACCGGACAACGACGCAAACGAGAAGATCTACGGGCGTAAGATTCCTGCTAAGGATATTGCATTGTCCGGCACCGTCCAGGCACCCGCTTCCGCCTCCAAACTGGTATCAACCCTGAATTCAAGGACGCCGAAGCATAAGTCCTAACAACACGGGCTCTGGAAGCGTTGCGAAAGCACGTTTCCGGAGCCTCTTCTCTGAAGGCGCCCTTCGAGAGAGTGAGGGTGTTATGCAATTACCAAGCCTAACGAGAGTAAAAGCTATCGCACAGCACTCGCTGCCCGCCGCGGTGCTGGCGGCCGTGTTTCTGTTTGCGAGCGTGCCTGGTGTTGCCGGCCATGATGACGACTGCTCCCGGCGCAGGGAGCGCGCCGAGCACAAGCTCCACCTGGCTATCGTGCACCACGGGCTCTACAGCCGGCAGGCAGATCACTGGCGCCGTGAACTTCGCGAGACTCGCGAGCGGTGCCAGAGTGTGCGCCGGCTATGGTGGGACGAACACGAGCATCGTTGGCGCCGTGACGGGGATCGGGACGATCACGAGCATTAGAACGAGGTCATGATCGCTGGGCGGGAACACTCTGCGGAGATCTCGCGCGGTTGTTTCTAAACATGCCGCGAATTTTCAACTAGGAGCGGTGGTGCCGGCAGCCTTCAACTGGGGCGCGAAGCGCGCGCCATAAAGCAGCACGATACCGGAGATCGCAGCGGCTACGAAAGCCACCGAGAAAGCTGTCTGCAGTGAGCCCGTCTTGTCAGAAATCTTGCCGATCAGGGTTGGCGAAAATGCGTCGCCGAGCAGGTGGATTACAAAAACGTTCACGGCCAATGCGGTGGCGCGAATGCTGGAGTTCACAGAATTGACCAATGCGGCGTTGGTGGGGCCGGTGCCGATCAGAATAAAAAATACCGCGGCGAAAATAGCAGGAAACATCAATCGGCCTCGGATATAAATGGCAGCCACCATGAGGGGAACGGCGATCAACATAGCCATGCCGGAAAACGTGTAATAGGCGCCGGCGTAACGTCTGAGCAAACGGTCGCCAATCCAGCCTCCCAGCAGCGTAGCCCCGATGCCGTTGATTAACGTGATGAAGCCGAAAGTTATGTTGGCGGTTTGGAGATCCAGGCCGCGCAAGGTCACGAGGAACGTTGGAATCCAAACCTGCATACCGCCCACGGCAAAGGTATACATAGCCATCCCCAGGCACACAGTGATGAATGCTCCGTTTCGGGCCAGGCCTCGAAGCAGCGTCCGGACGTCGACCGGCGAGTGTTCTTCGTGTTGACCGCGCGGGGGTTCGGGCAGCATCCACAGCACCAATGCAAGGAGGAAGCCAGGAATCCCTGCAGCCATGAACGGCACGCGCCAGCTGCCGAAGTGGTGGGCCAAGTACCCGCCGACGAAGTAGCCGGCCGCGCTGCCCACGGGCAATCCCAGGAAGAAGATGGATAACATGCGCCCGCGCTTCAAAGGCGGGAATAAGTCTGCGATCAGCGTGGGCGCGATGGTGGCGTAGCTGGCTTCGCCGATGCCCACAATCGCGTGCCGGAAAAGCAGCTCATTGTAGTCATGTACAAACCAGGTCAGAAAGGTGAAACCGCTCCAGATGAAGATGCCGATCACGATCAGGTTCTTGCGCGGAAAGCGGTCGCCGAGCCAGCCAATCAGTGGCGCCGCAAACATGTAGGTGAAGAAAAATGCGCCTGTGAGCACGCCGATCTTGTAATCGCTTACCAGGAACTCTTTTTTCACTTCCGACTGCACGGCAAACAGCACGTTGCGGTCAATGTAGTTGAGAATGTTCAGCCCGGTCAGGACGGCCAGCGTGGCGTAAGGATAGACTTTGGAAGGCATCGGGCTGGGCCATTATACCCGCCGATCCAGAGAGCACGGGGCGGGGAAAAACTGCGATACACTGAATTTCGTATCCGAAACTACATTCTTCATTGTGCGGTCATGGAGTCGAATGGCTGAAATCGTAGTAGAGACTGTGGCCTTGCGCCGGACTTTTGGCCCTCTGCTGGCTGTGGATGACCTGCACCTGAGAGTCGAACAGCAGCAGTTCTATGGCTTTCTGGGCCCTAACGGCGCGGGGAAATCCACGACCATCAAGATGCTGACAGGCCTGCTGCGGCCCACGAGCGGTCAGATCCGCATTCTGGGCATGGATCTGGCGACCAACACGGTCGCGGTAAAGAGCCGGATCGGAGTCGTGCCGGAAGGGCTGGCATTATTTGAGCGGCTGACCGGCGCTCAGCTCCTGAATTTTGTGGGGCGCATGTATGGCTTGTCGCGCGAAGTGGCTGCTGAACGCACGGCTGAGCTCCTCGAGTTCATGGACCTGAAAGACTCGGCCGACAAGCTGGTGGCCGACTACTCGCACGGCATGAAGAAAAAAACCGCGCTGGCCGCGGCCGTGATTCACGGGCCGGCGATCCTCTTTCTGGACGAGCCGTTCGAAGGCGTGGACGCTATTGCCGCTACCACCTTAAAGCGCCTGCTGCAACGCTTTATTTCCCACGGAGGCACCATCTTCCTGACATCCCATGTGCTGGAAGTGGTGGAGCGTCTGTGCACGCACATTGGCATCATTCGCCAGGGCAGGCTTGTGGCTTCCGGATCGCTTGAAGAATTGCGCGCCGGCGTAAAGGTTGCCGGGCATGAGCAAGCTGCGCTGACGCTCGAAGAAATCTTCCTTCAAGTGGTGGGAGGAACCAAGCAAGACGCGGAGGTGATCTCCTGGCTGTAGCCGGCGCCACCAACCACTTTGGTCTGCTTCTCGAGCTGCGTTGGCGGCTTTTCCTGAATTCTCTGCGCTCCAAGAAGCGGCAAGCCGAGCTGGCGATGAGTGCCGTCGGCTATGTGATGGGAGCGCTGTTCGCGCTGGGAACCAGCGCCGGCATGTGCGCCGCAACCATTTTCATGCTGCGCTCGGGCCAGCCGCATCTTCTTGAGTTTCTTCTGTGGGCAGTCTTCTTGTTCTGGCAGTTGGTTCCACTGCTGTTTGAGGGCTTTTCACCCGGTCTGAATTTTCGCGAAGTGGCCCGCTACCCCGTCACCCTGCGTCTCTACCTGCTTCTCAACGCCGCCTATGGAGTCTTCGATCCCGCGGCGCTGACAGCGCTGCTTTGGCTGCTGAGCATCTGGATTGGCATTGTAGCTATCCGCCCGGCTTGGGCGTTGCCGGCCGCCGGCCTGCTTCTGGCCTTCGCCGCATTGAACGTGTTTCTCAACCGCATCATCATCGGAGTCTTCGAACGCTTCCAGAGCACGCGCAAGGGCCGGGAACGGGTGGTGGTGGTCCTGCTCATCCTGATGCTTGTGCCGCAGATGTTCAACCTGATGATCAACGGCCTGATCCGCGTGCCCTGGGCTCACATGCCTCCCTGGACTCTCAATGTTGTGACCGGTGTGCGACACGTCGCGCCGCCTGGCCTGGTGCTGGAGTCGCTAGTACCGGGGACGAACACAGTGCTTGTGCCCCTGGCGTTGCTGGCGGGTTATCTTGCATTGGTCGTGTTCCTGCAGGTCAGGCAATTGCGGGCTGTGTACCTGGGGGAAATTTATGCCGAGAGTTTCCAGGTCCAGCGCGAGTTGAAAGTGAAACCGGGATGGCAACTGCCGGGAATGAGCGAATTCATGAGCGCGATCGTGGAGAAAGAACTGCGCTACATCCGGCAGAATGCCCGCCTTATCGTGCTGCTCGTCAATCCCCTGGTGTTGTGCGTGTTCCTGGCTTTCGCCGGGTCGGCGAAACAAAAGTTTGGATTCGGCATCAGCGGCGGTATCGGCCTGCTAGGCGCTTTTGCGTTACTCCTGGCGGTGTCGGTCTCCAACCTGTCTTACAACACTTTTGGCATGGATCGCGAGGGGTTTGGCCGCTGGCTGCTGTCACCTCTGCCCTTGCAGAAAGTGATGCGCGCCAAGAACTTTGCCCAGGGAGGGCTGATAACGTCGGTCTATATGTTGGGAGCCCCGATCATCCTCTACGTCAGACACGTACCTCTGGACCTGGTCGTTGCAGTGACCGCCGCCTTCTTTGCCATGCTCATCATTCATCTTGGCGCCGGCAACTTGTTTTCCGTGTATTGGCCCAAGCGAATTGAGTTCGCACAGATGAACTCGAGGATGGCCTCCAGCGCCGCCGGTTTCGCTTCCTTGCTCGTACTCCTGCCTACCGCGGCTGCCATTGGAGCGGTCATTCTTGCAACCTGGCTGTTGAAGCTGAACTGGCTGCCGCTGGCCGCCGGGCTGGCTGGGCTTGCCGTGTCGCTTGCCGTCTATTCCTGGCTAACCGACTGGGCAGTGCGCCACGCCGAGGACCATCTGGAAGAAATCGCCGGAGCGCTGGGGGTATAAAGCGTGAGTATTAGAAGAGCTCTATCGGATTTAGTAATTGGGTAATTTGGTAATTGGGTAATTGCCCAAAACCTGTCGACAGTTTGGTTTTCCAATTACGCAATTACCAAATTACTCAATTACCCAATCTTTTTCCGTCGGGGCCACCTGGCTTCCACTGTTGTCCCGATGCCGCCGCGAGGCCGGAAGACGCCTTTCACCACGGCCCACTGAGGCTTGGCGGCACGCACCACGTCGTCGAGAACTCGATTGACCACGTTCTCCTGAAAGATGCCGAGGTTACGGTATTCGGTGAGATACTCTTTGAGCGATTTCAGCTCCAGGCACAGCTTGGCCGGCATGTAGCGAATTTCGAGCACGCCGAAGTCGGGCAATCCGGTCTTAGGACAAACCGACGTGAACTCCGGGACGTCAATCAGGATCTCATATCGCGGAAACTGGTTGGCCCAGGTATCGATTTCCGGAAACTTATGGTCCAAGCCCGCTTTGGCGTGGCGCTCGGTGTAGCCGGTGCGGTGTGACATTGGCCTTATTGTAACAACGCGTTGCTTATTCATCGGTGGCCCCTTCATACTGGCTTGTTTATACTAAAAAGTTTGGTAGCGGGTTGGTCGTTCACTCGAAAATGACCTACTGGATCAACGTCTGTCCCGCCGAGCGGGACCCGCCGGCCGGGGCAGGCAAGCGAATCGCTAGACGTTGATACGGTAGAGGGTCGTTTTCATTCGAAAGGGACCCTCTGCCCAGAGTTTGCAGGGAATGGCAACGCACAATAACAATTCCGAGCGCAACCGGCTGTTCGTCTTGCTTGCGGCTCTGGTGGTCGCGGTGGTGGTCTTCTCCGGGTGGATGAAGCTCCGCAGCAACAGCGTTGCGGTGCGGGCCGAAGAAGTCACCCGCCAGGACATCACCAACGTGATATCCACCAACGGCAAGATCGAGCCGATCAACAATTTTGAGGCGCACGCGCCGGCGCCGGCTACGGTCAAACGGGTTCTGGTTAAGGAAGGCGACCAAGTCAAGGCTGGGCAACTGCTTTTGCAGCTTGACGATGCTGATGCCCAGGCTCAGGCGGCTAAAGCGCTGGCCCGGTTGCGGTCCGCGGAAGCCGATCTGAAAGCGGTCGAGGCTGGCGGCACCCATGAGGAAGTGCTGACCACGCGAACGGAGCTGGCCAAGGCCCAGGCTAGCCGCGACGAAGCCCGCCGCAACCTCGAAGCCGTACAGCGCTTGCAGCAGAACGGCGGGGCGTCACCCGCGGAGGTCCAGGCGGCGCAGGATCGCCTGAGGAAGGCGGAGGCCGACACGCAGCTTCTGGAATCCAAACTGAGCGGCCGTTTCTCTTCCCCTGAAGTCACCAAAGTCCAGGCTGCAGCGGCCGAAGCGCGTGCTTCCTATGCTGCGGCGAATGACCTGCTCAAAAACTCCAATGTCCGGGCGCCGTTTGCCGGCTCCGTGTACCAGCTTCCCGTTCGCCCGGGAGCTTACGTGAACAGCGGCCAGCTTCTGGTGCAAGTTGCCGATCTGGGCAAAGTTCAGGTGCGGGCCTTCGTGGACGAGCCGGAGATCGGGCGCCTGGCGGTTGGTCAAAAAGTGGAAATCAAGTGGGACGCTGTTCCCGGACGTTCCTGGGAGGGCTCCCTGAGCCGTGTGCCAACCGTCGTGACCATGGTTGGTACCCGCACCGTAGGCGAGATTACCTGCAGCATCCCCAATACCGATCACAAGCTGCTGCCCAATGTAAACGTCAACGTGAACATTGTGGTTGCGCGGCGTAACAACGTGCTCACCCTCTCCCGCGAGTCGGTGCACAGCGATGACGGCAAGCGCTTCGTGTACCGCATTGTCGATGACAGGCTCAAGATCCAGGAAGTAGAGACGGGCATCACCAGCCTGACGCGCGTGGAAGTGTTGAACGGCCTTGACCAGGGAGCCAAGATCGCCATGGGCGCTGTCAACGCGCAGCCGCTGCACAACGGAATGGAAGTAAAGGTGGTCGAACGTTGAGGTTCTTTCTGCGCCTGCTGCTCGTGTTGGCATCGGCCCTTGCTCTCGCCGCCAGCGATGATGGCGCGGAACATCTCATGAGGGCCGGCCGTGCGGATGAAGCCCTGCGCGCGCTGAATGTCCAGATCCAGGAGAATCCGCGTGACGCTGCCGCCTACAATCTGCTGTCCCGCACGTATTACCAGCTTGAACTCTGGGATACCGCCATCCTCATGGCGGAAAAGTCCATCGCCTTGGATCCGCGCAACAGCATCTATCACCAATGGCTGGGACGCGCTGCCGGACGCAAAGCCGAGGTTTCCAATCCTTTTACCGCTTTCAATCTCGCCCGTAAGGTAAGAGCTGAGTTCGAGCGTGCCGTGGCTTTTGACGGCGACAACATCTCTGCGCGCTCCGATCTCTCCGAGTATTACCTGGAGGCGCCGGGCTTCCTGGGCGGCGACAAAAATAAAGCACGGCAGCAAGCGGATGCCATCGCCCCGCACGATCCTGCGCTCGCCCGCTACATCATCGCTCGCGTCGAAGAGAAAAAGCACACCGGCCGGGCCGAAGAGGAATACAAGAAGGCCATCGAAGCCAGCACCAACGACGCCGCGCGGTACTGGATCGAGTTGGCCTCGTACTATCGCCGTTCCGGCCGGCTCCCGGAGATGGAATCTGCAATCCTCCAGTCGCTCGCGGCCACGCGTCATAAAG
Organism: Candidatus Angelobacter sp.; assembly: GCA_035263765.1. GTDB lineage: Bacteria > Acidobacteriota > Terriglobia > Terriglobales > Acidobacteriaceae > Angelobacter. The sequence continues at coordinate 17,165 of DATFQZ010000297.1, read as the reverse complement.
CCGTACCCGAGTTCGATGGCGCCTCCATGTTGCGTGACGCGGGACGCAACTTCCCCGGAGCTATACAAATGCTGCGCAGCTACCTGGCCGGCGATCCTGTCTCGGAAGATGCTCCCGCCTTCCAAGCCCACTACCTGTTGGGGCAAATCTTTGAGAAGCAGGGAGACCGGCGCAGTGCTCAAGAACAATACCGCGCCGCCATGGAGCTAGCTTCGCAATTCCGTCCCGCCCGGGATGCGCTGGCCCGGGTTTCCCGATAAAATCACCTCTTTCCCGTCCATTTTGTCTTACAGGTGAAACATGAAACTTCATGCCCGTGTGAGTGCTGCGCTTCTGCTGTGTTCTTTGCCCGTGCTTGCGCAAGACGCGAGCAAGCCCCTCCCGTTCCGCACTGCCATCGAGTTGGCGCTGCGCAACAGCGCCGGCAGCGGCGTTTCCCGCGCTGATCTCGAACGGGTCCAGGCCACGGTCTCACAGACCCGGAATCTTTATCTGCCGCAGGTCACTCTCGGCTCGGCCCTAGGCTATTCCCACGGGTTTCCGCTATCGCTGGAAGGGTCAGCCCCTTCGCTGTTCAACGTCAACATCCAAGGACTGTTGATCAACCCCGCGCAGCGCGACTATCTCAAGGCCGCCAAGAGTGACGCTGAGAGCACCGCAGCACAGAACGCCGACCGCCGCAACAACATCATTCTGGAAACCGCGTTGGATTACATGCAGCTTGATCTTTTGGATTCCTCCCTGGCCGTGCACAGCGAGCAGCAGGCTGCGGCCGCTAAGTACCAGGACATCATTACCCAGCGTGTGCAGGCTGGGTTGGACAGCCAGACTGAACTCACGCGCGCAAAACTCGCGGTGGCCCGAACCCGTCTGGAGATCGCCCAGACGCAGACGGCGTCCGACCAATTGAGATACCGCCTGGCGCAGCTTACCGGCTTGCCGGAGAACTCGATCCGTACTGCCACGGAATCCATCCCGCAACTACCGGCAGTCTCCCAGGACGAGAATCTGGCCGCCCAGGCAGCGGCGCAGGATGCATCCGTCAAAGCGGCCGAGCAGACGGCGCGCGCCAAGGAGTTTCGTGCCGAGGCGGAACACAAGCAACTCTATCCCACCGTGGACTTGGCGGGGCAATATGCGCTACTGGCCCGCTACAACAACTATGACCAGTTCTTTAAGACTTTTGAGAGAAACAATCTTTCCATCGGTGTGGTGATCCGCTTTCCCATCTTCAGCGCCCCGCAGCGCGCTGCCGCCCAGGTCGCCCGGGCCGACGCCAGAAAGGCTCGCGAAGAGGCCCGCAACGTGAAAGAACAGGTAAGCGTGGAGACGCTGCGCGCGCAACGCACAGTGCAGCAGCTGGCCGCGGCGCGGGACGTGGCCATGCTGGAGCACCAAGTGGCTGAATCTGATATCGAGGCCACGCAGGCCAAGATTGAATCGGGTACGGCCTCGCTCAAAGATGAACAGAACGCGCGCGTCGCCGAGCACCAGCACTACGCGGCGTACCTGAATTCAACTTTCGACCTGGACAAAGCGCAAATCCAGCTTCTCCGCCAGACGGGAGGGCTGGAAACCTGGGCATTGGGGCCGGCGCAGCACTAAGGCTGCGCCGGTTCAACCCCCCAGCGCGCAAAGCGCGCGCCGGGGTCCCCCTCAGGGCGCCATCACGCCGGTATGGCGGAGGGCCAGACAAGCTACGATGACTCCGATGAAAGTGGCCGCACCGGCGAAAGCGATGATCATGGCGACAAACACCGTGGCCAGAAGGTGAGGGTCAAACTCAGCTGCGGCTGCCGGCCGGCTTCCGGGAAGGAGCGCCGTCTGTGGGGTCGCGCTAACTTCTTCGACCTTTTCGACTTCTTGCAGCAGGGCCGCGTTGCTCATGAACATGCCTCCAACCCGTACCTTCGCATCTCACCGCGGCAGTCCGCTGTGATCTGGATCACAGGCTGAGTGTGATAAGAACTGATGAGTGTGATAAGAACTGAAATGAAAGTGGGATAATACACGCAGCAACCCGATGACCTCAGCGGATGCATCTTCCTCCAGCAACGGCTTCTCCCGAGAGGCTCAAGGTAACGGCTCCGGTGTTCTCGATGTCCTCATTGCCGGCGCCGGATTTTCCGGCTTGGGCATGGCCATCCACCTCCGCCAGGAAGGCAAACGGTCCTTCCTGATTATTGAGAAAGCTGACGACATCGGCGGTACCTGGTACTTCAACCAGTATCCGGGATGCGCGTGCGACATTCCTTCCCACCTGTATTCGTTTTCGTTCGACCGCAACCCTGAGTGGAGCCGCATGTACTCCAGCCGCCAGGAGATCCAGAATTATCTGAAAGCTTGCGCCGAGCGTTATGGCCTGATGCCTTACATCCGCTTGAACACGGCGATGCGCGACGCCGCCTGGGACGAAGCTTCCTCTCTCTGGCGCGTTACGGCTTCCGACGGTACGGTGTATCGGGCGCGCGTCCTGATTTCAGCCGTTGGCGCGCTGCACGTTCCCAAGTATCCCCAGATCAAGGGACTGGAAAACTTCGACGGCCCCAAATTCCATTCCACCTACTGGGATTCAAGCGTGCCGCTGGAAGGCCAGCGCGTGGCGGTAATCGGCACCGGCGCCAGCGCCATCCAGTTTGTGCCGGAGATCGCGCCCAAGGTGGAACAGCTTCTCGTTTTCCAGCGCACGCCGCCGTGGATCATTCCCAAGCAGGACTTCGCCATCTCCGAGGGCTGGAAGAAACGCTTTCGCCGCTGGCCATGGCTGGGATGGGGGTTTCGCAGGGCTCTTTTCTGGCTATGGGAGATGCGCGTGGTCGGTTTTCTGAACGACGGCTGGCTGCGCCGTCGCGCCACGAAGATGGCGAGCGAACATCTGGAAGCCCAGGTGCCCGACCCCAAGCTTCGTGCTCTGCTGACTCCTACGTATGCGTTCGGCTGCAAGCGCGTTCTCATTTCCAATGATTTCTATCCCGCCCTGCAGCGCACTAACGTTGAACTGGTGACCGATGAGATCTCTGAGGTGCGCGAGCACAGCATCGTCACCAGCGACGGCAAGGAACGCCAGGTGGACATGCTCATCTACGGTACCGGCTTCCGCGCTACCGAGCCATTGCTTGACACGCTCGTCACTGGCCGCCACGGCTTGGAGCTTCACGCAGCGTGGAAGGACCGCATCAGCGCGTATCTGGGCATTACCGTCAGCGGCTTCCCGAACTTCTTCATCCTGCTCGGTCCCAACACCGGCCTCGGCCACAACTCCGTGGTGCTCATGAGTGAAGCCCAGATCGATTACGTGATGAGCTGCCTCAAGCTCATGGACCGCAGCGGCGGCACAGTCATCGCGCTTAAGCCCGCCGTCCAACAGCGCTTCGTGGACGAACTGAAGAACCGTCTGGCCGGCACAGTGTGGCAGTCTGGCGGGTGCCGCAGCTGGTACCAGGACGCCGCCACCGGCGAGAATCCGGTGATCTGGCCGGGATCCGTGGTGAGCTATCAAAGGCGCACGCGTTCGGTGACGCCGGCTGATTACGAACTCACCGGCAAAGCGTGAGAGCTGGCGCAAGGTCGCTCGTGTGGCACCGGCACTCCTGCCGGTGCTCGTTGTCTTCACGAGATACGTCAGCACAGGCAAGAGTGCCTGTGCCACACAACTAATCAGCGTCTTGCTTTGCCGCGGACGCGTTTGTACTTCAACGTAATCAGGCCTTTGGAGAACGTCTTATTCTCTGTCAGCGCAAAGTTGCGCTGCGGAAAGCCGCTGGGAAAGAGCGGGATGCCGTCGCCCAGCAACACCGGAACTACGCCGAGGTAGAGTTCGTCTACCAGATCCGCTTTGAGAAAGTCGCGGGCCAGTTCGCCGCCGCCCATCAGCCAGATGTCTTTGCCATTGCGCTTGCGCAACGTCCCGACCAGCCTCTCGGGGGATTGGTTGGTGAAGATCAATCCATCGCGCTCACCGGCCGGCAACGAGCGGGAAAAAACGTAGCTGGTCATCGAACCGCCGAATCCGCCGCCCATTTTCATCGCTACGTCGTAAGTCTTGCGGCCCATCAGCGCGACGTCGATGCGCTTGAAGAACGGTCCCATCGAATAATCTTTGGGCATGAAGAGAAAGTCCACCGCGCCATCGTGGCGAGCGATGTAGCCATCGAGACTGATGCCGAGGCCTAGGACTACCTTGCGCACGGGCAGGAATTGTACTTGAACTGTTCTGGCCTTCGTCCGGAAAAGAGAGTAAAGTAACCGGACAAAAAGCACGAATCATTCCATTCAGGAGACTAGAGATGCGTCCAGGCTCGACGCAGCCACCGTTGGTCGGAGTGTCGGCAGTCAGGTTGACGTACCACGCGGTACGATCTGTAGCCATTGCGCTAACGTTGTTCTTCTTACTCTGTTTCTTGTCGCCCGCAGCGCGCAGCCAGGATGCATTTGCCGGCGTCTGGCGCTCGGGTAACGACCCTTATTATTTATGGTCCGGCGTGGACTGGAGCAGTTTCAATGCCAAGTGGGAGGAATTGAGCAAACAGAACCTGCGGCTGGTGGATGTGGAAACCTGGGGCGAAGGCAGCCAACGGAAATATGCAGGCGTCTGGCGGGCAGGCAACGACGCCCATTATCTGTGGGTCGGCCAGGACTGGAACAGCTTCAACGCTAAGTGGCAGGAGCTGGCCAAACAGAACCTGCGCTTGACCGTAGTCAGAACCTATATGGATGGCGGCCAAAGAAAATATCTGGGCGTGTGGCGCGCCGGCAATGACGCTCACTATTTGTGGGCCGGCCAGGACTGGAACAGCTTCAACGCCAAATGGCAAGAGTTGTCGAAGCAGAATCTCCGCCTGGTGGACGTCGATACCTACATGGACGGCAACACCCGCAAATATATCGGCGCCTGGCGCGCGGGCAGCGACGCACACTATTTGTGGGCGGGCGTGGACTGGAACGACTTCAACGCCAAATGGCAGGAGTTAGGCAAACAGAATCTGCGCCTGACGGTGATACGCACCTATATGGACGGCAATCAAAGACACTACCTGGGCGTGTGGCGCGAGGGCAAGGACGGGTTCTATCTGTGGGCCGGCGTCGACTGGGAGAACTTCCGGTCCAAGTGGAACGAACTCGCTGGACAAGGCCTGCGGCTCGTGAACCTCGCAACTTATCCTGGCTGCGCCGGTGGATGTGCCGACGAGGTTGTGGCCAACAGCATCTACGACTACCTTATCACCGGGGACACCACCTGGTATCGCTGGCCGGTAGAACCGGACCAGGCGGCAGGCGATCACTACATCCGACTGTCCGCGCTGGCCATTTCCGCGGCTCCGTTTACCCTGCCGTTTTCCGATAGCAAGGTGACGCTCTTTCAGGGCTGGCGCTACAACTCCGGCTCCTGGCATCACGCTGTTGACTACGCCATTGATCTCACCAGCACCTTCCAAGTGAAGGCTGCGGCAGCGGGGAAGGTGATCTTTGTCGGCTGGGACGATTGGTCCGGCAACACCATCGTGATCAGCCACGACGTGGGCGGGGTGCAGGACGCCTATCGCACCATTTACATGCATCTGCGCAACGGAGCGGACAACGACTGCGCGAACGCCTGGAGCCAGACCATCCCCTTCTTGAAGCCCGACGACCAGGTCAACTATAAAGGCCATCTCACGCCGACCGGCTGCACCCAGAACCCGGCTTCACGCAAACCGAATCCCACCAACTGGGGAACCAATGCTCAGACGATCGCTGTGACGACGGGCCAGCACGTCACCGCCGGACAGTTCCTGGCCTGGGCAGGCGACACCGGCCGCGGTGGCAATGGGAATGGCAACGCGACGCCCAACACTCATCTCCACATCTTCTTCACGCATCGCGATCCTTCGAACAACCAGTTCTACTTCTTCGATCCTTACGGAATCTTCGCGCAACAGAAATGCTATCCGTCAGGAACGACCGATGCCATTGGCGGCTTTTGCGCCCGCTATCCCAACGCCTGGAAGGGAGGCCATCCGCAGTATCCGTAACGTGCGCGAAGAGCCAACCCGATGGGTTGCCGCTAATAGTTCGTTCTCAGAAAATCCTGCAGCTCCTGAATCCTGAAGCCGGCATCGCCGGTTTCAATGCGCAGAAGGAGCCGCGTGGTCGTAAGCTGGTTGCGGAACTCCAGCGCCGAGGTGGTATCAACGTTGCCCACGAGTTGCAAATTGTTTACGACGCGATCTTGCTCACCCTGCAACGACTTGAGACGGGCCTGTTGGGCCGCCAGGCTTAAGTTCAGTTGCTGTTTCAGAACTTCCGCATTGCGGGCGACATCTCCTTGTTGCACTGTCTTCCAATCGCTGTAGGCACTGGCAGCTTGGTCAAGGTGTTTGTCAATCGCTGGGCTGCCCAGGTTGTAGCTGACGGTGACCGCGCCGTAGAGACCGCGGTCGTCAAACGGATTGATCTGCTGCCGGACGCCGAGTGAGAGCGCCACGTCCCAATTGCTCTGGCGGCTCAGCTTGTCCAGCGCCGCCTGCTCGGCGGCTTCGCCGGCTTGCTTCTGCGCAACCAGTTCCTTGATTGGCTTGCCGTTCAACTCCGGGACGTAAAGCGCGGCGACTTTGGACTGGGTGTCGGCACGGTCGGCATCGAGCTTGATGCGGGTGGTCTGCAACGCGAAGAGCATGGGCCGGGTCACATTCTGCGCTTCCAGCATTTTCGTCGCGCTCACAGTCAATGTGTCGAGTTCATCTGACGCCTGCTGGATCAGCTCCAGCCGGTGGTCAAGCGCCTGCTTTTCCAGATTGGGGAACGCGTAAGCGATCGCCTGCTGGGATGACGTAGTGGCCATGTAGAGCTGACAGTTCTTCCCTGCCGCGTCCATGGTAAGACCGGCCTTCCTGATATCGGACAGACTGCTGCTGACGCCCCAGAACATCTGTACGGGCAGCGCCGCGGTCGCTTGGGTCACGCCAGAAACGGCGCTGGGCGTGCGCAGCAGATCCTGCTGCGCCTTGGCTTGCTCTGAGACGTAAGCACAGTAAGCTTGCTGGTCGGCGCGCAGCGTAGCGTCCTGGGCCATCAGCCGCGTGGACATCATCGCTAACGCGGCCATCGCCAGTCTTCTTCCGCTCCATGACATAGTCTGCCTCCCTCAAAAGAGCAGCGGTTTACGACCCAGAAACACTGTCCTCGACTTCGCCGACTCCGGATGCTCCAGCTCCATCTGGATCATGAATCCGCGAATGTCGGACTTGAAAATGGGGTGGATGGCGTGTTCTTCACCTGAAAATATCTGCTTCACAGTCCCCACCTGGCGGCAAGCAATCATGTCCAGGTAGCAGTCGTAGATCGGAGCACCTACGCGCGCCCTGGACTGATTGTCGTAGGGAACAAAGGCGAAGTTGATCGTAGTGCCTCCGGAGACGCTCAGGTAATAAGGAGTCTGCTTCGCGGTCCCGATCGCCTGTTTCAGCCTGTCGATCTGCTGCGACTCCTCCCGTATTTGCTTTTGCGCCAAATTCAGAGCGATGTCCAGCTGCGCGATCTCCGACCGCAGTTCGGCCTGCTTGTCGAGGACATCCAGAGACTTGGTATGAGCCGTGGTTTTTTCGAGAACGCTGTCGGTCAGCAGGACCTCGCTGATCTTGCTGTCCGTAAAAGACGTCTGCGCCTGGTTCAAGGCAACGCGTTGCGCTGCGGCGTCGCCTTTGGTGATCAGGCCGACAGCCAAGTCCTTATCGATGCCGGCTTCCAACTGGTTGACCTGCGCCATCAAGCTCTGAGTCTTGGCATTGTCAGCCTGCTTTTCCAGATCGAGTTGTGCGAGCTGCGGCCCGGCGGCGAGGTTGTGCTTTTTCTCTCGTGTGATCGCAGCCTGTAGCTCCGGCTGAAGCGCCAGCAACGAAGTCCGGTGCTGCGTCATTTCCGAAATACTGCTCTCCAGCCGTTTCTTGTCAATCGAGAGATCTTCGAGCGATTGTTTGCTGGTCACGAGCCTTTGGGTGAAGTCCAGACTCTTGTCATCCGAGGGAGAGAGGATCACCGGCGCTGCCCAGGAGGTGCTCACAGCGTAGAAACCCATGACAAACCCGTAAGCGAGCACGCCGAAGAGCACAGCATAGAGCGCCAGGATCGCGAAAAGGCGGTACAGCCGGACCACTCCTTTGTACGCCAGCATCTGAAACACGCCCTGCTTGGGAATATCGATCCCGAGTTTCTTACCTGTTGACGCGGCCAAGAGAGACCTCCTGTTCTTTGTTCCGGGTTCCCCAATCGCGGGAGTCCATGGTGCAAAGCGCCAGCGGGGTAAGGAACAGATTGCTGACCAGCCACCACGAGACGTAGGCCCCGAAGGCTAGAGGATTCATAACTGTTTCCCGAGCGCTGTATTTTCGGATGGCCCAGCTCAGCGCGGCGGCAATCACCAGGTAGACCAGCAACGGCTGCGGTCCCGCCCAGGACGTGGGATTGCCCGCGAGCATAGCGATCGCGAGCAACAACGCAACGATCGCTCCCAGTGGCGTGAGCACCATGTGCAACAGCGCGTTGGGATGCAGCTTGCGGACGTGCTGCGGCAGCGTCTTTACTGTGAAGAATAGATCGCGCAAAATGCTTTGCCGCCAGCGCAACTGTTGTTTGAACAACTCGACGGGTGTGGCCGGAACCCTGGTCCAGCAAAGCGCGTCGTTGTTGATGTAAGTGCCGTAGCCCTCAAGCAAGATCAAGTGGGTCATGAAGCGGTCTTCGCCCTGGTTGACGGGAATGCCGAACCAATGGCGCTCGCGTACCATCGGCTCGATCTTCAGCAGCAGTTCCCGCCGGACTGCAAACAAACATCCGCTGATGCAGCCCACGCTGCGAGTCCAGTTCTCCGGAATCTTATAGAGGTGAAACGCGGCGTAGTAGACAAACGTCTGGATGGCGGTGATGACCCCGTCATTGGGATTTCTCACGCCCACGCGGCCTCCCACTGCGCCGATCTTCTCTTCGCAGAAACACGCAGCCAGTTCCCGGATGGCTTGCCGGTCAAAGATGCAGTCGGAGTCAACGGAAACGACGATTTCGGCCGTCGACCGGCTCACTGCATTGCACACCGAACGGGCCTTACCGCTGTTAACGTCGTTCCTGCCCGCTGAAATGCGTATGTTCGTGAAATCGCGCTGGGCGTGAAGCATCCACTGGTAGCTGTCGTCCACCGAGCAATCATCCTGGACAATCACTTCAAACAAGTGGTTGGGATAATCACTCCGGCTCAAGCTCTCGATGGCCTCATAAACTGCCTTACCCTCGTTGTAGCAGGGCAAGATGACGCTCACCGTTGGCTGATGGCTGTAATCCTTGGTGATCTTTGCGCCCGAAACGGAGAATTTCAGGATGGCGCCCAGTGTGTACTTGACGAGCGTAATCAGCAGGGCCAAAAACAGGATCAGCCAGATCAGTGCAGGAGCCATGGTGCGCCTCTCTTACTGCTGCACCATTGGACCCTGCGCGAATCAGGTTGTTGGTTACGATTTCCTAAGTTTTGTGAGCCACTGTGGTGGTTCTGTTAAAGGTCGTTGAGCAATAGGCGCAATTTTGACGGCAGACGAAGATGAAACCCTTGAGGATTGCCGCCTTGGCGCTGTAGTATCGCGGCTGGCGACGGACGACGCAGGAGGTAGTTTTCATGTCGGCGAAAAGTTTTCATGCCAAGCTTGGGGCTGAGGGACACGCTCTCTTCTTCGAAGTCCCGTTCGACGTAAGAAAGGAGTTCGGCAGAGCCCGGCCGCCAGTCAAGGTCTCCGTGAACGGCTATAGCTACCGCTCGACGGTTTCGGTGTACGGCGGCAAGTACTATCTTCCGGTGCGCCAGGAACGCCGCGAAGAAGCAGGCCTCAAGGCCGGCGACATCATCCGAGCCACGGTTGCGCTGGACACCGAGGTGCGCACGGTCGATCCACCACCCGAACTTTCCGCCGCATTCAAGAAGAACAGCGCGGCCAGGGAACGTTGGGAGAAGCTCAGTTACACCCACAAAAAGGAGCACGCCGAGGCCATTTTCCAGGCCAAGAAGCCTGAGACCCGCGCGCGGCGCGTCGAAAAGACGCTGGCGATGCTGGCCGCGAAGGCGAGATGAGTTGTGCGGGATCTGGCGTAGAATACGTTTTCCCGGGGGGAAACCGAATGGCTGCAGCGATACCGCCTCCACCTTTGGAGCCAACACAAGACGAGCGCACCATGGCCACGCTGGCCCATGCGCTGCAAATGATCGGCGGTTGGATTGCGCCGCTGATAATCTTCCTGATTCGGCGCCAGTCGCGCTTTGTTTCTTTTCACGCCCTCCAGGCCCTGCTGTTGCAGCTTGTTTTCGTGGCTGGGATGTTGATTTTCATGGTGGGATGGTTTGCTCTGATCTTCTCAACAGTTTTCAGTAGCATGGCAAGCAAGCCTGCAACCGGACCGCCGCTGGCAATCTTCGCCGTGTTCCCGCTGTTCTGGCTGTTCATTGTTGGTGCGAACATTACCATCATCGTCACCGCCATTGTGTACTGCATCAAGGCCGGCCGGGGCGAGTGGGCGGAATATCCGGTGGTGGGACGCTGGGCGCGCAAGATACTGAAGATCGGTCCGGGCGGCACGAATCTTCAACCGTAGAGACGTGGCACTGCCACGTCTCAAGGTATCCGTCTAATAGAGCGTCGTGGGGGCAAGTCTGAGGCGCGGCTATGCCGCGTCTCTACGCCATGGCTTTCGTTTAGCGCAATGCCGCCAAGCTGGCTTTCCACCAGACCCAGGGCATGCTGACGAGAGCAATGGCATTCCAGGTAATCAGGGCGAAGCGCATCTGGGCTGGTGAGTAGGGTCTCCCACGCCAGAGCCACGCCGCGTCCAGCAGGAACCAGGAGCCGCTGGCCAGCAAAAACAAGCTCAGGACTGCGTCGCGGAAGAAGAAGAACACCAGCGCGCTCTCCGCGACCAGGAACGCCACGATCAACAGCTTGGCGGGAACGCGCCCGATCAACACGGCGGTCGTGCGGCGTCCGGTGTCGCGGTCCGGTTCCAGGTCCATGATTTCGCCGAATACGTGGGAGTGCATGGCAAACATGGCGCCGAAAAGCAGCGCCGGCCAGGAAAGCTGGGGAACGTGATTCAACCAGCTGCTCAGCACAAAGACCAGGAGGTATCCGGCCTGATTCAGGATCTCCAGTGGTGGGCGGGCTTTGAAGCCGAAGCGCGGCCAGTTGTAGATGGCAGCGGCAGCCACAGTTCCCGCAAACCACCACAGCATGCGCAAGCCACCGAGATAACAGAACGCGGCCAGAAACGGCGCCTGTACCAGAGCAATGCGCACCGGCAACTTGCGCAACTGTTCCAGGGAGCCACGCGCTCCAAACAGAAACGATCCCTTGCGCGGATTCAATTGGTCCGCTTCAAAATCCACGTAATCGTTCCAGCCATACAGCAGGAGGCCCAGCGGAAAACAGACATAAGCCACTCCCAGCCAGAAAGCCACGGAATGGAACACGTGCCGGCCGCCCAGAGGCAGCAGGTAAAACCAGATGGATGTAAGCCAGAGTCCGGGACGGGAAGCCTGAAGTATGAAAGTGAAGTCGGAGAAACGGGAGCGAACTCCCTCGCGCTGGGCAGTGGCAGTTGCGGTTTCGGGCACCGCTCATGGTACAACAGCGCCCACCGGAAGCTTAGGTACTTTGGTGTCGCTGGTGGCCGAGCGCCGTTAGGCGCGCCTGAAAGTAGCCCGCCAGGAACTGCCGGGTAAGGTGGCAAGAACACGAACAGTCCCGATAGGGACGGCTGAAGCCACATTTAACTGCTTATGTCTTGCGATTACGCGGGTCTTCCATTCCTGCGAGATCAAAGCTCACGTGAGAAGCTCTGTTGGGGAATAAGAAGATTTTTCATGGAACCGCAGGGCTTAGCGAGACAACTGATCTCAGTCGTCCCTGCCGGGACTCACGATGGCTTTGATTCGCTAACCCGGCAGTTCCTGCCGGGCTATTTTCATTCGCGGCTGGCGGCGCTCAAACGCTTGACGGAATACTTTTGTGCCTGGGCTTCCTTCTTGCCCATAGGGCAGTGCTAACGCAGGAGTCGGTAAAGCCGGCACCAAGCCTACTATGAGCTCTGTTCTACTTCGTCGAGGCCACCGCGCCGTCTTGCGCGTGGAGCGCCGGCACCACCAAGGCTTCCTCGATGCTGGGGATCTTCCAGTTTTCAAGCTTCTTTTGGAGCGCCACGGCTTGATCATGAGCTTTGTTCTTTTCATAGGCCGTGATCAAGACCTTCATGGAAACAGGGTTGGCGAAATCTTCTTCCAGGTGGGAGACAGCCGCGGTGTACTTGCGTTGCGCCAGCAACAAGGTTCCCAGCGATCCCTGATAAGTACGCTCAATGCTGATGCTTGAGCCGGCCTTGGCCATCTGTTCCAGCCGGTCCACGGCTTTGCGGGCGCCGGCGAGGTTGCCTGCGGCGATCGCTCTCTCCGCGCGGACTCGCCAGATGCGGGCCTGCTCTTCATCCAGGTCAGACTGCGCCACCGCGCCCTTTCTCGCCCCGAGCAAGGCTTCGGCTTTGTCCAGATTCTTGTCGGCCGCAGCCGAGTCCGTTGCGTACATGGCCATGATGCGGTAGGCGCGGGCTTCCCACACCCACTGTTGCATGGCGCGGGCTTTTTCCGCAGCGTCATGAAACGCCTGGTCCGCTTGCGGGTACTGACGGGCACGCAGGTAGGTCATCGCCGACTTCTGCAGGTACTCGGCCTTCAGACCGTCGCTCGGCGCTTCATAAACGGCCTTCGAATACTCCTCTCGCGCCTTGTCGCCTTCGCCCATGATGGCGTAGGTCTCGCCCAGCTCTTTTTGCGAGATATAAAACGTGGGATCGATCTTCAGCGCCATGCGATATTGTTCCAACGCTTCCTCAAAATGTCCGGAGAGACGCAGCATTTCGCCGTAAGAATCGTGCGGGTTCGGCTCGCTGGGAAGCAGCTGGACGTACTTGCCGGTGGCTTCCAGGGCTTTGGCATAGTCGCCGCGCCGCGAGTAGAGGTAACCCATCTGGTTATAGGCAGTCGCGTAGTTCGGGTCCTCACTCAGGGCCCTCTGCGTGAGCTTCTCCGCGAGGTCGTATTGGTCCTGCTTATAAAGCCAGTAACCGAACAGGAAATTCAGGCGCTTGTCGTGCGGATACATGGAGAGCGCATCGTTCATCGCGGTGATGCCGTCCACGTAGCGGTTCTCATGGATCCCGGCCACCCATTCGATTACCAGTTGTTCTCCTCGCGACGCCTTGCGCGCAGACGCTTTGGCCTGGTCGCGGTGGCTGGCTTCCTCCGCCGGGTCCACTGTGGTCATGGAGATCCAGGCGTGGGCCAGTGCGAAATGGGGGTCGAGCTTGACGGCCTCGCGCCAGTCGTTGAGCGCGAAATTCCAGCGATGCATTTCATACTGCACCATGCCGTTTTCGAAATACCGGGCCGAAGCCGCTGACGCTGTGGTGACCGGCAGCCGCTGCGGGGCTCCGCCGGTCGCGGGAAGGGATTTGTCATCAGTCAGTCCCTGGCCAAACGCCGATGCGCCCGCAGCCAGAAAAAAGAGTAGAAGCACCTTACGCGGGAAGCCGGATCTTGTGTTACTTGCCATGGAGTAAATACCCCTGTTCTAGCGGAAGCTTGCCGTCAACTTTCACGACCTTCACCGCACTGTTGATGGAATAGACGTTGACCACGCCAATCGCGCCCGGCTGTCCGGCGACAGCTTTCACAACTTCTTCATCGGAGTTCAGGATCACAATGACGCCCTTCTGGCCGTCAGCAAAGGCTTTCATCGCACCCGGTGTCATGCCGTAGGTTTTCTCGAGAAGCAGCTGGCTATCGGGCGAGCTGAGATCGCTCAGAAACACGATGACTTTCTTCCCGTCCGGCCACTTCGACGTGTCGGTGCGCAGTAGTTTCACCAGGTCTTTGTTGCTGATCGAGGAAACAGGATTGGTCTTGTCGGTGATGACGGCAACGTCGCGCGCCAGGCACAACGACGGCATCAACAACGCCATGCTGATTGAATAGAGCAGGAGTCTTCGCATATTCCTTCCCGACCCAACTGGGAGTGCAATATTGGAACCCTACCTTGGGTATGCCCACAACATGACATTAGTACCCAGACGGTTGAGCATGTTTGTTCTCCTGTAAACCGATTGAATACGTTTTACATACATGGGCAGCTTGAGGAAAAGACGCGAGGCGGAAGTCCGGGCTCTAGAGACAGTATCTTTCCGGCGGTTTGGAGCGCAGTGACAACGATTTACCAGGTAAGACTGGCCGGGAGGCCCCGGGGCCGCCGAGCCCGAACCCCCGGCGCGCGCGGTTTTCGCCTGTTCTAGGGTGGGGAGCAGTTGCGGCCAGAGTACTAGGGTCGAAATGGTTGGGGGCCTAGGTCCTTCGCTACCCCAGGATTTCGGCTGGCAGCTCGAACGCCCGCCAAATACCTCACGTTTGGAGCGCAATAACCGAAACTAAGGTACAGTTCCGCTCGCTGCCCCAAAATGCCACTCGACCCTGACTTCTAACCACTTGCACCCTCGAGTGTTAGAGCAAAAACGAGGGATGTTAATATAGAATCCAGAGCACATGCCATTAAAAACGCTTTTTCTGAATCCGCCGTCGTTTGAGAACTTTGATGGTGGGGCTAGTTCGCGCTGGCCGGCCACCCGCGAAATCGAGTCATACTGGTATCCGGTGTGGCTGGCGTATCCCGCCGGCATGTTGGAAGGCTCGCGTCTGCTGGACGCGCCTCCGCATCACGTTTCGGCCCAGGACACGATTGAGATCAGCAAACAGTACGACTTCCTGGTGTTGTTCACATCCACGCCCGGCTTCCCTGGCGACATCCGGCTAGCCGCGAAGATGAAGGAAGCGAACCCCAAGCTCAAGATCGCCTTCGTCGGCCCGCACGTGACCACGCTGCCGGAGCGCTCTCTCCAGGAAAGCGCCGACATCGATTTTGCCTGTCGCCGCGAGTTCGATTATTCGGTTGTGGAATATGCCAATGGGGCGCCGCTTTCGGAAATCCGTGGTGTTTCGTACCGTGATGCAAACGGCAAGGTCATTCACAATCCCGATCGTCCTGACGCGCAGGACTTGGACGCCTTTCCCAACGTCACCGACGTTTATTATCGCGACCTCGATGTCCGGCGCTACAACGTTCCCTTCCTGCTCTACCCGTTCGTTTCGCTGTACACCACGCGCGGCTGCCCGGCGCAATGCACTTTCTGCCTGTGGCCGCAGACGCTCAGCGGACATCCCTGGCGCAAACGTTCTGCGGACAACGTGGCCCGCGAGATGGCCCAGGCTAAAGAATACTGGCCTTGGGTGAAGGAATATTTCTTTGATGATGACACCTTCAACATCCAGAAGGCGCGCACGATTGAGCTGTGCAGCAAACTGAAGCCGCTGAAGATGACCTGGTCTTGCACTTCGCGCGTGACCACCGATTACGAGACCTTGAAAGCGCAGAAGGAAGCTGGTTGCCGGCTGTTGATCGTGGGTTACGAGTCTGGCGACGCGCAGATCCTCAAGAACATCAAGAAAGGCGCGACAGTGGAGCGCGCCCGCCAGTTCACCAAGGACACCAAGAAACTGGGCCTGGTGGTGCACGGAGACTTCATCCTGGGCTTGCCGGGCGAGAGCCGCGAATCCATCCGCAATACCATCAACTTCGCCAAGGAACTGGATGTGGAGACCATCCAGGTATCGCTCGCCCACGCCTATCCCGGCACCGAGCTCTACGATTACGCCAAGAAGAACGGTTTCATCGTGGGCAACGAGCGCATGGTCGATGAAGGCGGGCACCAGCTGGCGCAGATCGAGTATCCCGGCCTGCCCCGCGAACACGTGCTGGAAATGGTGCACAAGTTCTATGACGAGTACTACTTCCGTCCGAAGGCGGTCTTCCGCATCGTGCGCAAGGCGGTCTTCAACACTACCGAGCGCAAGCGCTTGTACAACGAAGCCAAGTCATTCATGAAGTTGCGCGCACAACGCAACCGTGTGGCCAGGGAGATGCGTCTCAACGGTAAAGGAAACCTTAATGGCAGCACCGGCCGGAACGGAAGCGGCCAGGTGAATGGCAACGGCAACCACCAGGAACCCGAGGTAGTTGCGGTCGAAGCTTCAACCCAAGCGACTGCCGGAGATTGAGCCGGTGAACCTGAAGAAATATCTGGTTCTATTTGCGGTGATGTGTTTTGGCAGCGTCGGCGACGCTCTGCTGAAGCGCGGCATGAACGACTTCGGTCCGGTCGATCTGCACCATCCGTTCCATGTTGTGACTGCTTTAGCCAATCCCTGGGTGCTGGTTGGTATCGCCTGCCTGATCGCGTTTTTTTCTTCCTATCTGACCGCGCTTTCCTGGGCGGACCTGAGTTATGTTCTTCCGGCCACAGCGCTGGGCTACGTTCTGGTAACCATCCTGGGCAAGACTTTCCTGCACGAGAACGTTTCACCGGCGCGCTGGGTGGGTGTCTTGCTCATCAGTTGCGGAGTAGGCTGGGTCACGCGCGGCCCGGCACTGACCGCGCCCCAACCACAGGAAGGGCGCATCGCGCGGGAGGAACAGCATGAAATCGCTTGAGCTGTGGTGCGCGATCTTGGCCGTCGTGCTGGCCTCCAGCGGCGGGGACGTTCTCCTTGCCAGCGCCATGAAGCGCATCGGCGATCTACATGAACTCTATTCCCAGCGTGGGCTGCTCATAGTGGTGGGCCGGGTCATCGGCGAAAAGCACTTTCTTCTTGCCCTCTGTTGCCTCACCGTTGGCTTCTTCAGCCTGTTGACCGCGTTTTCCTGGGGCGATGCCAGCCTGGTGGTGCCGGCATCCGCATCGCTGACCTTCATTGCCAGCGCCGTGCTGGCCAAAATCTTCCTCAAAGAAGACGTGGACCACCGCCGCTGGGTCGCGGCTCTTCTGGTCGGCGTGGGTGTAGTTCTCCTGAAATAGTTCGTGGGGCAGGCGACGCTTCCACTATTGCCTGTTCGGTATCGCTCTCGCTTTTTGCACCACGAGGCGCTCCGCTTGATTGGATAACAACGACGGCTCCTCACGAGCACCGAGTAAACTTGAGTTTTTGCGAAGAACCAAGGCTCGGAGCGAAAGGAGCCGCCAATGAAGATTATAGGCTGTGATTTCCATCCGAGTTTCCAACA
>DATFQZ010000296.1:0-29455 GCA_035263765.1 Candidatus Angelobacter sp. | reverse complement strand
AACATTCCCTTCGGCGGCGCCAAAGGCGGCATCATTGTCGACCCCAAGAAGCTGACGCTCTCGGAACTTGAGAAGCTTACGCGGCGTTACACCGCGGAGCTGATCGAGTTTCTCGGTCCGGAGAAAGACGTGCCTGCACCGGACATGAACACCAACGAACAAACCATGGCGTGGATGATGGACACATATTCCATGCACATGCGGCAAACCGTGACTGCGGTCGTGACGGGCAAGCCGATCAACATCGGCGGATCGCGCGGAAGGCGGGAAGCCACTGGACGCGGCGTGATGGTGGTTTGCGACGAGGCCCTGAAGAAATTCAACATGGTCCGCGAAGACACGCGCGTGATCATCCAGGGGTTCGGCAATGTAGGTTCCAACGCCGCCAAGCTCATGGCGGATTCGGGCTATAAGGTCGTGGGCATCGGCGAATACAACGGCGGGTTGTATAACGAGCACGGTATCGATATCGACGCGCTGCTTGAATACCGCGATCGCAACGCCAAGGGCATTATCGGTTTTCCCGGCGCCGAAGCTGCCGAAACCGCTGAATTACTCACCACTAAATGTGACATTCTGATTCCCGCGGCCACGGAGAACGTCATCACCAGCCAGAACGCGGCCAGCGTGAAAGCCAAGATCATTTGCGAAGGCGCCAACGGTCCAACAACCGCGGCGGCCGATGAAATCCTGGCCGACAAGAAGGTGTTCGTGATTCCTGACATTCTCGCCAACGCCGGGGGCGTGACAGCTTCCTATTTCGAGTGGGTGCAAGACCGTCAAGGCTACTTCTGGAAGGAATCCGCAGTGAACGAGCAGCTCGAATTTATCCTGCGCGAATCTTTCGAAGACGTGGTGCAGTTCTCCGATACACACAGCGTGAACAACCGCATTGCGGCTTACATGCTGGCGATCAGCCGCGTCGGTCAGACCATCAAACAGCGCGGCATTTACGCGTAACGGAACGGGATGTTTATCAGCGACGCGGTGGAGCAGGCCTACAGGCCTGCGGTGAGAGATCCTAGAGAGGGCGGCTTCAGCCGCTGAGGTAACTACAGAAAAAGGCCGCGGCTCACCGCGGCCTTTCTTTCAACCGATCTTACTTTTTCTTTCTGGCGCTTTTTTTCTTGCCGCCTTTTTTCTTTCCCTTCTTGGCCTTTTTCTTGGCGGCCTTCTTCTTGCTGGCCTTCTTTTTGGCGGGTTTTTTCTTGGCGGCTTTTTTCTTCTTTGCTGCCGGTTTTTTCTTAGCGGCGGGAGGCGCTGTTGGAGCAGGGACCGCGGCTGCCCCGCCGGTCATCGCTCCTGCGCCGGCGCCGCCGACTCCGATCTCAGCGCCAATCGATTCTTCTTCCTCTTCGTCGTAATCCTCTTCCACCCCGGAACTGCTGTTGTAGCCACCGACTTCGCCGAAATCATCCTCATCGTCCTCATGCCGTGCTCTGAGGGTCTCATCGTAAAAGCTCATAGTTCCTCCAGAAAATTAGGGCCGCGATACCTCCGCTTCCGCACATCAAGCAGGCGCGGATTATAACAATTGACATGAATGCTGTGTCAACTACGCGCATCAAGTGTGCAACGCGCAGGAAGAATAATCAAGTCAGGGTGTGCTGGCTGCTGTTGTCTTTTTGGCGTTGCTCGCGGCAGCTGTGCTGGTTTTGGGCTTAGCGGCGTTGTGCGGGGTCTTCTTGGTGCGCCTCCGCGGCGGGGCTTTATCCGCCTCCCCGGGGCCGAGAGGCTTATAGACGGTCAGCAAACGGCCTCTGCGTAACTCGTTTCCTTTCAATTTGTTCCAACGACGCAAGCGCTCAGGAGCCACGCCGAAATCCTCCGCCACCGTGAGCACGGTATCGCCGGTGTGGACGCGATAGCGCGAAGCATACTTTGAGTACCGGATGTGAGCAGCGTCAGACTCGGCCTGACTCACCGGGATGACCAGCCGTGAATCCGCCGTCAGTTCAGTTTCGGGAATGCCGTTGGCCTGAGCGATGGCTCGTACTGTCGTGCGATATTTTTTCGCAATTCCGGCCAGAGTGTCGCCCTCCTGGACCTTGTAATACCTCCAGGAGACGCGCTGATCGCGGGGAATGGCGGCGATCGCCGTTTCGTACTTCTCCCTGGTGCCGGCCGGCAAATGCAGATCGAATGCCTGGTCTTTCGGAGTGGTACGGCGCAGCAGGCTGGGATTCAGGTCCACCAGCTCCTCCACCGGCACCTCTACGCATTCCGCCACAAGGCGTAAATCCACAGGATAGTCAACGCGGACCACGTCGAAACTCTCCGTACGCTCAAGTTCCAGGGAGTCCAACCCGTATTGCTGCGGGTTTTTGGACATGATGGTCATGGCCAGGATGATAGGAACGTAATTCTTGGTTTCCTTCGGCAGGACGTCGCGGCGGTAGAGCTCCCAGAAGTCGGCGTAGCCGGTGCGACGGACAGCTTGTTGGACGTTCCCGGGGCCGGAATTGTAAGCGGCCATCGCCAGGTACCAATCGCCAAACTGGTTGTAGAGGTCTTTGAGATGCTTGGCAGCGGCGTGCGTGGAACGTTCCGGGTCCTGGCGATCGTCAACCCACCAGGTCCGGCGCAGGCCGTAGCCTACACCGCGGCTGGCCATGAACTGCCACATGCCGCGGGCCCGGGCGCGGGACAAGGCCAGCGGATGGAAACCGGATTCCGCCTGGGCCAGGAAGATCAGGTCCTGGGGCACGCCTTCTTCCTTGAAGACGCGCTGAATCATGTCGCGATAGCGTCCCGAGCGCACGAGAGCGCGCTCAAACACGCCACGGCCCCGGGTAGAAAAGTAGTTGATATAACCTGCCACGTAGTCGTTGATCATCAGGGGCAGGTCAGACTGCGTGTCCTTGAGTCCGGCTTCCGCCTTGGCCTTAATGTTCACGTCCACCGGGAACGTCACCTGGTTGGCTTCGTCGATTGGCGCGGGCGTGGCTTGCTGTTGGGTGAAACCGTCGCCGGCCTTAAAGGCCGCCATTTCCAGCTTGTTGATTTCCTCGGTAATTTTGTCGAATTCCTGCTGCAGCCGCTCATCGTCCTTGATGCTCACTGAGCCTTGCATCAGGATGTCGACGGCGCGGTTGAAATCCTGCTTGGCGGCATCCAGATGCCCGGCTTTGTAGTCAGCCTGGCCGGCCTCGTAGGCTTTCTCAGCTTCGGCGATGGTAACCAGGACGGGATCAGATTGGGCGGCCTTGGATTGGGCAGCGTTCGGTAACGCGGCTTGTGGTTGTTCGGCCGGCGACTCCGCAGCCTGGCTTGGCCCAGGCTGGCTGGCGGCAGCTGAACTCTGAGCGACCACAGGCAACACGATTACACCCGGCAGCCCAAACGCCGTCAGGACCACAAACAAAACTCGATGCAACGAATACCTCGCAGGAAGCAGCAACACTGCTTCCATCATACCTTGTTTTGACGCCAATTCCGGCCTCCGGGGCCGCTTGTGAGCTGCTGGATGCAAGAATCAAAAGTGCTATCACTATCAATGGTTTAGGACAATGCCGGGAGCTTTTTCGCTGGCGTAAGCAGAGTCCGGCTGCCGAATCCGGCAAATCTTTCGCAATCCCGGCGATTCAGGGAATCTATTTGCAGCGAGGGCGGTGTCCGAGACCCTGTTCCCTGAAGGGACCCGTTGTCTGGTTAAGGAAGGGCCTACTCTTCTTCTTCGGTGACTTCGCCGCGGGAAGCTTTGAACTGGGTAATGATCTTTTCCGCGTTCACGGCGGGGACAAAATCGTAGTGCGACATCTCCATGTTGAAGCTGCCGCGGCCCTGGGTCATGGACGTGAGATCGGCGCCGTAAGTCAGCATCTCGGCCATCGGCACCTCGGCCTTCACAATGGTCTTGCCGGCCTTGTTGTCCATACCCTGGATGCGCCCCCGCCGCGAGTTCAGATCGCCCATGATGCTGCCCGCGAACTCGTCGGGAATGGTGATCTCCACTTTCATGATCGGCTCCAGAAGCGCCGGTTTGGCCTGCTCCATGGCTTTGCGGAAAGCGATGCGGCCGGCCATCTTGAACGAAAGCTCGTTGGAGTCCACGTCATGGTAGCTGCCGTCATAGAGCGTGACCTTGAAGTCCACCATGGGATATCCGGCGAGATAGCCGCGCTCCGCCGCTTCGATGATTCCCTTTTCGACAGCGGGAATGAAGTTCTTGGGAATAGCGCCGCCGAAGATATCGTTGACGAACTCAAACTGCTTGCCGCGTTCGAGCGGTTCCATCTTGATCTTGCAGTCGCCGTACTGGCCGTGGCCGCCCGTCTGTTTCTTGTGGCGTCCCTGGACGTCGGCGCGTCCGCGAATCGTCTCGCGGTAAGGCACCTTGGGCGCCTTTAAGTTCACCTCGGTGTGGTAGCGCCGCTTGAGCTTGGAGACCAGGACCTCGATGTGCTGCTGGCCCGTACCCGCGATCAGAAACTCCTTGGTCTGCGGGTCGCGATAGAAACGCACCATGGAATCTTCTTCCATAAGTTTATGCAGGCCGTTGGAGAGCTTGTCTTCATCGTTGCGCGATTTTGGTTCGATAGCGAACGTGATCGCCGGCTCGGGCAGCGCGATCTTGGGATACTGGATGGGCTTGGCCTTGTCGCCTAGCGTGTCGCTGGAGAGCGTATCTTTGAGCTTCGCGATGGCGCCGATGTCGCCGGCATGTAGTTCCGGTACTGCAACAAGGTTTTTGCCCTGCGCGATGGAAAGATGGGAGAGCTTCTCTGACGTGCTGCGCGTGAAGTTCTGCAGTGTAGCGTCGTTTTTGACCACGCCGGAGAAAACCTTGAAATAAGTAATGCGTCCGGCGAAGGGATCGTTGGCGGTACGGAAAACGTAAATGGATGCCGGCTCGGAGTCAGTGACTTTCCGCTCGGCTTCCTTGCCGTTGCCGGAAGCGTCTGACGCCGAATGGACGGTGGGGTGCTCGGCGGCAGTGGGAAAGTAGTCCACGATGAAATCGAGAAGGTGATCTGTGCCCACGTTGCCCAGGCCGGAAGTGAACAGCACGGGGAACATCTTGTCGTCGCGGATGGCCTCATGCAAAGCGGGAACCAGGTGCTCTTCGGAGATGGTCCCCTTGTCGAAGAACTCTTCCATCAGCTCGTCTTTGCCTTCGGCCACGATCTCCACCAGCTTCTCATGGGCTTCCTTGGCCGCAGCTTCGAGCTCGGCAGGGATAGGCCCTTCTTTGCCTTTGCCGCTGCCGCCCATATCGTAGGTGTAGGCCTTCATGGTGACCAGATCCACGACGCCCTTCAGGTTCTTCTCGCTGCCGATGGGAATCTGCATAGGCACCACTTGGCGGCCAAAAGCCTCGCGGAGGCTGGCGAGAGCTGTCTCGTGGTTGGCGCGATCGCGGTCCATGCGGCTCACCACGATCACGCGCGGCAGATTGATCTCGTCCGCGTACTGCCAGACTTTATCGGTCACTACTTCCACGCCGGCGACGCCGTCTACCACCACCAGCGCGGCTTCGGCAGCCGCCATGGCCAGCTTGGCTTCATGGGCAAACATCGGGAAACCTGGCGTGTCGAGCAGATTGATCTTGGTGTTGCGCCATTCCACGGGGGCCACTCCGGTGGCGATGGTCATTTGCCGGTCAATCTCTTCTTCATCGTAGTCAGTCATCGCGGAGCCGTCGTCCACCCGCCCGAGCTTGGGCGTGGTGCCGCCGCTGTAGAGCATGGCCGAAACCAGGGAGGTCTTGCCCGCGTGCGAGTGCCCGATCACAACCAGATTGCGGATGTCCTTGCCTTCGTAAACTTTCAAAAGTGCCTCCTTCAAGGCGAACCCGCGCCGTAGAGCCGACGTTTTCGATCCGAAATGTTCTAATTGGCTGCTAGCGTTTGGTCAAGAGGGACGCGGACTCCATAAGTGGGACGAGATGATTACCAGTTAAACAGATATTATCCCGCTGAAATGAGGGTTTTGGGAAGGGGAGGAGCGAGATCGGGTGATCTGGTGATCGGGTGATCCGGCGATCGGGGATCCTTATCGGGTATACGATGCGAGCCGGCCTCAGTGATACCGCAAAAGAACCGCAATGGTTCTATCCGCGTTTTGCTGGATCGCCGGGTCGGTCGCCTTGCGGCGGCGCTCGAGGACATAGCGGATAGCGGTGTTCACCGTTGCGAAGGGCGGCTGCGGACTGCCCTTGATCTGCCACTCTGGGAGGCTGGGTGCCTCGCGAAGGAACGTCTTGCCATCGGCGCCGACCATCCTCAAACGTGAAGGCGCGAAGACCAGGTCGTAGACGACAAACGTCTTCCCCATGCTGCATGGGTCATGAGAAGGCGGGACCGGCGTGAAGCGGAGCACCGAGTCGATGCTACCGATGTCGTAATATTCCACCATGACCTTCGCCGTGGTCCCTTCGAACTGCGGGCGGTCCACCCAGTAGCCGTTGGAAATGACCGCGAATTTTCTGGTTTTCGGCGCCGCACCGGGCTGGGTGAAGAGCCCGGCGGCCCGGCGCGCATCGTCGCGCTTCAAGAGATACCCTTGCGTGGCCATGCCCCAAAGCTGTTCCACGACCTCGCGAGGCGAAGGTTCGTGAGTCTGCGGTTGCGCTTGGCTCTCCGGCGTCATTTGCGCTTGTGCGCCTGGCGTTGCGAGACACAAAAAGGTGAAGCCAAGCATCACCGCGAACAGTAGCTTCATTGTGGTTTCTCCCTCCTCTGTTTTAGACACCGTCGATCGGAAAGTAAGCTGGTTCGCCCCACGAAGAGAGCGCCGACAGGCGCGCCATACGGGTAGCCCAGGCCGTAAGGCCTGGGGAAGGTCGTTTAAGATGTGAGCCCCGGAGGGGCGGCACATTTATGTCACATACCTACACCAAGAACCATTTCCACATTGTGTTCAGCACAAAAGGCCGCAAAAAGCTAATCTCAAAACGGACGCAACCTGAACTTTGGGCCTACATGGCCGGAATTTGCAAAAACGTCGGCATCTGGGTACATGTTATCGGAGGAATCGAAGATCACATCCACGCGTTGATCGAACTGCCGATTGGTATTCCTGTGCCTAAGGCGGTCAATCTTCTGAAATCAAATTCCTCAAGATTCATAAATAAGCGGGGAGGATTTGCCTGGCAGGAAGGATACGCGTGCTTTACCGTAAGTGCTTCTAATATTGCGTCCGTTGCGAGATACGTTCGCAATCAAGAGACGCACCATCGCAAGATGACCTATGAGGACGAAATCTATGCGCTCTTGAAGAAACACGGCGTGGAATTTGATCCGAAATATGTTCTAGGGTGAGATGTGCCGCCCCTCCGGGGCTCGACTTTTTTCTTACGCTTTCCCAGGCCTTACGGCCTGGGCTACCCCTATGTCGCGCCTCCGGCGCTCTTGCAGCTTATCCACTCCGTCCACTTGACGACTCCCAACTCCGGTTTGGGATCTTCCGGCAGCATCGCCAGGAATTCCAGCAGGTTGCCGTCGGGATCGTGGAAGTAGAGCGAAGCTGCCGGCATCCACGCCAGAACTACTGGTTCATCGGTGGGATTTCCCTCGAAATCACGGGGGATGACGTTGGCGGCGCGAAGGCGCTGCGGTGCGTTCAGCAGGTCAGAAAGCTCGATGGTAAATGCGACGTGCAGGCTCATGCGTTGTGGAGCGGAGCCGGTCTCCCACAGTCCGAGCATGGATGTCCGATCGCGGCCGATCCAGTAGAACGCCGCCCTTCGCTCCGGAAAAACCTGCGCCAGTTCGAGTCCCAGAGTCTCGCCGAAGAACGACATGGAACGCGTTAAGTCGGCGACAGTCAGGTGAGTCTCAAACAAATCACGAATCGGAATCATGGACTATTTCCCCGCGCGTTATGACGCGCCTCCGGCGCTGGCGAGCTCTTTGGCAATCTCGGGAATCATGCTCGCGGCTTTACTGAACGGTATAGGTCGTTCCACCAGCGTACAAGTTGCGCGTGCTCATCGTGACTGACCCAGATGAGGTTGTCTGCGTGGTTAGCGTCACCGCCAAAAACGAGTGGTTTCACGTACCACTTAATTTTGCCGCCAAAGCGTGGATCCGGCGCGAGATCGAGTTCGCTTGGAAGCGAAAGCGGCGACAGATACTTGGTGTCAAGAGGAACTGTCGGCACGGAATGGACATTCCCGAGGGAATCGCGAACGATGAAATCGTCCCATCCACGAAATCCCAGCACCTGGCATCCAGGAATGCACTCGGAGATTGCATAGCGCTCGGACGCGTTCGCAACCTCCGACTCGGCGAACAAGATCAGGTACTCCTTGCCGTGCCAGCCTTCTTTCATTCCGCGCTCTTACTTCCCGGCCAGCAACTGCCTCAGCACGTACTGCAGAATCCCGCCGTGCTCGTAGTAGAGGATCTCCTGCGGCGTGTCGATGCGCACCTGGGCGAAGAACTCCGTCACCCGGCCGCCGGCGGCGGTGGCGCGGACTTTGATCTGCCTATTGCCTGCGAGCTTGCCGGCCAAAAGCTGCGGAAGACCGACGATGTCATAGGTTTCTTCGCCCGTCAGGCCCAGAGTGTCAGGGTCTTCCTCCGGCAGGAACTGCAGCGGCAAAATGCCCATGCCAACCAGGTTCGACCGGTGAATGCGCTCGTAGCTTTCCGCAATCACCGCACGCACGCCGAGGAGCAACGGCCCTTTGGCGGCCCAATCGCGCGATGAGCCGGAACCGTATTCCTTTCCTGCGAGAATGATCAGCGGCACGCCCGCGGCAATGTACTTGACTGAAGCGTCAAAGATGGTCATGACGTCGCCGCTCGGCAAGTACTTGGTCATGCCGCCTTCCGTCTCCGGCGCCAGGCGGTTGCGCAGCCGGACATTGGCGAACGTGCCCCGCACCATGACTTCATGGTTGCCGCGGCGCGAGCCGTAGGAGTTGAAGTCCGCAGGCTTGACGCCCCGTTCCTGAAGATACTTTCCCGCCGGGCTCGCGGGCTTGATGGAGCCGGCGGGCGAAATATGGTCCGTGGTGACACTGTGACCCAGCTTCGCCAGCACGCGGGCTCCTTGAATGTCCTTGACCGGAGCCGGCTTCAGCGGCATGTCGTCAAAGTAGGGTGCGCGCTTGATGTACGTGGACTTCGCATCCCACTGATAGGTTTCGCCTTGGGGAACATGGAGCTTCTTCCACTCGGCATCCCCGTCAAAGATGGTTTCGTAATTGTGGGTGAACATGCTGGAGTCAACCGCGCCGGCGATCGCGTCCTGCACTTCTTTCTGCGACGGCCAAATGTCGCGCAGGTAGACCGGCTTGCCGTCTTTGCCCGTGCCCAAAGCATCGCGAGTGATGTCGGTATCCATTTGTCCGGCCAGGGCGTAAGCCACCACCAGCGGCGGCGACATCAGATAATTCGCGCGCACTTCCGAGTTGATGCGGCCTTCAAAGTTACGATTGCCGGAGAGCACCGAGACGGCAACTAGTTCCTTCTCGTTGATCGCATAGGACACGTCTTGCGGCAGCGGGCCGGAGTTGCCGATACACGTCGTGCACCCGTAGCCCACAATATGAAACCCAAGCTGCTCGAGGTAAGGAACCAGACCGGCCTTCCGGTAGTATTCCGCCACCACGCGCGAGCCCGGCGCCAGCGAAGTCTTGACCCACGGCTTGCGCTCAAGACCTTTTTCGACTGCCTTTTTCGCCAATAGACCCGCGGCTATCATGACCGATGGGTTCGACGTGTTGGTGCAACTGGTAATGGCGGCGATGACCACAGAGCCGTCGTGGAGTTCGTTGAAGACGTCGTTACCAACGGTCTTCTCCGCGGCCGGAGCATGCGGATCCTCCAATGCGATCGCCGTAGTGCCGCCCTCGCTCTCAAGACGCGCAACCTGCTTCGGTGCGGTCTTATCGCCATTTTTCATCGCGCGAGGCCCGATGAGCCCGGGCAACGCTTGCGCGAACGATTCCTTGGCCTTCGAAAGCGGCGCGCGGTCTTGCGGACGCCGCGGCCCGGCCACGCTCGGCTCGACGGTCCCGAGATCGAGCTCTACCACCTGCGAGTACTCCGCATCTTCACTCTTGCCCTTGCTGGTGCGGAACAGGCCTTGCTCTTTGCAATAGGCCTCCACGAGTGCGATCTGCTGCTTGTCGCGGCCGGTGGTACGCAGGTAGCCAAGAGTGATTTCATCCACCGGGAAGAATCCGCAGGTTGCGCCGTACTCCGGCGACATGTTGGCGATGGTGGCGCGGTCAGCGAGCGGCAGATAATCCAGGCCCGGGCCAAAGAATTCCACGAACTTGCCGACCACACCGGTCTTGCGCAGAATCTCGGTGACGGTGAGCACCAGGTCGGTCGCGGTGGCGCCTTCGTGTAGCGCGCCGGTTAATTTGAATCCGACAACTTGCGGCAGCAGCATGGATACCGGTTGTCCCAGCATGGCAGCCTCGGCCTCAATGCCGCCCACGCCCCAACCCAGCACGCCCAGGCCGTTGATCATGGTGGTGTGAGAGTCCGTGCCGACGAGCGTATCGGGATACGCCAACGTGGTTCCGTCCTTCTTCTCGGAGAACACCACGCGCGCCAGATACTCCAGGTTCACCTGGTGGACGATGCCCATGTCAGGCGGCACGACTTTGAAATTGCGGAATGCGGATTGCCCCCAGCGAAGAAACGCGTAACGCTCCTGGTTGCGATCGAACTCGAAGCGCGCATTGATGCCGAAAGCCTTCGCCGTCGCAAATTCATCCACCTGCACGGAGTGGTCAATGACCAGCTCGGCGGGTTGCAGCGGATTGATCAAGGCGGCGCTGCCGCCCATCTTCTTCATGGCGTCGCGCATGGCGGCCAGATCCACGACCGCCGGCACGCCCGTGAAGTCCTGCATGAGCACGCGCGCCGGGGTAAAGGCGATTTCTTTGTCGGGAATGGCTTGCGGTTTCCATTCCGCCAGGAAGCGGATGTCATCGGCGGTCACGCTGCGCCCGTTCTCGGTGCGTAAGAGGTTCTCGAGCAGAATTCGCAAAGAATAAGGAAGGCGATGCGGCGGGCATCCTTGCCGCTCAAGCGCGTCGAGACGGCAGATCTCGTAGTCCTGGTTGTTCACGCGCAACTTGGCTCGGCTGGCAAATGTGTTCATCAAATCCGACTCCTCATTTCTTTGATTCGCGCACGCCGGAGGCCGGCGCAAAATCCGAAGGCTTTCATCATGCGGTCAGAACTCGCCGCCGAATTGCTGGTACAGCAGAAGCAGGTTCAGGGCGATGA
Organism: Candidatus Angelobacter sp.; assembly: GCA_035263765.1. Lineage (GTDB taxonomy): Bacteria > Acidobacteriota > Terriglobia > Terriglobales > Acidobacteriaceae > Angelobacter. The sequence goes on along the minus strand of DATFQZ010000296.1, from coordinate 18,257 downwards.
TGACGGCTGTGACGACATAGGCCAACGCGTTGGTCCGCCGGTTGTTGACCAGGTCTCCCATCACGGATTCGCGCCGCGTCAGCAGGATCAGCGGCACCAGCGCAAAGGGGAGCGCGAAGCTCAGCACAACCTGAGATAGTATCAAAATCTTCAGGGTATCGAGTTTCATGCCGATCACTACCAGCGCAGGAATGATGGTAAGGAACCGGCGCAGGAAAACGTTGAACTTGATATCGAGAAAGCCTTCAATGATGACCTGCCCCGCCATGGTCCCGACCGTGGATGATGACAATCCTGAAAACAGCAGCGCCATGGCAAACGCCGTGGCTGACAACCCGCCCAGCAGCGGCTTGAGTGTGAGATGCGCCTGCTCGACGGTGCTCACTGCAAAGCCGCCACTATAAAACGCGGCCGCGGCCATCACGATCATGGCGGAGTTGATCAGCCAGGCGCCGTTCATGGCGGCCAGCACATCCACCAGCTCGTAGTGCAGATGGCGCAACGTGCGCAGCCACTGGTTGGTTGGACAGTGAAACGAATCTTCCTTCACGCGGTGCTGCACCAGCGCGGAATGCAGGTAGACAACGTGGGGCATCACCGTGGCGCCCAGCATGCCCACGGCGATGTAAATGCTCTTGGAGCTGATGGTAGGCACGACGATGTGATAGGCCACGCTGCCCCAATCGGCGTGGACCATAAAAATCTCGATGGCATAGCAGCCGGCGACGGCAAAGACGAACGCCATGATGACTTGTTCCAGGCGGCGGAATCCGTACAGTTCTACTGCCAGGATCAGGAACACCAGCGCCGCGGTGATGAGCGCTGCCACAAAAAGGTTGATGCCGAAAAGGAGATAGAAGCCGAGCGCGGCGCCCAGAAACTCCGCCATGTCGGTGGCCAGCGCCGCGACTTCGGCCGCGATCCAGAGGCCGAAATTCACAGGACGCGAGAACGCCGCGCGGCAATTCTGCGGCAAAGTCCGCCCGGTAGCGATCCCCAGTTTTGCGGAAAGATACTGGATGAGGATGGCCATGGCGTTGGACCACAGCAACACCCACAACAGCGAATAACCGAACTTGGCGCCGCCTTCAATGTTGGTGGCGAAATTTCCGGGGTCAATGTAGGCCACGCTGGCGACGAAGGCCGGACCAAAGTAGCGCCACATTTCGCCTCGCTTGAGCGAAGGCAAGAGCTTGAGACGGACTTTGAAGGGCGGGGCGGCTCGGACCGGAGGCGGCATACCAGCAGATCAGTATATAAGGAGCCGGAGGCCCTACGCCGCGCCTTGACCGCGGTGTTCCGGAAAAACTAGAATCGGCGGCGACAGCGTGAGTTTCACAAGGCCTGGTTCCCAGCGCCTACACCAACGTTCCCTCCGGAGACTGCGATGCGCCGAAAGTTTCATACTGCAGCGATCATGTTTGTCCTGGTTCTTTTCCTTTTCAACCTGGCGGTCCGCGCTCAAGCGCCACTCGCGCCTGCTGCGCCGGGAGTTCCCAAAACCGCCGTCAATGAAGTGAAGGAGACCATTCATGGTGTGGAGATCACGGATCCCTACCGCTGGCTGGAGGATCAGAACAGCCCGGAGACCCGGGCCTGGATTGACGAGCAGAATGCGTACACCGACTCTGTTCTCGCCAAAATTCCAGGACGCGACGCGCTCAAAGCCAAGGTGAGCGCCCTTCTTAAGATTGAAACCATGAATACTCCAACGGTGCGCAACGGACGCTACTTTTTCACGCGGCGCCGCGCTGACCAGGATCAGGCCATGCTCTACGTACGTCAGGGCCTGAACGGCAAAGACGAACTGCTGGTCGACCCGCTGGCTCTGAGCCCGCAGCACACCATCACCGTCAATTTGAACTCGGTATCGAAGGACGGCTCCCTCATCGTCTATTCGCTGCGCTCCGGCGGCGAGGATGAAACCACGCCCCGTCTTTTTGATGTCAACGCCCGCAAAGACCTGCCTGACCAATTCCCCCGCGCCCGGTACTCGGGCATCGCGATTTTGCCCGACAAGAGCGGCGTGTACCTGACGCGGCAAACACCAGAAGGTCCGCGCGTGTACTTCCACAAGATCGGCGGCAGCGACGCGGACACTGAGATCTTCGGCAAAGGCTACGGCCCGGAAAAGATCATCAACGCCAGCCTGTCCAACGACGGGCACTACCTGATCATCAACGTGAGCTACGGCTCGGCTGCAACCAAGAACGAAGTCTACTTCCAGGACTTGAAATCCAAAGGCGCGATCGTTCCCGTGGTCAATGACGTCGCTGCGGCGTTCTCATCCGGCGGCGGAGAAGGGCCGAATGTGGGTGGAGATAAGCTGTACCTGCGCACCAATTGGAATGCGCCCAAATGGCGGGTTCTGGAAGTGGATTTGAAGAATCCCGCGCGCGACCACTGGCGCGAAGTGATTCCGGAAGGCGAAAATGCCATCGACAGCCTCTCCCTGGCCGGCGGCAAACTGGTTGTCGCTGTAACCCAGGACGTTGTCAACCACCTCAGACTCTATGACATCAACGGCAAACCGGTGCGGGAAATCAATCCGCCTACCCTGGGTAATCTCTCAGGGCTGCGTGGGGAATGGGACCGCGACGAAGGTTTTTATACCTTCAACTCTTTTCACATTCCGTCCTCGATCTATCGTTATGACGTGGCGACCGGCAAGCAGACAGTGTGGTTTCAGTCGCCGGTGCCGATTCAATCGGACCAGTACGAAGTGAAGCAGGTGTGGTACCCCTCCAAGGACGGGACCAAAATTCCCATGTTCCTGGCGCACGCCAAGGGGCTCAAGCTCGATGGTTCCCATCCCACGCTGCTTACCGGCTACGGCGGTTTCAACTTGAATTCCAATCCCACGTTCAGCCCCTTCGCGGCAGCCTGGATGGAAAGCGGTGGGGTGTGGGCGCTTGCCAACATGCGCGGCGGGGGCGAGTTCGGCGAAGCCTGGCACCATGCCGGAATGCTGGACAAAAAACAGAATGTCTTTGACGACTTCATCGCTGCCGGCGAATGGCTGGTCAAGAACAAATACACTTCGCCGGAGCGCCTGGCCATCCGTGGACGCAGCAACGGCGGCTTGCTGATGGGAGCGGCGCTTACCCAGCGTCCGGATCTGTTCGCTGCCGTCAGCTGCGGATATCCGCTGCTCGATATGGTTCGTTATCACAAGTTCTTAGTAGCCAGTTACTGGGTGCCTGAGTACGGATCGTCAGACAATGCCGATCAGTTCAAGTACATCTATGCTTATTCGCCGTACCAGCATGTGAAGCCCGGGACCAAGTATCCGGCGGTGCTGTTCATCAGCGGCGACTCCGACACCCGCGTAGCTCCCCTGCACGCCCGCAAGATGGCCGCCCTGATGCAGGCATCCACCGGTTCGGACAAACCGGTACTGCTGCACTATGACACCAAGGCCGGACACTCCGGGGGCACACCAGTGAGCAAAGAGATCGATGAGGTCACCGACGAACTGAACTTCCTCATGTGGCAGTTGGGGATGACGCCGAGGGCGACGGGAAAGTAGATCGACTACTCGTTTCTCTGAGGCGTGATTTTGGGTCTTAGCGCGCGATGTTCTTAAGGCGTGCGCTCTTGCGTTTCTAGACACTTTAAGCGCCGGAGGCGCGACTAGAGAATAGCCCACCCTGGAGGCGAAGCCGGAAGGGTGGGTTACGGGTCCAATAGATCGCGAGCCCTAGCGGGGCGACACCAATAGGGCTGGCTCCGGTCGTCTCTTAACGTAATTGCGCTAGGCTGCAGAGGTGGTTCGCAATGGTGCCCCTTGTTGGGGTGTGTACTTATCTTACCGGGGGTTCCCCAAAAATCCTCTGTGCCGCCCCCCCGGGGCTCTGTCTGTTTTAGATGCCTACCCAGTCGTCGCGCCTAACGGCGCTGAGGATTTTCGTTGAGGGAGGTTTTTGTCTCACCTCCGGAGTTTTTCGTCTGAATTGTTGATAAACCCCCTGCAAGTAGGCCCGCAAACCAAAGTCACCTCTCAAGGGTGCGTGACTAGGCGCTTTGATTTATCTTTACTGTTGCCCTTTGTCTATGAAGATTCTTGTCATTGGTAGCGGAGGCCGGGAGCACGCTCTGGTGTGGAAGCTGAGCCAGTCGAAACGCGTGTCGGAAGTCGTGTGCCTGCCCGGCAACGGCGGCATCTGCCAGGAAGCCACGTGTGTCGCCGGCGACGCCAAGAGCCCGGAAAGCCTGCTGGGGGCGGCCCATCAGATACAGCCGGATATTACTGTGGTCGGCCCGGAGCTTCCGCTATCCCTCGGTGTAGTGGACGAATTCGCGCGCCGCGGGCTGCGCATCTTTGGACCTACCCAGGCGGCGTCGCAGCTGGAATGGAGCAAGAGCTTCGCCAAAGAATTCATGCAGCGCCACAACATTCCTACGGCCCACTACGCGGTGTGCGCGTCCGAAGACGAAGCGCGTAAGTCGCTGGGCTTGTTCTCGCTGCCGGTGGTGGTTAAGGCCGACGGCCTGGCGGCGGGCAAAGGCGTAGTGATCGCTACCACCAAGGAAGAAGCAGCCACCGTGGCCGCGGACATGTTCAGCGGAAAGCTGCTGGGGTCGCCTTCGTCGCGTGTGGTGCTGGAAGAGCATCTCAAGGGCGAAGAATTATCCTTCCTGGTGCTGAGCGATGGTGAGCGCGTGGCGCCGCTGGTGGCTGCCCAGGACCACAAGCGCATCGGCGAGGGCGATACTGGAGCCAACACAGGCGGGATGGGCGCGTACTCCACGGGATCGCTGGCCGACGAAGCCATGGTGGAGTGGCTCCTCAATCACATCGCGCGGCCCACAATCACAGGCATGAAGTCTGAGGGGATGGAGTTTCGCGGCATTCTTTATTGCGGACTGATGATGACCGCGCGCGGGCCGATGGTGCTCGAGTTCAACTGCCGGTTCGGTGATCCTGAAACCCAGGCCGTGCTCATGCGCCTCGATAGCGATCTCCTCGAGGCGATTGAGGCCGCGATCGACGGTCGCGTGAGCGATGGCGTGTTCAAATGGTCAAGCGACGCTTCCTGTTGCGTGGTCGTGGCGTCCGGAGGCTATCCCGGCAGCTTCGTCTCCGGCAGAGAAATCGTCGGGCTCGATCGCGCAGCCCAAATCGAGAACGTGAAAGTCTTCCACGCCGGCACCAGTATGCTCGAAGGCAGGATGTATTCGAGCGGTGGCCGCGTGCTGGGCGTGACGGCTCGCGCGCCCAAACTCGAAGACGCGATTTCAAAAGCCTACGAGGCCGTGGGCTGTATCCGGTTCGAAGACATGTACTACCGGCGCGACATCGGAGCACGAGCACTCAAACAACCGACGTAGATCCGTTCCGGCTTGCCGGAACCACGAGGTAAAAATACTTCATGCCTGAAAGCCCTCTCGTTTCCATTGTGATGGGGTCCGACTCGGACCTGGAAATCATGAACGAAGCCGCCAAAGCCCTGGATGATTTCAGCATCTCGTATGAAATCGATGTAACCTCAGCCCACCGCTCGCCGGCGCGGACGGCGGAGTTCGCGCGGACCGCAGCGTCGCGCGGTGTGAAAGTGATCATCGCCGGAGCCGGCGGCGCCGCACATCTGGCCGGCGTGATCGCGGCGGAGACCACGTTGCCGGTCATCGGCGTTCCCATTCCTTCCACGGCGCTGAACGGGCTGGACTCGCTGCTGGCCACAGTGCAGATGCCGGCAGGCATTCCCGTGGCAACCGTCGCCATCGGCAAACCCGGCGCCACCAACGCCGGGATCCTGGCCGCGCAGATCATCGGCCTCAGTAATACGGCTGTTGCGGGGAAGCTGAAACAGCTCAAAGAGAAGCTGGCGCGGAGCGTGGAAGAGAAATCGCAGAAACTGCAGCAGCTGAGGAAGAGGAGCTGAAAGGTGCGTTTAATTCCCTTCAACACCACTGGTTTCCCGGGCTGTCATCCTGAGCGAGGCCGAGCCCCGGCTTGGCGGGGTGAGGGCGAGTCGAAGGACCCCGAGAATGATTGTCGAGTAAAGGGCGTATCGGGGAGTTCTCTAGAGAATGCCTTGACACTGCGTCGCCGGCCGAGATTGGCTCGGGGTCCTTCGACTCCGCGCCCTGAATTCTCTTCAGGGGCAACTCTTCGAGGCGCTCCGCTCAGGATGACAGCCGTCTGTTGCATCACAATCTTCCTAAACGTCAAAACTCGAACCATGCTGCTCCATGCCTGAATCTTTCACCGCCATCGCCATCATTCCCGCGCGGCTGGGATCGACGCGATTGGCGCGCAAGGTGCTGCGCGAGATCGCCGGCAAGCCCATGATCGGTCTGGTATACGAAGCCGCAAAGAAGTCTTCGCTGCTTGCAGACGTGATCATCGCCACCGATTCGGAAGAAGTGATGGAAGCGGCGCGGGCCCACGGCTGGAAGGCGCAGATGACGTCCACCGCCCATCGCAGCGGCACGGACCGCATTCACGAGGTGGCGCAACGCGTGGCCGCCGATGTGTATGTAAACATCCAGGGCGACCTGCCGACTGCGCGGCCGGAACATATTGAAGCCCTACTGCGGCCCATGCGCCGTCCTGAGGTTCAGGTTTCAACCATCAAGACTCCCTGCAAGCCGGACGAGATCAGCAATCCCAACGCGGTGAAAGTCGTAACCGACAAAAACGGCCGGGCGCTCTATTTCTCACGCTCTACGATCCCTTTCGACCGGGACAAAGGCGGCAACATCTCCTACTTCAAACATCTTGGCATGTACGCGTACCGCAAAGCGGCGCTGGACCGCTTCTGCGGCCTTCCGGAATCGAAGCTCGAGGCCGCCGAACGGCTGGAGCAATTGCGGCTGCTGGAGAACGGAATCGACATCTACGTGGAAGAAACGCCGTTTAGCACCGTGGAGGTTGATACTGAGGAAGACTTGCGGCGCGTGCAAGAGATGGTCATCGCACAGCGGTGAATCCTTCCAACCAACTGTACGACTCCCGGACGTTCAAGTAGCCAGGCTGGGCCTGTGCTTGCGAGCCCACTCTTCGGCCGCGGCAATCCGCTTGGAGACCGGCGGGTGCGAATGAAAGAGTATTTCCACCAGCCGCGAAGGATGGCTCTCCGCCAGGTTCTGCTTGTTGAGCTTCTCCATCGCCGACACATAAGGAGCAATGCTGGGGACCGTGCTCCAGCAGTAGCGATCGGCTTGGCGTTCGGCAAAGCGGGAGTAGGCGTTCAGCGCCGGCATCAGCAGTAAGGACAAGGCGCTCGACACCAGCACCAGCAGCGGCAGGTTGGCAAAATCGGTCAAATGCTGGAACATGTGCACGTCGTAAATGGCGTATTGGAGCGCGAGATTGGCGACCCAGAACCCGGCCAACGTCACCAAGGCTTCCACGCCGATGCTCTTGAGAATGTGCTTGTGAACGTGATGGCCAAGCTCGTGGGCCAGCACAGCCTCAATCTCGTCGGCGTTGTAGTTCTCGAGCAGCGTGTCGGCCAGGATGATGCGCCGGGTGTTCCCCAGACCGGTGAGCGCGGCGTTGGCCTTTTTGCTCTTTTCTGAAAGCTTCCATTCGTAAACGCCGCGCACGCGCGTGCCGGCGCGCTCGCCCAGACGCACCAACCGCGCCTTGAGTTCTTCGTTCTGCAACGGAACGAATTTATAGAACAACGGGAACAGGACCACAGGCGCGATCTGGGCAAAGAAGATGAACAAGGCGATGAAGATCAACCAAGCGTAGACCCACCAGTGCTCTGGAGAAACACGCATCAAGCCGTACACGATCTGGGCTAAAGCTGTGGCCAGCACCAGGCCTACCAACCAGCGTTTCGCTTCGTCACGGATCCACGACCCCGCCTTCTGGTTCGACAGGTTATAGCGATGTTCCAGGCGGAAACCGTAGAAATCCAACCCGACGCTCAGAGCTTTGCTGATGAGGCTCAGGAAGAGAACGTAGAGAAACAAGCTCCATTCATACTGTTCACGGCCGAGGTGCCGGGCCTGCGTGCTCAGCCAATTCGTCCAGCCCGTGGCCAGCAGTACGATCAGAAAGCCGAAGCTGATCGCCAGGTCGGCGAGCTCCAGGCGGCGCTTGGCGCGATTGTAACCGCGCGCTTCCGCGGTGTCGGGCACAGAGTTGGATTGCGGCATGGTCATTTCTTGTTTTCCGTGAACTCCAGGGTGACGAAGCTGGCTGCGCTCTCATTGCTGCTGTTGATCAATGTGCCGGTTACGCCAGTGGTCCAAGCGCTGTTCATCAGCCGCTGGTTCCCTGCCTGCGACCAGGCAAGGCCACCGGGAGCACGCTTAATCTCTCTGGTGGATGAGCCGGAGAGAACAGTCAGATCAAGATTGGAAACCGCCACAACCAGATTCGGCACGGCAGGCGTGTGCTTTTCTAAGCGCGAACCCGGCGGCATGGTGACGAACGACATCACCCACTGGTCAGACGAGATCCGCCGTTCGACAGAGGCGCAGGCCGACTTTGCTGCCGCTTCGCAGGGCACAGGCATAGAACACGATTCCGTGCATCGCTTTACGTTCGTAGCTGCCTGAAGCAAATCAATTGTGATGTTGTGGAACGGGCGGTCGCTGTTATTGATCGCCGCGTGCGCGAAGCCGCCGGCCGTGAAACGGGTCTCGCCGTCTTTGAGCTGCAGCCCCGTGGGCTTCTCGCCCACGCGCGCGTTCGTCACGTCAGAATCTCCCAGAGTCACGAAAAGGTAGTCGTGTTCGTGGCGATGCACCAACGTTGAGGCCTTCGGAGCCACGATCACGTCGAATGCCCGTAGGTACTCGTTCTTGAGCACCAGGTGATGGCTGGGTTCCGACGTGATGTCGACGGACTGTTGCGGCTGCGCCGCTGCGCCCAGGTAAAGCAAGGCCGGTCCGGCGATTCTCAAGATCCGCATCTGAAGCATTGTAGAACACCCATTCCACGCCGCAAGGCGCGAAGGTTCCGCTTTGGCCCATGCACTGCAGGACGGTCAGGGCGCCGGTGTCTGTTGCTAGGAGATCTTAGGCAGTTCGCGGCGCAGTTCCCGTTCTATCCTGCGTTCGTGCCAAAGACGCAGAGGCTTGGAGTAATTGATGATGCCGAAGGCCGCTATAGCCGCCAGGAGAAGTCCGCTGCTCAGCACCAGGAACACGCGTGACGCTCCGGTCTGGGCCACTTGCAAAAGCACCAGAGCATTCCGCGGCGTGAGCAACATAGCGACCGCCAGCGACAGCATTCCGATCCCCGCGAGCAGGCCGGTTGCGTTCTTGGCCCAGCGTCCGGTGGCGTGGTACTCAGCGAACAGCGCAAAGCCACGGGAGATCAGCCCGGCAATCACCAGAAAAGCGGCGACGATACCAATCCAGAAGCTTAGGTCCATGCTTTCAGGTAGGACGCGCAGCGCGTGCGCAAGGTTGGAAGGTCTGGGCATGGCTCTGCCCAGGTCACTGCTAGGCGGCGTGCTCTGACCGTGCGAGCTTGCTCGCGGGGTGTTCTTTGACGGCGGAAGGCCAGAAAATCGAAATAACAGTTCCGCGCCTCGCAGTCGTGTCGCTGCTGCGAAGCTTGATGCTTCCGCCGTGTTTTTCGACGATTCCCTTCACCACCCATAGTCCCAGCCCGGTTCCTTTTTCAGCTTTGGTCGTGAAGAAAGGTTCGAAGACCCTGGCAAGGCAGTCTTTGGCGATACCACATCCGTTGTCGGCGATCGTGAGGCGAGCGCCCCGCTCGGTGCGCGTCTTCCAACTTTGTGACGGCCGAAGGTACAGAGTGAGACGGCCGCCATGTTGTGTAGCCTCAACAGCGTTGACCAGCAGGTTGTCGACGACTTGGCGAATCTCGTCTGCGAAGCCGATGATGTTGGTGTTCCCCTTGATTCTTTTGCTGATAACAATGCCCGCCCGTTGCACTTTGTCACCGAAGACCTGAAGAGACTCTTCAATCAAAGCGGCCAAGTTGACTTCCTTGGCTACCACGCCAACCCGGTAATAGGACAGGCTCTGTCTTACAATGCGTGCTACGCGCCCAATTTCGTTATTTGCCATTGAAACCCAGGCTGTGGCGGTCGCATCCAGGTCGGAACGGCCCTTTAAGAGATATAACGCGTTCATAACGGCGGAGAGCGGATTGTTGATCTCGTGAGCCAGGGACGCGGCCAGCTGTCCCGCCGCCACCATCTTTTCCACTTCCTGCAATTGCCTTTCGACGCGCTTGAACTCGGTGATATCCGTGATCGCACCAACCCATCCGACTACGTCCGCGCCGTTTTTCTCCGGCGTGCCAACTACATGCACGTGGCGGGGACCTGCCGCAGCGTAGGGCACCAGAGTTTCAAATTCCACCCGCTCGCCCTTCTGTACGCGCTCGATGAAAGGCCGGAGTGTATCCCATGCGTCCGGCCCGACGACGTCAATAATGCGATGGCCTACGATCTGCTCCAAGGACAAGCCGGCGAGTTCAGCGTAAGCCGAGTTCGCCGATAGATAGCGCAAGTCGCGGCTGCAACGAACCAAGCCGGTAGGCGCGGCTTCCAGGAAACGTCGCAGCTGGGCCGACGATGCAGTCAAGGCTTCCTCTGCCTGCTTTCGCTCCAGGTAGTCGGCTGCCTGGCGGGCCAGGAGATCCATGAGCCGCAGCTCCCGTTCGCGCGGCCGATGCGGCGTGGCGTAGTAGGTTGAGACCATGCCCAGAAGTCTGCCCGAGCTGCTGAGGAACGGTGTAGACTGCACGGCGCGAACCCCGGCATCGAGCAGAACCTGAAGCTCAGGAGTGCCGATAAATATTCTGCTCTCCGCGATATCCTCGACAATGACACGCTCGCGGCTCTCCATGGCTGCTCTACACGAGGTAGCCTGTTTGGTCACGACAGCAAAGAGATCGCTGAATCGATCTTCGAAACCCTGTTGTGCCACCAGCCTCAGCCCGCCCAAGGAATGGTCGAGCAGTTGTATGCTGCCTTTGTCAGCTTGGGTCAAGAAGATGGCCGCGTCCAAAACGGCGGTCAAAGGTCCCTTCACGCCATCGCCGTTCTGCAAGCATCGCATGCCGACTTCCTGGAGGCGGACCATGGCATCCAGTTCGGCCGCTGTCTGCTTCTCACGCTCCAATTGCAGGGCAGCGATCTGCAACGCGAGGCGTTGACTGACCTCGTCGCGCAGTTCGCCGGCAATTCTCTTGCGCTCATCGGCCTGTGCACCGATGAGCTTACGTGCCAGATCGCTAACGTGCTGGTAATCCCGGTTCAGCTCCTCTCGGTTTTCGCGAAGGCGTTGTTCAGCTTCTTCGCGTTCCCGAATCACAGCGGCCAGAAGCATGATGGGAATACAAATCACAATCCAGAACAGTTGCAGCGACAGAACCTTGTCCGCTTGGGCAGAGAGGACAAAAGGACCCACATGACGCGCCGTCCCCCAAATAGACATCACGCCGATGGCAAACAACGATGTGCTTGCCCCCAAGGGTCCGAAACGTATGGCCGCCCAAAGAAGCGGGGGGAAAAACCACAAAAGCAGCGACGGAGAGTGGACGATCTCGGGATCATTGTTGAATGCAAAAAATCCCACTGCCAGCAACGAAATCGTTAGCGCCGCAGCTTCGAAGACTCGGGACGCGGGCACCTCGATCACCCGGCGAACATCGTAATTCGCCCACAAAACTATGGGCGGCGTTACTAACAAGAACGCGGTAGCGCTACTAAGCGTCAGCTTCAGCAGCGCAGTGGCGGGGCTAAAGTTTGGCTCGAGGTGGAACAACGAAAGGACGAAAGCAGGCGCGGTGAGCGTGAACAGCAGCGGAGTCACGAAGGAGGTTACGGCGTAAGCTACCACCTGACGGCGGTTTCCCAAGTGAAGGCGGGGCCCCGCGATGCGCGCAAGAGTTTCCGCAGTCACCGCAGCGAATACTGTGTTGCCAACGATCTGCCAAACCAGACGCCAGACTGGCACCACGGGCCCCAGGGCAGCCGTGTGGGCCAGTGCGGTCGCGATGAGTACCAGCCACCAGCGCCGCCTCGGGGTGAGCACGAACGCCGCGAGTAGCAGCGCGTTCGCCGGCCATATGATACCCACCAGAAAGTACTGAAACCGGAATTGAAGCCCCACAAGTGCCGCGAAGTAGTAGGTGACTGCGAACAGGGCGAGATACGTGCAGAGAAGAACTAGCCTGATTAACTCAGAGGCGGGAAAGGCTTTCCCACCCCTCGCTGTTTGTGCAGCAGCGTTGCTGCGACGCATAGCAGTTCCCTCAGGCCACCCTATAACGAAACGGGTAGGCAACCACGAATAGCGCGCAACCCAAATGAGTTTCTGACCGGGAGAAGTAACGGCGCACCTGTTCTCCACGAGGACTCCGCAACATGTCTCCTTAGGGTCTGGCAGACATTGAACGAGGGCCCAATCTTTCTAGATGCAAGTTTATATCGCGGTCAGGGCTTTGGCGAAGGTAAAGATGTGTTGAGTAGCGGGTCAGCTTGCAAAACTGAGCGCTGTCAGTATCAGCATCTAGCGATCCCGGCGAGCCGGGATCCTAGGTCCCGCTTGGCGGGACAGACGCTCATCGCGCTTTGAGCGGTTGGCCGGGAACAGCACTGAGGAAGGAGGCCGGGTTATGAGAACACGAATCTAGAAGACACCAAGCTTCTTTTTCTTCTTTTTCTGCGCTTGCTTCGCGGGCACAGAACCATCGTTGGCCGCGGCCATGATGACCGGTTTGTTCGTCTGGTTGGGGCTGGCGCCGGTGTCAGTGTATCCGGACTTGACGTCAATGTACGCCTGCTCACGCAGCTTCGTGAGAAAGGCGCGGGCTGCAGGCTCGAGTTTCTGCGAGTAAATGGCCTGGCGGATATTATCGTCAACTTCTTTCAGCGGCGGAATGCCGGCGGCGCGGCGGCCGTTCACTTTCAAAATAAGGAAGCCCTGCTTGGTCCGGATCACATCCGTGGTTTCGCCTTGCTTCAGATTGAAGGTTTTGTCTTCGAAGTCCTTGGCCAACTCGCCCCGCTTAAAGACGCCAAGACGACCCCCGTCGGCGGCGGTGGGACCATCGGAACTGGACTTGGCAAGATCTTCAAACTTGGCGCCTTTGCTCAGTTGCTCCAGGAGACTTTTCGCTTTGGCTTCGGCTTGCGCCACTTTAGCTGGGTCTTCCGGCAGAGGCTCATCAGCACCGGTCTTTTTGTTAGCATCGCCGGCCTCAGTAGAGGGCTTGGCTGGCTGCGTGGAAACCAGAATCTCACTCAGGCTAACTTCTTCAGGCCCTTCCATATCCTGCTTGTGCTTGTCGTAGAAATCCTGGACTTCCTCCTCGCTGATATGGATTTTCGACCCCACTTCGTGGCCGATCACCTGCTCCTCCACAATGCCGGCCCGGGTCTCCTCTTTGAAGTCTTCGAATGAGATTCCCTGCTTCTTGGCTTCTTCTTCCAGCGCGTCCATGCTGGGCAGGTTCATCTTCTGGCGCATCTCGTTGAGCCGCTTGACGACCTCTGTGTCGCCAGTGATGCCCAGCTCTTTGCCCTTTTCCAGGAGAAGCTGGCGGTCAATCAACTCACGCAGGACTTCCTTTTGCTTACTGTCCCACTTGGATTGCCAGTCGTTAGGAAACTGCTGCTGCAGCTCCTGCTGCGTGGTTTGCTTGGCCCGCTCGTAGTCGGCGCGCGTGATGATGGAGTTGTTCACCCGGGCGATGATTTCATCCACGATGTCCTGCGCGCTGGCCGCACCTAGCAATAGGGCAAGGGCGGAAAGAAATAACGATGACTTTTTCAGCATGATGGCAGCTTTCCTCGGAACCTAAGGGAACGCGGGGAGTTAGGGTCTATGCACCTTATTTTAGCAGGGTAGCGGGTCATTTTGAACGTGACGCCCCTGCCCGCGATCAGCCACTAGCGATCGCTTATCGTGGCGGGCGTGCCTCAGCCCAGAAACTCTAATCCGTGAGCGCAGCGCCATGGTTACTGCTGTTGCTTCTTCTTGTTGCCGCCCAGCAAGTTGTCGAGGACCCCTTTAAGCGGATTTCCCTGGTCGCCCGGCGCGTTCGCCGGGCTGCCTTTGGCTCCGCTGCCCAGCCCGGGCAGGAACACCGGATTCGTGGTCTTGCCCCGGATCTGGAAAGGGATTCCTTGGGTCTGAGCTATTTTGGAAAAGCCGCCCAAATTGCCCAGTAGAGTGCCTGCGCTGTTGGAGATTTTCAGCAACATTTGGAAGTCGAGGGAATTGTCGTTGCCGACAACGCCTTGGCCGGTGAAGGTGCCGATCTCGGGCACGTCCAGCACAATGCTGTCAGCGCGCAATCCTTCCGGCGCCAAACGCAGACCGGAGCTGACGGTCTTGATCTCGGTGTCAGGCGTGGAGCGAATTCCAGCAAACGAAGCCAGCGGTCCCAGCTTGGCGCCCAGGTTGTAGCCGGAAAGACGCGTACCACTGATGTTGAGGGGGCCGGTGACAACCAGGCGGTCCAGCGGTCCTTCCGCTGCCAAGTCCATATTGATCACGCCGCCCTGTAGCGACGCGCCCGAGGGCAGCACCACGCCAAAGGCCGGCAGCAAGCCTTCCACATCATTGACTGCCATGTTCTTGCCCTGAAGTTTGAGGTGAGCGACGGTGTCGTCGCCGTGCGCGTCCAGAGTGCCGCTGGCGGTGGCTGTGCTCTCCCGCGCGTGGACAGCCGCATTCAATGTTCCGCGGTTATCGGTCAAGTTGAGATCAGAGCGGTATTCAACGGCGACGGGCATTTTCGCGGGCGAGCTGCCTTTAACCACCTTCAGGTTGTTGGCGCTGGCTTTGCCTTCGGAATGCAGGTTGCGGCCGTCGGAACCGATCTTCCCGCCAAAATCCAGAATTCCACCGAGCCCGGAGCTGGGATCGAGGAACCCTGTGGTGCCGAGGTCCGCGTGCTGGAGAGAGATCTGCGCCTCGAACGGTGTCCGCGCTGAGTCCTGGCGGTCGAGAGGGCCGGCTTGACCTTCCAGCCTAAGCGCGCCGCCGCCCGGCGTGAGCGCCTTGACGGTGAACGGGATCGCGCTGCTGGCGGAAATGTTGTGCGCTACTAAGTTCACGTTCTGGTAGATCGATTCCCGGCGGGCGGAACGTCCACTCTGGCCTACACGGACTTTGCCGTCCACAATCTCGAACGTTTCAACAGAGAGATCGCCCACCGCCGCGGCGGAAGAAGGAGACGAACTGCTTTTGGGGGCGGAGCCGCCGGAACCCAAGGTGGAATAGTTCCATTTGCCGGCCGCGTTTCGCAGCAACACAATTTCAGGCCGCTCGACGCTCAGAGACGTCACTTCCAGGCGTCGCGAGAAGATGAGCGGCCGCAGGCGCACACCAACCTTCACCGCCGAGGCTTGCAAAAACGGGCCTTTGTTGAAAGCCGGATCATCGGCGATAGAGATGTCGCTGGCGGTGGCGCCGCCACTCAAGATAGAAGCGTCCAGCTTGCCGATGCGCACTTGCCGGTTGAGTGCTGCGGAGAGCTTTTGTTCCAGTTCCGGGCGGAAATGGTCCACGCTAATGAAGAACGGGAGCGCAACGGCCGCTAACACCAAAACGCCCAGGATGATTCCGCCGATGAGCAACAGACGGCGCATAGAAAATGCTACCAGAGTAACGACTCCTCGAAGGTGCACTATTGTAAATCACTGCTCGGCAAAGCCCAACCTGTCTCTTTCTTGAATTTAAGCAGAGGTGCAGCGTGTCGCGAGCAGCCCGGTAGCCGCGCTCAAATCGATGTCGGCGATGAGCAACCCTTCTTTGCCGTATGGCTGATAGCTGAGCAGCGTCCCATCAGGCTGGACCACGGCGGAGGTGGTCGGCGAGCCGGCGCTCGCAAAGTTTACGGTCGCGAAATAGCAGGTATTCTCGGCGGCGCGACACAAGGCTGCTTTTTCATGGAACGAATTCGCAGGATCGGCGAAACTCGAAGGCCGGTAACCGCCGGGCTCCGCTTCGTGGAAATGAGGATGGAACACGATGTGCGCCCCACGCCGAGCCGCCCACCGGACCGTCTCTGGATAGCGCCAGCCCTCATGGCAAATGACAACGCCAAACGTCAGCGGGCCGGCCTGAAAGACCTTCCTTCCCGATCCATGCGAGTAAATTGGCTCTTCGGACGGATCAAGCTGTACTTTGTCCTGGAAACCGGCTGTCGTTCCAGCTTGATCGATGACAAGTGCGGTGGCCAGCAGTAATCCTTCGACCATGCGTTCAGTGCCGAGCACCACGGCGAGCCCTGCTTCCTTGGCGGCCGCGGCAACGGTGACCCAGGCGCCTTGGAGAAATGCAGGGTTGGGAGGCGGTAATCGCTTCCCTGTCCCTCGATAACCTGGAACGAAGCACTCCGGGAAGCAGATAAGCCCTGCGCGTTCCATCGACGCTTGAGCGATGGCTTGCACGGCCAGCGTGATCGACTCCTCGGGGGTCGCCGGGAACCGGAGGTTGGCTAGCGCGATTCGAAACGTACTCATCTGGCAATCCCAACTTTAGCTCAATTTGCGCAAAGAACTCGTTGCTCGACGAGCCGGAGGCTCGAACTTGAGGTTTTTGGCTTCGCACGCAGCTTTCCGGCTGCGTGATTTGCGAGGGAACGCCGGAACCTTTAGGGTAAATAGCTGACATGCACTAACGTTTCCCCCTTGCATCTTGGGTTTGGCCGTTTTTCTGTGGTACTTTAGCCCCTAATTGTGCGTTCCGCGGTCTCCCCCCCGGCACTGGAAGGCGCTCTCGTTCTAGCGGTTAACTATGGCACTCGGGTTTGGTTTCAACAAAGCAAAGGTACTCGCTTCGGCGGAGAAGTTTGTCCAACAGGGCAAGCTGCCGAATGCCATTGCCGAATACGAAAAGATCATCAAGGAAGATCCCAAGGACCTGACGGTCCTGAACACGATCGGCGATCTGTACGCCCGCTCCGGAGAAAACGAGAAAGCCGCCCATTACTTTAAGAAAGTCGGCGACCAGTACGCGCAGGACGGCTTCAGCGTAAAAGCCATCGCCATTTATAAGAAGCTCACCAAGCTCAGCCCCAACAACTTCGACAACATCCACAAGCTGGCGGAACTCTACGGCCAGCAGGGCTTGTTCAACGACGCGCGCGCGCAGTACATGATCGTTGCCGACCATCTGCTGAGATCGGGCGACAATACGCAAGGGGCGAAAGTGCTGCAACGGATCCTGGAGCTTGATCCGGAGAATACGACCACGCAGTCCAAGCTCGCTGATCTCTACAGCAAGCTGGGCAAGAAGGACGAGGCACGCAATATTTATTACACCGCGGCGGAAACTCTTCACGCGCGCGGGTCGTACGATGCCGCCGCGGAAGCGCTGGGCAAAGTGCTGAAGCTGGATCCGGAGAACCCGCAGGCCCTGCTGCTGCGGGGCATGATTGCCGCTGATTCCGATGACAATCTTGCCGCGGTGCAATATCTGGGTCAGGTTCCCGATCTGGATTCGCGGCCAGAGGGATTGCGCGCTCTGCTCCGCGCCAAGTTGTATGCGGGAAATCTGGATGGCGTGGAAGGCATCGCCAGCAAACTGCTCACCGTCCACAACGACCTCAGTGGCATCACCACGCTGGCCGAATGGCACGTCACTCGCAACGATGTGGGCAACGCGCTGAAGTTGTATGAGCAGCATGCCGACCAGCTCCTTGCTGCCGGCCGTCCCGGTTTCCAGGAAGCTCTCTACCCGCTGATCCCCCGCATCCGAGACAACGCTGAGGCCCTGGGCAGCATGCTGCGGCTCCTGCAGCGGGCCAGCGATACTGTGCGCTGCGGCGAGGTCATGGAACTGCAAGCCAATGCTTTTGCTGCGAGCGGCGATTTCCAACACGCGCGCGACATCTATCAGAAGCTGAGCGAGATGGAGCCGGAAAATGCGCTCCACAACCAGAACTACAAGCAGATGCTTTCCAAGCTGGGCGAGGACCCGGCGACGCGGCACCTGACTCCGCAGGAAGCAGCTCAGGCGTTCATGGTGGAAGAGCTGGACGAGGGCGCCGCGGTGGTTCATCAGACCTACGATCCACCCACGGAAAAGGCCCTTGAGGCCGCGCTGACGGACGCTGAGCTGTTCGTCTCCTATAACGTTCCCTCGAAGGCCATCCCACCGCTGGAAGCCGTTCTGCATATGGCCCCGCGTGACGTCGTCCTGCACCAGCGTTTGGCCGTACTCTACGCCCGTGCGGAACGTTACGCCGATGCCGCTCGCATGTGTCAGGTGCTGAGCGACATCTACCGCGAACTCGGACACGACAAAGATGCGGTGCGCTATCAGGAGGCCGCTCGAAAGTATGCTCTGCGCGC
>DATFQZ010000295.1:0-3318 GCA_035263765.1 Candidatus Angelobacter sp. | reverse complement strand
GGTGAGATCACCTTCAGTACTTCTTGCCCCACACGACGGTCGACGGAGCTGCCGCCAAAGCCGATGCAATACTGTCCACCGTCGTCATAGTCGCCCTTGCAAAGATAACGCGCGTTGGTACCGCGGCCGCCCCAATACCGTACGTGGAGTTTGCGGCCACAATGCCCGCAGCGCAGAAGCCCGACGAGAAGGCCTTGCCCAGCGCGGACCGCAGCCATCGATTCGTCGCCCTGCCAGTTTACGGAATTGCGCCGTATCATGCGTTGGTTCTCTTCGTAGGTGGCCCAGTCAATATAACCCACATGATGATCGCGGATAAAGACCCGACACTCTTCGGCGCGACGCATCGCGCTCTGCCGCTTCTCGAGCCGGCCCTCCACCAGCAAAGTAGTAACTGGCCGCCGTCCCCAAACGTAGGCGCCAGCGTAAAAGGGATTGCACAGAATGTCACGTACCAAGCTCTGCGAGGGAATTTTCCAGACCAGCCGCGTTCCCCGAATGGGGTTGGCTGGTAGTTCCACGTCATGATCACGGAACCATTGAAATGTCTGACGCACGCTCCACAGTTCGCGAAATTTCACGAACACGAGTGCAATGGCTTCGCAGACTCGCCGATCGGGATGAAAAGCGATCTTGCCCAGAGCGTCAACACCATAGCCGACCGGCAGCCTCTTGAACAGTTCACCGCGGCGTGCCTTGGACTCCTGGCCCGCGAGCATTCGTTGCCGTATGACCTTGAGTTCGACTACGCTGAGCGTTCCTTTGATGCCCAGCACCAGTTGATCATCGAGGTAATTCAAATCGTAGACCTGTTGCTCGTCGGCAATCAGGGTGCCGAAGATCTGACATACTTCCAGCAATCGACACCAATCTTTGTCCGTGCGGGATAGCCGCGATACCTCCCGGCTGCCGACGATTCCAACCTCTCCCAATGCCACCGAGCTGAGAACACGCTCGAATCCCTCCCGACGAGCCGAAGCCATGCCTGCGCTAAAACCCAGGTCACTATCAATGATCTCTACCTGTTTCCAGCCCAGTGCGCGCATCCGTTCAGCCACGGCGTACTGAAGGTTTTGACTTTCCTTATTCTGCCGAACCTGTTTCTCGCTGGACTGGCGCAAGTAGACGATGGCCTTGCGGGCCAAGTGCTCCGGCTTGATTTTGAAGCTGCACGAAACCTCTGTCGTCAAATCTTCTTCCCTCCTCGTGAAAGACCACTACCAGAAGGCGGGCCATGAGATCGATCAGATCGGCGCGTACCGCTGCGTCCAGTGGCACGGCTCCGTTTTCTTTTGTGATCAGCAGGTCCAGAAACTCTAGCTGCATCTCGACAACCTCCCTCGCATCCGGCAACAGCCGTTTGCAGAAGCTTATCGTGAGCATTGCCTTCAGCGTTGAGTTGGTCCGAGAACAGTGACGCGAGCGATAGGAGCGCTTCTTTACTGAGATGAGGTTGTTCCGTGATCTTGATCTCGGCGCAATATGGCGACAACATCCAGACTGGAATCTTCAGGCGCTTACCGACAGGGTCAATGACGGAGACCGCACCATCTCCCGCCTTCGGCCACCGCAGGATTTTAAGAGCAGTGCCGTGGAGTGGGTGGAACGGATAGAAGACCTGGACGTGCGTCTTCTCCGCGCTCAGGGTATTGTGGGCGAGGGTGTGGCCATCCCCATATACATTGCGTGGTCCCAGCCGGAGGACTAGCGCCCGGCGGTTCGCGCTGGATCCACTGCAGCCGGAAGTTCTTCCTGCCAGTAAAGGTGCTGAGCAGAATGTTCCGCGGCAAGTTTCTGGCTCTGCTGCGGGATGCTTTTGCCGGCGGGAAGCTGCAATTTCATGGAAAGTTGATTTCTCTTCAACAGCCCGCTCGGTTTCACGCCTGGCTGCGCCCATTGAAAGACATCGAGTGGGTGGTCTACGCCAAACCACCCTTCGGTGGTCCTGAATATGTTCTCAAATATCTGGCCCGCTACACGCATCGGGTGGCGATCTCCAACGGCCGCCTCCTTCGTTTGGAAAACGGCCAAGTGACCTTTCGGTGGCGGGACTCCAAGGACAACAACCAGATCAAGGCCATGACGCTGGACGCGGTCGAGTTCATCCGTCGGTTCCTGCTTCACATCCTGCCCTCAGGCTTCGTAAAAATCCGCCATTTCGGTTTCCTATCCAGCCGCTGCCGCACGGCCGCACTCGCCCTTTGCCGCGAGCGGCTTCCGCAGCCCGCGGATCGCGCTCCGATTCTAAGGGAGGAGCAGCAATGCGCCATCGAGCGCCGTTGCCCTGTGTGTGGGATAGGCAAGTTGCACATTCGCCGTTGGGTCTCCGCCGCCGAACTTTTGGCCCGGCTCGATCCACCCGAGCCAATCTATAAAGTGGATTCTTCATGACCACGAGGCAGGCAACTAGAAGCTCCGGACGATCAACTCGGCCGCTACGTAGCCGCCACGATACGTGCGCCTGTTCAACCGCCGGCGGCAACACGGGCACGCCCATGACCACGCACCGATCGTCATTCGGGCCGGCAGACGACTTCTACCCCGGGCCATCCAGCCAACCATCCCCGCATCCTCCCGACTCTGTGCACAAGGTCGGCAGATTCAATCCCCATAGACCACGCTGGGCGGCTTAGTACAAATCGCCGTTGCGCATTCCGATGATGTCGATCAGTCATTCCGATCTGATGCCGATCAGTTCGGAGCGAAGCGACGCAGGACTCTCTCAGTGTGAAACAGTGATCGACATCCGTCAAGAGTTTTGTTGCTTTTCTGCGTCTTCATAGATGAAAGAAATGGTCGCCTCTCTTCTGTTCCTGTTTTTTGGCGCTGACGGAAGGAGCCCGTAGGGCGACTGGAGTTAGCGCCAAAAAACAACCGCTGCCGCCACCTATTCCGCATTCTTTTCCGCACGGAGACCTTTCTTCTTTCGAATCGATTCTCCTTGTAGTTCCAGCCGGTGCGCGCCATGTACCAGCCGATCCAGAATACTGTCCGCCACCGTGGGATCGCCGATCTGCGCGTGCCACTTGGCGACCGGCAACTGGCTGGTCAACAGAGTGGATCGCGTCAGGTACCGTTCGTCGCAGATCTCCAGAAAAGCCCGCCGTTCCATGTCCGCCATGGGCGCCATGGCCCAGTGATCGACGATCAACGCGTCCACTTGGCCCAGTGCACGAAGCTTCTTGGCGTAGCTGCCATCGGCCCGCGCCAGCTCCAGTTCGCGAAACCACTGCGCGGCCGTGGCCAAGTAAGCGGTGCATCCGTCGCGGCAGGCTTTCTGGCCGAAGGCTCGCGCCAGAAAGATTTTTCCAATCCCAG
>DATFQZ010000294.1:0-8729 GCA_035263765.1 Candidatus Angelobacter sp. | reverse complement strand
CCGATCACGGCGATCATCCGATCTTCTTGATGGTGTAAACTTTTTTTTAGTGTTCAGACGAAAAGAAAAACAAGAGCCGCAGCCCGTGGAGCGCAGCGAGCGACCGCAACCCAAGAACCCACCAATCCTCTACGAGCGAACGCAGAAGGTCATCCGCCAGATCGAAGATAAGCTGGGCGAACGGCTTATCACCTACTGGAATTCGCCCAGCGGGTCCATTTGTAGCAATGACGTTATCGGTCTCTACGGAATCCTGCGCAGCATGGGCAAGGTTGAGCGCCTGTCCGTGTTCATCAAGTCCGACGGCGGCTACGGCCAGGCGTCGCTGCGCATGGTCAATCTGCTTCGCCAGGCCGCGGGAACGCTCACAGCGATCGCGCCCCTGGAGTGCGCTTCCGCCGCAACCATGCTCGCGCTCGGCGCGGACAAAATCCTGATGGGGCCTCTGGCGCATCTCTCCGCGGTGGACACGTCACTGACGCACGACCTTTCCCCCATCGACCGCGACAACAATCGCGTGAGCGTCAGCCAGGACGAATTGCAACGGGTGGTTCGCTTGTGGCAGAAAGAGTCGGACAAAGAAGCCGCCAACCCGTACCAGGCGCTCTTTCCGCACGTTCACCCTTTGGTGATTGGCGCCGCCGACCGGTCCAGCGCTCTCTCCACCAAACTGTGTGTCGAGATTCTCTCGTACCACCTGAAGGATGTCGCCAAGGCCCAGCAGATCAGTGACAATCTGAATTCCGGCTATCCCGCGCACAGCTATCCCATCATGCTGCAGGAAGCGCAACGCATCGGGCTGAACGCCGAGCCGTTGGATGAAGACGTCAACCGCCTGTTGCTGGAACTGAACGAAATCTATTCTGAGATGGGCCAGCGCGCGTCGACCGACTTTGACGAGCGCAGCTCGCACGATAACAGCATCCTGAACATCCTGGAAGGCACCGGCCTGCAGATCTTCTACCAGAACGATAAAGACTGGCACTATCGCACGGAAGAGCGCCGCTGGGTTTCACTGAACGACCGCAGCTCATGGCGCAAGGCAGAGATCATCAACGGCAAGCTGACCGTTTCGATCTTCCACATACGGTGAGCACGCCGGCTCCCGTTTCTCACGACGACACCGAAGATGCCATGGCGCGGCGCGCGGGACGGTTCGCGCCTAGCTCATTGTTGGCGGAGCACTTACGCTCGAATCGGCGGGTTTGTTCGCTTTAATTACTTTAGTTTGTTCGGAATTCCGAACAAAGCCGCGGCGCTCAAGCCGGGGCCAAGGCGCTTGCGATAGATTCCTGCATAATCTGGGTGCCATTAGCTCCCTGCAAGTCCCAGGTATTACTTACAAGGGTTTTGTCCGTGGACACGGACGGGGTGGAAAACATGGAAGCCGTTCTCTCCGCATTCCTGTTGTCGACCGATCCTCAGGCGGTATTTGTCGTAAAGCAGACGTTCGATCAATATGCCGTCCGCACGACGCATTGCAGGACGTGTGAATCGGCACTCGAGCCGCTCAAGCAGAAGAAGTTTGACCTGTTTGTCCTTGATTTTGATCTCCGCGGGATGGCGGAGTTGCTCTCATCTCAGACTCTGAACTCTCTGAGCCGAACCAGCAGCATCATCGGGCTGACAGCAGCCGCATCATCTTTGTCTGACGCGCTCTGCCGGCGGGCGCGCTACGTACTCGATAAGCCATTGACGGTGGAGGCGCTGGCGGGCGCCCTGCAAAGCATGTATCGGCTGATCTTCCTGGAGAAACGCGCATATTTTCGATGCGCTGTCCGAGTCACCGCGTCAGCGGCTTATCAGCGGAACTTCATCCGCCTGCCTCTGGAAAATGCCGCCCTCTACGACATTAGCCAGAACGGATTGTGTCTGAACACCAATGAGGTTCTTCCCCAGGGCGTCAAGACATTCGTAGATTTCCAGCTTCCCGGGACTGAGGACCAGATTCACGTGATCGGGAATGTGGTCTGGAGCGACGGAGGCCGCACGGGTATTCAATTCTCTTCCATTCCGGTCCAGGAGCTGGCCAAGCTGCAACGCTGGCTCAACGCGCGATGCCCATGGACCCCTGAGCTGCCGGGCAAGATGATGCCTGTTCTGCCCAACGCCCTGACGCTGAACCGGGCGCTCAAGGCCTGAAGTTAGCCGTCAGCATTCAGCCACCGGCCGCCT
This sequence comes from Candidatus Angelobacter sp., assembly GCA_035263765.1. Lineage (GTDB taxonomy): Bacteria > Acidobacteriota > Terriglobia > Terriglobales > Acidobacteriaceae > Angelobacter. The sequence goes on along the minus strand of DATFQZ010000294.1, from coordinate 6,554 downwards.
CCACTCCCTGAAGGCTCTCATGACGTTAGAAGTACATGTGGGCCGAATGCTGGCTGCTGAGAGCTGATTGCTGCCTTAAACCGCCGATGCCCTTTTCCCGGCCCTCCGCTCTAGTTGCAAAATTACGCCGCGGACTGTGATCGCGTCATTCCTCTCTCGCGATCGTCCCACCGGCTGGCAGGCCACAGGATGGAGACTACCGTGCCGCTCTTGCCCTCTCGAGTAGAGCTGCGCAATTTCATGGAGCCATCGTGCTTCGCCACGACTCCCTGCACCACCCAGAGCCCCAGTCCGGTCCCGCGTTCCGCTTTCGTGGTAAAGAAGGGCTCAAAGATCATCGCAAGCTGCTCCTTGGAAATGCCCTGGCCGCTGTCCGCGATGGTGAGGCGCACACCGGCCCGGCCCTCCTTCTTCCAGTCCTGTGACCAGTGCACGGCAACCGCCAGCCGCCCACCGCTCGGAGTCGCCTCCAGCGAGTTCAGCAGCAGGTTATCGATCACCTGCCGGATTTCGTCCGGAAATCCCGTCATCAAGGCCTTGGGCGTGATCTTCTTCCTCACGTGAATGCCAGCTCTCCGGAATTTTTCTCCATAGATATGCAGGGATTCTTCTACACTGGCTCCCAGGTCCACCTCTCTCGCTGTCGTCCCTACGCGATGGTAAGCAAGACTCTGCCTCACAATCCGCGCCACACGTTCCAGTTCGCTCGCAGCAGTATTTGCCAGGCTGCTTGCTGTCGCATCCAGACCGGAGCTGGTATTCAACAGGTAGAGTGCGTTGGTCACGGCGGACAGAGGATTGTTGATTTCGTGGGCCAGGGACGCAGCCAGTTGTCCCGCTGCTGCCCGCTTCTCCACTTTCTGCAGTTGCGCCTCAACTCGCTTGAATTCCGTGATGTCGGTCACCGAAGCCACCCAGGCCACCACCTCGCCGCTCGAGTCCCGCTCCGGCGTGTAAGCCACATGTACATAGGCCGTGTCGCGGCCGGCGAAGGGCAACGGAATTTCGTATTCCACCCGCTCCCCGCCCAGTACCCGCTCCACGTAAGGACGGATCCTTTCCCAGCTCTCGGCTCCCATCACGTCAACAATGGATCGGCCGGTGATCTGCTCCACAGGAAGCCCCGCCATCTTGGCGTACGCGGGGTTGACCATCAGGTAGCGGAGATCGCGGCTGCATCGCGTCAGCCCAGTGGGTACAGCCTCCACAAAGTGTCGCAGCCGGGCCGAGGCCGCTCTTATCTCCTCCTCCGCCTGCTTGCGCTCGGTGATGTCGATATTGTTGCCTAGTACGCGGACGAGCTGGCCGGTTTCGTCATAGAAGCCGCGGCCCTTCGCAGCCACCCAGCGGATTTTCCCGGAGGCATGGATGATACGGAACTCCATTTCGAACGGCTCACGCTTGTGCAAGGCCTCATCGCGGTTGTGTTCTACCATCGCCAGGTCTTCAGGATGTACCCTCGTACTAAAGTCGTCATACGTTCGCACCGTGCCCGGCTCCAGCCCAAACAGCGCCTCCAGTTCCGGCGTCCACCTCACACGGTCCTCCTTCACGTCCCAGTCCCACACGCCTACGTTGCCGCTGATCTGGGCCAGCCGCAGGCGTTCCTCGCTAGTGCGCAACTCCTCTTCCACCCGCTTCTGCTCTGTAATGTCAAGCGACATGCCTCCTAGCAACTTTCTGCCCTCGGCATCGACCAAGGGGAACTTCGCCGAAAGCCATGTACGCTCGCCCTTTTTCCCTGGGGAGGTCTCAATGAACTCGTGAGCTTTGTTTCCCTTAAGCACCTTCAGATCGTTGCTGCGCCACTGCTCGGCGTAGTGGCCCGGGACAATCTCTGTATCCGTCTTGCCGATGACTGTCTCCCCGAAATATCCCGTGATGGTTTTATTGGCGTAAACATACCTGCCCTTTTCATCCTTCAAGAACTCCGTGCCCGGGCAGTTGTCCAGGAAGGTCTTGAACAGTGTTTCTGCGCGCTGCAATTGTGCCCGCGACCTGCGGCTCATCTCCCCTAGGACGATGATGCAGATGCACGCCGTCAAGAACGCCAAGTTGCTGTACGTCTGTGCAGCGTCCAGTACGTTGAAGCTACCCCGGGGCGGGACAAACCAGTAAGTGATTCCCATGAGGCCGAGAATGGTTGCCGCGACGGAAGGCCCCAGCCCTATGTACAAGGCCAGAAAAGCAATGCCAGGATAGAGAGTTGCGTGCTTCGCGAAATCACCCAGGACGGGGTCGAGCAGCCAGCGGGCCAGCAACCCGACCGCGGTTACGCCCAGAGCTATGGCGTAGCGTCCCAACATACTTCCCGAGACTCGCGCCCAAAATGATGAGTCAGGTTTCATGCCAGGCCCTTCGGCTCAGACGGCCCGCCCACGCTGGCGACCGAAGATCCCCCAAACGATCAGATGCAAACCATTTATGTTATGCCTGACCGGGGTATCTTGGGGAGACTCTGGGTCCGACCTTCAGTTACTCAGTTGATGGTCACATCAACGCCGAGCGATTTCTCTACTTCGCCTGCAGCCAGGTCTGGGCCGCCGTCTCCGGACTCAGCTCGCGCAACAGAGCATTGAGCTGGTCGATGATTTGTTCCGGCTGAATGGATTGCAACTTGAACTTCAGCGCGCCGCCCGGCGAGAACTGCGCTCCGGGAGACGAGGCGACGAATCGCGCCAAGCGCTCGGGATCCACGCGCGCCTGCTCGGTGAACTTGATGGTGACAGAGTCGCGCTTGCGGTCCACCGCCAGCACGCCGACGCGTTCGCACAATAATTTCAACGCCGCAGCGGAGAGCAGATAGCGCACTGGCGCCGGGATCGGCCCATAGCGGTCTTCCAGTTCCTTGCGCACGTCTTCCAGTTGCGATTCGCTCTCGACACCCGCCGCGCGTTTGTACATGCGCAGACGCTGGTTTTCTTCGCCGATGTAATGTGTAGGGATGCGGAGATCCAGACCCAAGTTCAGCTGCGTGCTGACCTTCTCGGCCAGCTCTTCGCCCTTGAGTTCGCGGATGGCGCGGTCGAGCATGCCGGTGTACATCTCGAACCCCACGGCGTCGATGTTGCCGCTCTGCTCGCCGCCAAGAAGATTGCCCGCGCCGCGCAACTCGAGATCCAGCGCCGCGATTTTGAAGCCTGCGCCCAGGTCGGAGAACTCTTTGAGCGCGGCCAGCCGCCGCCGCGCAACGGGCGTCAGCTCCTGCTCGGCCGGCACCAGCAGGTAAGCGTAAGCGCGGCGATTGGATCGACCCACACGCCCGCGCAACTGGTAAAGCTCGGAAAGCCCGTGACGGTCAGCGCGGTTGACGATGATCGTGTTGCACAGCGGAATGTCCAGGCCGTTCTCGATGATGGTGGTGGCGACAAGAATGTCGGCTTCATGCCGCACGAACGCCAGCATGACTTTTTCCAGCTCGCCTTCCGACATCTGTCCGTGCCCCACCAGCACCCGCGCCCGCGGCACACGTTCCTGGATCTTGGTAGCGATTTCATAAATCGTATCCACGCGGTTGTGAACAAAATATGCCTGGCCGCCGCGTTCCAGTTCGTGCTCGAGCGCCGACTTCACCAGGTGGTCGTCGTAGCCGGCCACGACGGTCTGGATGGCCATGCGGTCTTTCGGCGGCGTTTCAATCAGGCTCATGTCGCGCAACCCGACCATCGACATGTGCAGTGTGCGCGGAATCGGCGTGGCCGACATGGATAGCACGTCCACTTCTTTCTTGAGGTGCTTCAGCCGTTCCTTGTGACGCACGCCGAAGCGCTGTTCTTCGTCCACGATCAGCAGGCCCAAGTCTTGAAATTGAACGTCCTGCGAAAGCAGCCGGTGCGTGCCGATCAGGATGTCCACCTTGCCTTGCTCCACGCGCTCCACAGTCTCCTTGAGCTGCTTGGCAGTGCGGAACCGGCTCATCATCTCCACGGTGATGGGGAACGCGGCAAAGCGGCGTTTGAAGTTCTCAAAGTGCTGAAACACCAGGACCGTGGTAGGCGCGAGCACAGCGACCTGTTTGTTGTCCTGCACGGCTTTAAACGCGGCCCGCATCGCGACCTCGGTCTTGCCGTAGCCGACGTCGCCGCAAAGCAGGCGGTCCATGGGCAGCGGCGATTCCATGTCATGCTTGATGTCGGCCGTGGCGGTGAGCTGATCGTCGGTTTCATTGAACTCGAATGAATCCTCAAACTCGCGCTGCCACTGCGTGTCTTCCGGAAAGGCGTGGCCTTGCGCCGCCTTGCGCGCGGCATACAGTTTGAGCAGCTCGTCGGCCATGTCTTTCATGGCTTTCTTCACCCGGGCCTTGGTCCTGGCCCAGGCCGTGCCGCCCAGCCGGCTGAGCGGCGGCCGTACGCCCTCGCTCGACCGGTATTTCTGAATCAGGTCCAGCCGCGTGAGCGGGACGTAGAGTTTTGCGGCCTCAGCGAACTCCAGCACCATGAATTCGCCCACACTCTCGCCTTGCGCGAGTTCCTTCAAGCCCTGGTACATCCCGATGCCGTGTTCCACGTGGACGACGAAGTCGCCCATCGCCAGATCGCGGAAATCGGACATGAAGGCCGCGGTCTTGGACTTCTGGCGAAGCGGGCTTTGCACCACGACTTCGGACTCGTCGAAAAGATCACGCGCCCCGAAGATGACCAACCGGGAGTCCGGCAGAGCCACGCCGTCCGGCACCGGCGCGCGGACGATCGTGGTCGTGGTCAGGTCGCCTGAGAAATAGGCGCTTTCGTCGAGATAAGTCTCACTGCCCGGCGCGGGCGCGCGTGTGCCCAGGCGGAATGGGACCTGATATTCGGTGAAGATGTCTGCCAGGCGCTCCATTTCTCCCGTATTGGGCGCGGCGAACACAACGCGCTGGCCGGCGGCGGTGAGCTTGCGCACTTCTTCCACCATTCCTGGGACCGAGCCGTGAAAGCGCGCGGTCGGCTGGGTGGAGAACTCAATGAGCGGCGCGTCGGGCACTTGGGGCTCCGTGAGTGCAAGCGCGTTCTCCGCTTGGGCGATCCGCAAGAGCCCGAGTTGCTCCAGCGATCCGCCGGGAAGCCGGGCAACAAGCGCGTTCCACTGGTCCGGAGAAAGGAAAATGTCTTCCGGCACGGCTAGCTTGCCGACACCGCTCATCTCGTGGCGCTGAGCCACACGTTCCCACCAGCGATCCTCCTCGGCTTCGATCGCGGATGGCTCGTCGATGAAAACAATAGCCTGGGGCAGCAGGTCGAACAGAGTGCTCGAGGCCCCGGCGTGGGCGTAGTACTCCCAGCCGGGGAAAACGGTCACGCCGGTTTGCTCCAGCGCGCTACGGACCGCATCCGCCGCGCCTTCCAAGCGGACTCCGGAGAGCCGGGCATGGACGTTGGTGAGCACGTCTTCGCGCACCGGTGTTTCCATGAGCGGCAGCAGCACGACTTCGTCGACGGGCGCCGCCGAACGCTGCGTGCCCGGATCAAACTTGCGGATGGACTCAACTTCGTCGCCGAAGAGTTCAATACGCAGCGGGCGATCGGCTTCGGGCGGGTATGCGTCAATCAAGCCCCCGCGGACGGCGTACTGTCCTGGCATCTCCACTACGTCGACGACAACATAACCCACGGTGTTCAGGTGAGCAATGAGATCTTCAACGTCGAGCGAGTCAGTGCGGCGGATGGTCCGTGCCAACCCCGCGTAATCTTCCGCAGAGCGAAGGCGCATGGCCGCAGATTCCACCGGAGCAATTACGATCGAAGCCCCACCGGTCACGATCTTCCACAACGCGGTGGCCCGTTCTTCCTGAATCTCGGGATGCGGCGAGAGGTTTTCAAAAGGCAGCACATCGTACGCCGGCAGCTTGACCACAGTCCCCGGGCTGCAAGCCCCGCTCAGCTCGCAGAAAGCCTGCACCACCGGGAACAAAGCTTCGGCGGCGCGATTGTTGGCTACAACGATGATGAGCGGCCGTCCCGCGGCGCGCTGTAAGAAAGGAATAAGAAGTGATTTTGCGGCCGGCACCAGCCCGGACACACGAATCCGCCCCGCAGGAGGAGTTGACTCCCCCCTACGCTGCTTGAGATATGCAGCCGCCTGTTGAAATCCCAGGCTCTTTTCCACGTCCGCCAGGACTTCGCGGACGAAAGGCAGGATCACTCTGTCATTCTATCGCAGGCTGTCTCAATCGAGGAGACTGGGGGAGGGGAGAATCGGGCCATCGGGAGATCGACCGATGGCCCGATCTCTCAGCTAAGGCTGGTTTGCCTCAGCCTGCGCGGTCGTCTGCGTCCCCAGCGGGTCACCGCGGAAAACTTTCATCTTGTCGCAGATCTCGCCGGCAATTTGTCCGTAGACCGTCCCAGCCAGAGAATCCACCTTGCCGGCCATCACGATGGTATCCGTGCCGGTGTCGGTGACGGTGTAAAGAAAGTGATTGCTGAACGGGATCCGCTTCACATGGACCACAAGATCGGCAAGTTCCCGTTTCTCCGTGACCTGCATGTCCCAGGCCTTGAACTCAGGCTTTCCCAACAGAGAGCTTTCCAGCGCTTCGCGCTTCATGTAGAAAGTGTCGGTCTCAACATAGA
>DATFQZ010000293.1:0-2767 GCA_035263765.1 Candidatus Angelobacter sp. | reverse complement strand
GGGATACCTGGAAATGTCGTGTGCCCCGACAGCTTACTTGGGCGGCGGCACTCCTGCAGGCAGGGTCCAGACCTCCACCGTTCGTCCTGGCTCGGTGTTGGGCTTGGTTTGTATGCGCTGCGGGTCGATGCCTTTGGACTTGGTCAGATAGGTCTTGGCATTTTCAGCGCGTTGCAGAGCCAGGCGCTGTGGCTCCTTTTCCTCCGACGCACCGTACAGCACGGCCGTGCTGGTTGGATCCTGTTGCAGCTTGAGGGCAACGTCATCCAGGATGGCCTTGGATTTGTTGTCGACGTACGAGCCGTTGGGTTTGAACAGCAGCTCGCTCAGTTTTTGAGCTGTGGGCTTGGCGGCCGGAGGCGCTTCCACGTTGACGTTGGTTACGGTCGAGGCGCTCAACTGGCGATCGTCAACCGCGGTAGCGCGAATCGCGATGGGGCCGGCGCCTGCGTCGGTGGTATCCAGAGTCGCCTGGTTGCGGCTCGAGGAAAGCTTGCCTCCATTCGAGGAGAACGTGATGACAAGAGGACGGTTATCGGGGCTCGTGGCATCGCAGGAGATGGTCGAGCGCTCGCCCATGATCACAGTGGCCGGAGCCGCCGAGCACGTAATCCTGGGCAGATTGGCCACGGTCGTCTCCGTGGGCGGCGCCCCAGGCGTCAATTCTGCCGGCTTCAGCGGCGCTACCTCCGGGGCCGCGCTCACGTCCATGAGTTCAACCCCGTCGCCGACGTGAATGTCTTCGAAGGCGGTGAGGATCATCGCCGTGGCGCTCCTCTTGTGAACATCGAGGACGATCATGTCTCCCAGGGTGCGGCGCGGGAGAGCGGAGAAGTCGGTGAAATTCACTGGATCTTTCTGCGTGTCCTCGTTCATCGAAGCCTTGCGGGAGAGTCCCGCGTCGGCGTCGTTATAGATATGACCAAAGGTTCGTGTAGCGCGAAGGTAATCACCTGGTTGCAGGCCTTTGTTTGCCCCGATGTCCAGGTAGACCTTGGATTTGGAGCCGACATAATGATCAAACTCGTCGGCCATGATAATCCGCCCATGAGTTTTCCCGTTGGGTGGAGCAAAGCGATCCAAGGTTACGGAACGGAAAATCGGCGCCGTGCGCTCAACGAAGGGAACGGCAATGTCACCCACTACGATTTCGCTGCAGATAAGCTCGGGCACGGCAATGGCAATGTTCTTCTGAACCTCAACCACTTTCACGTAGCCTCTCTCCGAATAAGGCTCACCGGCATCGTGGATTGCGGATCTTTCGCCTGGGTAGGCTTCATAGTGGTTGGGATCCTTCATGTGGCGCAGAATCATGAAGCGATCGCCTTCCTTCATGTCGTGACCATGGATAAAGATAGGGTGCAGGCCGGAAGCATAACGGCTCTGGTCGGGGCTATAGATTCCCGCGGCGACGAAGTGGCTGTCGGAAACGTGTTCGCTGGTGATAAAGCCGCCGCAATACATGTCCGCCGGCGTCGGCGCGTTGCCCAAGTCCAGTCTGTTGCCTTGGGTTTTCTGCGGTTGGGGCGTTGCGGCGGGCTCCGTTTGCGCGCGCGATAATTGGTCAAGTCCAGCCGACGCTGCCAAAGCCAGCAGCAATAACACTCCACTCCTCGTCATACTCCCTCCCTGGCCTAACGTGGAAACACAGATCCTCAGCGGACGCACGAGTCCCGGTCGGAACATAACATTGGTTTTGCTCTTACTTCAACGAAACTATTATTTACTTAGAAGATACACTTGATTACAGAAGTGCACTCCCTAGTTGCATTCGGTTCTTGCATCTGTAATTTTTGCTCACGTATGATGGGCTCCTTTGTTCAGCTGCAATGAGTGGAGCTACTGTCAATCTCGCGCCTCGGTTCCTGCCGGCGCGGCTGCCCCGGCTATGTGTCCCGGTCTGGGCAACCAATCCGGCCGAATTGGTACAGAAGGCTGATGCTATTGTTCGCGATAACTCCTTTATTGAGTTCAGGTTAGACTACCTGCCCAAACCCGCCTTAGGGCTTCCCAAGCTGAAGACGTTCGTGGAATACCACCCTGAAGCCCTGATCATTGCGACGTGCCGGCGCGCCGTCAATGGAGGCAAGTTTCGTGGCTCGGCGGCGGCGCAGATCGATGTCCTGACCAAAGCCGCGAACCAGGGTTGCCATCTGGTTGACGTTGAACTGGAGACAGCCTCTCACCTCAAACCCGCCGACTTCGCTCGCCTGCGCCGGTCCGCCAACCTGATTCTCTCCTTCCACGACTTTCGGGGAACCAAAAAGCTGGAAGAGACTTTTGCCAAGATGCGGCAATATCCGGCCGACTTCTTCAAAATCGTTAGTACAGCGAATTCGCTCTACGACAACGTGGTGATGATGAAGTTCCTGGAAAAATACAGCCATGCACACTCGCTGGTGGGGGTGTGTATGGGCGAACAAGGTATCATCAGCCGCCTGCTGGCGGTGCGGGCGGGCAGCCAGTTCACGTTCGCCGCAGCCAGTCCCGGCGAAGAAACTGCCCCAGGACAGATCGCCGCCCGCACGCTGCACGAGACCTATCGCATCGATCAGGTGGACGCGGCCACGCGGGTATATGGCGTGGCCGGCGATCCGATCGCGCATTCGCTCTCGCCGGTCATGCTGAACACGGCGTTCCGGCGCGAGAACGTCAACGGCGTCTACCTGGCTCTGCACGCGAAAACTCTATCCGACCTGATGGCCTGCGTTGCTGATATCCCCATCAACGGGCTCAGCGTCACCACGCCTTACAAAGAGCAGATCTT
>DATFQZ010000292.1:0-3037 GCA_035263765.1 Candidatus Angelobacter sp. | reverse complement strand
CTGGCATCGCGGAAGGGCAACGCCAGGGCGTCTCCACAAACGTTGAGGCTGCGGCCGTTCAAATGCGAAGCCGCGCGATCAAGGACGACCGGATGCACAATGATTCCGGCCTTGCGGAGCGACTCCAGCGTGAGCGTGACGACATCGCCGGCTCCGCCGGCCACGTCGAGCCAATCCAGCTCTTTGAGATGCTTCTGCCCGGCGACCTGACGCAGCAGTGCGCTCATGGCGCGCACGCCGCCAAAGCGGCGGTTGAACATGCGCAGATCAGCGAGCGAATCAGACACTTCTTGTGGCGTCCCGCTGTCAGTATCGAGCAGCTCGGGCACCATCAAGCGCTTCATGGTCGACTTACTCCAAGTTAGACTTGCTCCAGCTCCTCTTCCAAAAGCTGCTTGTTGTACAGATCGGTGTAATACCCGTCACGGGCCAGGAGTTCGTCGTGTGTGCCGAGTTCCACGATGCGTCCCTCGTGCAATACGGCGATGCGGTCGGCGTTGCGAATGGTGGAGACGCGGTGCGAGATGAAGATAGTCGTGCGCCCCTGCATCACCTGGCGAAGATGGTTGAGGATTTTCTCTTCCGTGTAGGTATCGACGCTGGCGAGCGCGTCATCCAGGATGAGGATCCGCGGGTTGCGAATGATGGCCCGGGCGATAGCCGTCCGCTGCTTCTGCCCACCGGAGAGAGTAATGCCACGCTCTCCGACCAGAGTCTCGTATTGATCGGCAAAGCCTTCAATATCCGTGGCGATATTGGCGGCTTGTGCGGCGGCGCGTACTTGTTCGTCGGTGGCATCGGGCACGCCGAAGGCAATGTTGTCGCGCAGGCTCGCGCTGAAGAGAAAAGTTTCTTGGGGCACGAACCCAATGTTGCGCCTCAGCACGGCAAGAGGATATTCGTGCACTGGCCGGCCATCGAGAAGCAACGAACCTGAACCGGAGAAATGCGCCGGCTTGGCCGGACCTGCTGCCGCGTAGCCGTTGTCACGCGCTCGGTCCACGCCGCTGGTGTCGCGCGCCGTATTCGTATTAAAGATGCGTGGAATCAGACTGACCAGCGTCGTCTTGCCCGAACCCGTCGGTCCGACGATCGCCAAACTGCTGCCCGCAGGAATCGTCAGGTTCACGTCCTTGAGGACTGGAATACCGTTGTAGGCAAAGCTGAAATCCCGAAACTCGATGCTGCCGTCGACAGATTGCACGGTCGCAAGGTCGGCAGCCACGGCGTCGTCGGCAATCTCCGGCTTGGCCACCAGCAGCTCGTGGATTCTTCCCATGGATGCCGTGCCGCGCTGGAAGATGTTGACGACCCAGCCCAGGGCGATGATCGGCCAGGTGAGCATCAGAATGTACGTATTGAAGGCGACGAATTTGCCCAGCGTGATACGACCCAGCAAGACCTCGCGCCCACCCACCCACAGCACGATCACGATGGCGAAGCCCAACATGACTTCGAGTGCCGGCCACAACATTCCCATCAGCCGCGCCAGAGGCAGGCTGCGGTCAACGTATTCCTGGTTCGCTTTTTCAAACAGCGCGATCTCCGCCTCTTCTTGCGCGTAGGCGCGAATCAGCCGCGCCCCGGAGAAGTTCTCTTGCGCCCGCGCTGAAATGTCGGAGAACTGCGCCTGGATCTTTTCGAAGCGTTCGTGGATCTTCTTGCCAAAGTACTGGATGGTAATGCTGGCCAGAGGCAGGGGGGCGAAGGCAAACAGAGTGAGCCGTGGGCTGATCTTCATCATGAAGACCAGAGCGAAGGCGGTGAAGACCAGGGTGTTGGCCGTGTACATGATGGCCGGGCCCAGCAGCATGCGGACCGCGTTCAGGTCGTTGGTGGCGCGGGCCATGATGTCGCCGGTCCGAGTCTTTTGATAAAAACTGTAGGGAAGTGTTTCCAGATGGGCGAACAAATCGTTGCGCAGGTCAAACTCAATCTCGCGGGAGACGCCGATCATCAGCCATCGCGTCAAAAACTGGAAGATGCCCTTGGTACCGGCCACGCCCAGCAACATAAGGGCGTAGACCAGGAACTTATGGCGCGTGGCGCCGCGGTTCAGATCGTCCACCGCGCGCTGGATCACCTGCGGAAACAACACCCAGATTCCGTTGTTGAAGAACACTGTCAACGCGCCCCAGAAGAGGGTGACCCTGTATTTCTTCAGGTAGGGCAACAACGGCTGCAGGTTCTTGAGCATGGCTTCCTAGATGATTGTAGCAGTGAACTTTCTTCACAATTTTCGTTGCCAGCGGGGTCCGCATGCTCAGGAGGGCGTTTTGAAGATCATGTATCCGCCGGCCAGGCCAAAGATCACATCCGGCATCCAGGCGGCAACCGGGGGAGGCAGCTGGCTTACATTCCCCATAGCCTCGAACAATCCCGCGGTCACAAAATACCCGGCGGCAATCAGCAGGGCCACCGTCACGCCACTGAGCGCGCCTCGGCGGCCTGCGGTGAGGGAAAAGGGGATTGCCAGTACCGCCATCACCAGCGTAATCAGCGGGTACGCGATCTTCTTCTGTAATTGCACCCGCAGGCGGACAACGTCAAAGCCGCTTTGCTGCAGGTCGCGGATGTAGCTACGCAATTCGTCGTAGTTCATCTCCTGCGACTGGCGTACTTCCTTCTTGAAGTAGCTGGGTGTCTCGTTCATGTGGGCAAAGGTATCGACTTCGAACTGCCGGTAGTCGGTGACGGAGTCGCCATTGAAGGACCGTTGCCATCCGTTTTCGAACACCCATTTCTTCAGGTTTTCGCGCCACTCCGCCCGGGCGGCATACACGCGGCGCGTGATCTGAAACGTCTGCGGGTCTAACTCAAAAGAGGAAAGGCTGCCGAACTGGTCACGGTCGGGATCGTAAAACTTGTAGTAATAAACCTTCCAATCGCCGTTGTCGTTGCCCTTGCCGCTCTGGCCAAAAATCCATCGGAACGGCCGGCGATACGTCTGTGCCGGTTTTGCCTTGATGGAGTTGCGCAACGTTTCCGCCGTCTTGTTGGCGTACGGCAAGTACCACTGATCCAGCAGGAAGAGCCC
>DATFQZ010000291.1:0-3774 GCA_035263765.1 Candidatus Angelobacter sp. | reverse complement strand
TTCGGCGGATCCCATTTAATCTGGTTCTCCTTTTTGCCGGTGTCTTATCCATCGTCGTGGCTGAGTTTGTCGGTGGGCGCTTGCTGCCTCCGGGACAAGATCTCGAAGAACCCCTGGGATTGATCGCAGGCGTCATCCTTTATGCGATTGCTGCCAATGTCTGTTATTCCCTGGGATGGATCACTGAGCTGATCTGGACCTGGGGTAACACGCAATGGGCTGAAACATGCGGCCTAGAGTCTTTTTGGCAGGACTCGTGTTCTCAACGGTCCTGACGTTGGCGCCCGCGGTCATCGCGCTGCTGATCTGGGCCGGGTCCGGGTTCCACTGATCCGGTCTGTTACAAGCTTTATGTCGCTGGGCATCTATATTTCCGTCCCTTTCTGCCGCACGAAGTGCACCTACTGTAACTTCGCTTCCGGCGTATTTTCCGCGACGCAGATGGGCCAATATGTTAGCCGGCTGATCGCCGACATCGGCGCGGCCCGCGCAGTTGCGGCCGAACACGGCGCAGAGGTCCCCGATCTCGCCGATTCCGTTTATCTCGGTGGCGGAACGCCCAGCCTGCTTCCTGCCGAAGAATTGAAGAGGCTCTTCGCCGCGCTGCGGCGGGAGTTCGAGATTGGGCGGAACGCAGAAATTACCGTGGAGTGCGCGCCCGGCACGCTGACAGAGCCAGTCATTGCCGCGTTGGCGGAATGCGACGTGAGCCGCGTGAGCCTGGGTGTCCAGTCGTTCGTGGACCAGGAAGCCGCGTCGGTGGCCCGGTTGCACACCCGGGAGAAGACGCTGGCCGATATCGCGCGCTTGCGCGCCGCGGGCATCAGCAACCTCAATGTGGATTTGATTGCCGGCCTACCCCACCAGACGCGCGAGAGCTGGAGCGGCTCGCTTAGCCAGGCAATTGAAAGCGGCGTTCCCCACATGAGCGTATACATGCTGGAAGTGGACGAAGACTCACGTCTGGGACGCGAGCTGATCGCGGGCGGCACGAAGTACCACGCGCACTTTGTCCCTGACGATGACCTGACCGCCGAGTTTTACGAAACCGCGTGCGAGCGCTTGAACGCTGCCGGCATCGGGCAGTACGAGATTTCCAACTTCGCGCGGCCGGGGTTCGAATCGCTCCACAACCTCAAGTACTGGACGCGCCAGCCGTACCTCGGTTTCGGCGTGGATGCGCATTCCATGCTTCCGGCGTCAGCCCAACTTCTAAAGGCCGGAACGGAAAGCGTGCGGTTGGCGACGACGGATTCTTTCGACGCGTTCTTTCGTTCGTCGGAACTTCAGGCTTCTCAGGTCAGCAAGGCGCAGGCGCTGGAAGAGAGTTTCTTCCTCGGCCTGCGGCTGAACCGTGGGGTCGCGCAGGAGGAGCTGCGGCGCCAGTTCGGCGCCGAGGTCGAAAAGTTTGCTTCAGTTATCGAAGAGCTGGTTGAGGACGGCCTGCTGGAGCGCAGCGAATGCGCGTTGCGATTGACACCGCGAGGGCGCTTGCTATCGAATGAGGTGTTTGAAAAGTTTGTTCTAACGTCAACGGCTGTGAGATGAATCAGGCCCAGTCCTTGTTGAAGCCGTTGAATGCGAACAAACGGCTGAGGTCATTATGATCTGAGCCCCAAAGGGGCGAAATAATGGTAGCCCAGGGCGCAAGCCCTGGGTGGGCGAGAAGACGACACGAGCCCCGTAGGGGCGGCACAGAAAACACAAATCTCCGAGCTGTGTCGCGCCTCCGGGGCTCATCATGTTTCTGATGCTACCCAGGCCTTACGGCCTGGGCTAACATTGTTCCACGCCTCCGGCGCTGGTGCGTAGCCGGGGTTGGCTCAAGGCTGAACCTAAAGAAAATCGACGTGCACACCAAACTTTCCCAACCCGAAACCGCTGCGAAGGAAGCTCGCAAGACCCAACGCGCCATCGATCTGCGCAGTGACACGGTCACCCAACCGACTCCGGAGATGCGCCGCGCCATGGCTGAAGCCGAGGTCGGCGACGACGTCTACGGCGAAGACCCGTCGGTCAACCGGCTGCAGGAGCTCGCCGCGCGGACATTCGGTCGCGAAGCCGCCATTTTTGTACCGACCGGAACCATGGGCAACCAGATCGCAGTCAAAGTCCACACGCACCACGGACAGGAGATCATCTGCGAAGAGCGCGCGCACTTCATCAATCTGGAATCGGCCACGGTCGCGGCGTTCTCCGGCTGCCAGCCGCGGCCGATCTACGGCGAAGACGGCTCGCTGACCTGGGCGCAGATCAAGAAGAAGATCGCCCCCCCGGCTTACTATCGCTCGCAAACCGGTTTGATCTGGCTGGAGAACACGCTGAGCCTGGCCGGCGGAACCATCTTCCCGCAAGGGCAGGCTGATGAAATCTGTGATCGCGCCCACGAGCTCGGCTTGCCCGTGCACCTGGACGGCGCGCGCATCTTCAACGCCGCAGCCGCGCTGGGCAAGCCCGTTGCCGAGATCACGCGCAAGTTTGATTCCGTCATGTTTTGTCTCTCCAAAGGGCTGTGCGCCCCAGTGGGCTCAATGCTGGTGGGAAACAAAGCATTCATCGAGAAGGCGCGCGTCTATCGCAAGGCGCTGGGCGGCGGCATGCGGCAGGCGGGCGTGCTGGCCGCGGCCGGGCTGGTTGCGCTGGAGAAGATGCCGGCGCGCTTGAAGGAAGACCACGAGAACGCACGAGTTCTGGCCGAAGGCCTGGCCCAGGTCAAAGGAATCAAGATCGGAAAGACGCCGACCAACATTCTGGTGTTCGACATCAGCGGCACGGGCATGAACACCACGGAATTCAGCCGCCGGCTCGCTGAGAAAAACGTCCTCGCGGCGGGTATCGACAACGAACAAATGCGCTTTGTAACCCATCATGACGTGAGCCGCGAAGATTGTTTGAAGACGTTGGACGTGGTACGGGGAATTTGCAAGGGATAGGCCCGGGTCTGTCCCTCAAGGTGGAGACTCCCTCACGAGCAATCAGCAAAAAGACGATCTAGGAGTGAAGCTGGCGGACGAAGTCCGGTCATACCTCCTTGTTCATGGACGCGGAGACGAAGCGGAAGAAATACAGCTCCGCTCGGTGTGTTCTGGGATTGCCCGACTCCTGGGACGCCTGCTCGATAGCGAGGAAAGGTGGAACCGCTATTATTGGGTCGATGCAATACTTCCAACCTCAGTCACGGTTCCCTTGCCCGGAGAGCTGAATATACAGGGCCTAGTGATATGGGGCGATCGGGGTACTACGCAACAATGGTGGGAACCATTCGCAGCCACTATGCGAGTCTATGCATCACCCGACACAGTTCTGGGTTATCAGATGATGTTCGGAAATGCCCAATTGGGGTTGGGCAAGGTGCGTTACAACACCCATCCGCGAGGCTGGAATTGGGCGCCTCCGGAAAGCTGGTTATTCGTTTTCTTGAAGAATGGGAGCAACAATTGACGAGCGCCAGAGGCGCGTCGGGAAGGTAGCCCACGCCGCAAGCCGTGGGTAACGTGCAAAAGCCAGTCGAGCCCCAGAGGGGCGGCACGTGTTTCGATTGCGACCCCCATACCGCGTTATTGCACCTTAACGTGTCGCCCCGCTGGGGCTCAGCCAATTTCTTCAGCCCACCCACCCTTCCGGCTTCGCATTCGCTCGCCTCCAGGGTTGATTGGATAAAAACGAAAGCCCCGTCCTCAGCAGTTATTCTTGGTTTGAAGACAAAGAAAGCTGGGGAGGAAGGAGCCTTCGATGATCATTATAGGTTGTGATTTTCATCCCAGCTGGCAAGTA
>DATFQZ010000290.1:0-2686 GCA_035263765.1 Candidatus Angelobacter sp. | reverse complement strand
TACTTGCCAGCTGGGATGAAAATCACAACCTATAATGATCATCGAAGGCTCCTTCCTCCCCAGCTTTCTTTGTCTTCAAACCAAGAATAACTGCTGAGGACGGGGCTTTCGTTTTTATCCAATCAACCCTGGAGGCGAGCGGCAGCGAAGACGTAAGGGTGGGTGGGCTGTTCAAGAGATTCGAGCCCCGGCGGGGCGGCACAATCGAAAGCTCTTCCCCAAATCTTCGCGGAGATCGAGTTGAATGAGAGAAGATTACGCGAGCACGTGGCGTTTAGGGGCTACGACCCGATTGAGATTCTGTGTCGCCCCTCTGGGGCTTGCGATCATGTTGCTCCAAACCCACCCTTGCGGTTTCGCGGCTCTCGCCGCTTCACCTCCAGGGTGGCTACCCTCTGGTCGCGCCTACCGGCGCTTGCATTATGACGGGGTGTCTACTCCAACGCTTGGGAGATCAGAGTGAATTGGCGCTGGTGTCTCACGTCGGGGTCCTTTTTGGTTACGCACCACACGCTCGTTGGAGCAGTTCGGCTTATTATGGTTTCCTCGCCACTAACCCCGCATTGCTCTTGCCCGGAATGATCTCCCGATAATGCAGGATGTTCAGCGACGAGAATGCTTCCCGCAGCTCATTCGGCTCCAGAAGATAACGCCTGTCGCTGGGACCATTGCCGAAGTCCCGGCGCGCTGTGGTGTACGTCTTATAAACCAGCAATCCGCCGGGCTTGAGCGCAGCCGCCAAAGCAGGGAAGAGCTCGCGGCGCAAGAAGTTGAACACAATGACCAGATCGTACTCGCCGGATCCCAGATCAAGAATGGCGTTCAAGTCCACATGTTCCGTTGTCAGGTTCGCAGACAATCCCTCGGCTTCGGCCTTCTCGCGCGCGAGTTGCAGGCCGACTGCAGAGATGTCGAGCAACTTGACTCGCCATCCCCGGCGTAAAAGAAAGAGTGCGTTCCTTCCCGCGCCGCCGGCAAGATCTAAAGCCAATCCGGGTGAAGAAGCCTCCAGGAACTCGGCGTAGGCCTGGGTGAGAAACTCGTCGGGCTCAGTCCACGAGCCGGGTTTCTCGCGATAGCGTGCGTCCCAATGCGCCTTCTCGTCGTGCTCCATGCCCATATTCCTTGATTGCCCGGCAACCGCCCGTCGTGCCCCAGTGACTCGCAGGAAAGATAGCGGGAAAAGCCCGGATTTACTGCGCTATACTGGCACAAATGGCCGAAATTTCACAAAGCCCGGCGACGCCGAAGACTTTCTATATCGAGACCTTCGGCTGCCAGATGAACGTGCATGACTCGGAAAAAGTCATCGGCACGCTCATGCGCCAGGGATACCGCCAGGTGGAGACCGTGGAGGAAGCCGATCTGGTTTTCTACAACACGTGTTCCATCCGCGACAAAGCGGAACAAAAAGTTTTTCACCGCCTCAACGATTACAAAAAGCTGCAGGCGCTGGGCAAGAAATTTGCCGTCCTGGGTTGCGTGGCCCAGCAGGAGGGCGAAAAGATTTTCGAGAAGGCGCCGCACGTTTCGCTGGTCGCGGGCTCGGCGTCCTATCGTAACCTGGGGCAGATGCTGGTGCAGATCGAAGCCGGCGCCAAGCGCGTCACCGGCCTCGACGACCGGCAGACCGATCTGACGTTTGAGACCGAATTCACGGCGCGGAGCAATCCACATCGCGGCTACATCACCATCATCGAGGGTTGCGATAAGTTCTGCGCGTATTGCGTGGTTCCCTACACACGCGGCAAGGAGCGCAGCCGGACGTCAGAGTCCGTCCTGGCCGAGGCGCGGCAGATGGCCGACCTTGGCTACACCGATATCCAGCTGCTCGGGCAGAACGTGAATGCATATGCCGACCCGCTGGGCAAGAAGACCTTCGCCGAGCTGCTGGCCGCCGTCGGCGAAGTACCGGGCGTGCGCCGGGTGCGGTTTACCACATCGCACCCCAGGCATTTCGGCCGCGACATCGTTCAGGCCATCGACGCTGTGCCCACGCTCTGCGATCACATTCATCTGCCGGTGCAAAGCGGCTCCTCGCGCGTGCTCCGGGCCATGAGCCGCGAATATACGCGAGAAATGTACCTCCAGAAGATCGGTTGGATTCGCGGCGCGAAGCGCGAGATCGCCTTGACCACAGACGTGATCGTGGGCTTTCCCGGCGAGACGGAAACGGAGTTTGAGGAGACCATCACGCTGCTTCACGAATGCCAGTTTGATGGGGTGTTCAGCTTCAAGTACTCGCCCAGGCCGAACACTCCCGCCATCCACATGGCGGACAGTATTGCCGACAACGAAAAATCACGCCGGCTGCAGATTCTGCAAGACCGCCAACGGGAGATCCAGCGCGCGAATTACGAGAAGAAGACCGGCCGTGTGCTGGAAGTCATGGTGGAAGGGAAGAACGCCGCCCGGGGACAGATGATTGGCCGCACTTCGCAAAATGTAACCCTGAACTTTAGTGCGCCGGAACCAGCCCCCGCAACGGGCAGTTATGTTAATGTGCTGGTCACCAGGAGTTTTCCGAACAGCCTGGTGGGAGAGATGGTGGAGTAACTTTAGCGGTTAGGAGCGAGGACAGGAAATCGGAGGGCATGATGGAAGTAGAGATGAAAATTCGCGGACTGATGATGGACCCGATGACCAACATGCCCATCGTTGTGCTCAAGGACGTCGGCAGTGACAC
>DATFQZ010000289.1:0-11632 GCA_035263765.1 Candidatus Angelobacter sp. | reverse complement strand
AAACAGCAGGAAAACTAAAATCTCGTTTTGTGCTATGGGGCGATGCTCTTCAACCACATTTCCGGGGCTTCAAAAGCAACCTGTCCTTATATAAAGAGGTAGATCTCCGATTCCCCGCCAAGTCCAAAGGGGCACCCCTGACACCCGGGTATCGCCCATCCCTCTTAGAATCAGCTAATTACCTAAGTACCGTTGTCTGCCTGACAAGAGTCTCTTAGACTTTGGTCACAAGCAAGATGTGACTTTCACGCGGGCCTCACGTGGTTTGAGCGGAGCGGTTTCTGCGTGAAAGAAGGAGAAGCCAGCCCCTGCCCCAGGCTTAGAAATAATGAAAGCGAAGTTCATCTTTGGTCCCCTGCGGCTGCTTGCAGCAGTATTCGTCCTGGCAGGCGCCTGCGCTTTGTCCGCGCACGCCCAGACCAGTGGCGGACAATTAACTGTCACCCTCAGTGTGCAGTCTTCTATCAGTTTGATTTTCCAGACGAATCCAGCGTCCCCGGCAGCAGGCTTTTGCGGGTTGACGAATTCCGGCACCAATAATGTGGGCCTGGACCTGGGGTCAGCGGCGTTTCCGGGCAGCAACTATACCGGCTGCGGTAGCTACAGTCACATTGGCGCCGCCATGTACCAGGTGAGCAGCGCTTTCGATGTCGTGGTGAGCAAGGCCAACACCAGCAGTGCCAGCTACGCGCTCGCCGCGCAACTTTCCACGGCGCCACCGGCCAACGTTACCTGGCTGGTCAATAATGTCGCGCTGACCAGTACCGGTCCAATGCCGTTGGATGCGGCGGACAACTACGGCACACCCGTCACCAAGACCTTGCAGGTCCAGGTGAAGAACACCGTGCCGGCACAAACCCTGATGGAGACCATTACTTTCACGGCGACAGCCAACTGAGCGGAGAGACACAGTAATTAGGTGATGCGGCAATGAAGAGACAAAACGCAACGCGAACCTTGGTGATAGCAGCCCTGATGCTCTCGAGCGCGGCGCTCTTCGGGCAGACCGCCACCGGCGTCATCAACGGCACGCTGATCAACAAGAACGGCATCACACTGGTGTTTGACTCTGACCCGGCGGGCGTGGCCCTGGGCAACAGCGGAACTTCCGCGGCCAGCGTCAACTTCGGAAACATTTCCGCCTTTGGACCGCTTTCTGGCGGCGTGACCCGGCCCAGCGTTACTGTCGCAAACTTCACCGTGCAGACGATCTTTGACGTTAACGTGATCCAAGGCGGGTTGGCCAGTGTCACTTATACGCTGACCGCGAACCTGGCCGCGGCTGCCCCGACTGGATTCACTTACAAAGTTGACGCGGTCACCCTGACCACCGCAGCCCAGACCATCCAGGCCAACGGCACGTACAACACCGATGTGGCCCACAATCTGGGGCTGGTGGTCTTGACGGCCGCTCCCGGAGCTGGAGGTCCGGCCGTAGGAAGCCCGATCGCGGCGACGATCAACTTTACGGCTACGGCCAATTGATTTTTGGAAGACGAAATACAGCAAGCAATTTTTTTACGAGGAGAGGAACCAAACCATGAAGAAAGTGCTCATTCTTGCAGTCGCGGCGGCGATCGTGATGTTAGTGCCGTCGTTCGCTTCGGCCCAAACAGCCAATGGAGTCCTTACCGTGACCGCCACAGTGCAGGGATCCATCGGCCTGGTTTTTAATTCTGACGCCGCGGGCGTGGCCCTGAGCAGCGGCGCCGGAACCAACGCCGCGACGCTCGCCTTCGGCAACGTGTCGGCCTTTGGCGCGGTCTCCGCCGGAGTAGTCCGTACGGTAGCCGCCAACAGCTTCACCGTGAGCTCCGCGGTTGACGTCCAAGTTAGCAAGACCAACTCGGCCAGCGCCAACTATACGTTGAAGGCGCAACTGGGCGCTGCTGACGCCGTCAACAGTTGGACTGTGGGCGGAATCGCCGTGACCAGCGCAGCGCAGTCCACGCTTACCGCGACGGGAACGTACGCTGCCAACAGCAATTTCCCGGTCGCCATCACCGTTCCGTTTACGACAGCGAGCGGAACCCTGATCAGCAACACTATTAACTACACGGCTACTGCGAACTAGTGGTGCCTGTACATCGATCGGGCAGTAGGGCGATAAATAGGGTCCCGATGATCTAGAGCCGGGCGCGGAGGTGCAAAATCAGTCGGCGGTATCTTCTGCTCGCGTTGCTCCTTGGTTCCTCCCTCGTAACCGACGGGTGGGCGCAGCGCAGAAGTGCAGCCAAACGCACCTCCGGCACGGCTATCAATATGCAATCGCAAGGCCAGGGCTCCATTGCCGTGGCCTTCGTCACCTCGCCGGACGGCGCCACGCTGAGCGGCGCGGCTCCCGGCCGGGGAGCTCTGAATCTGGGGACTGTGTCTTATTCGTCCGGCGCTCGCACGCCGAATGTCCAGATGCGCCATCTTGAGGGCCGCTTCGTTGTCGCTACCCGGTTTGGCATGAATATCCAGGACACAGCACAGCGGGTTTCGAGCGCCACGGTTCTGGCATCCATGGCTCTTCCCGAGCCGTACTTCACGCTTCGCCTGGACGGCATGAAGCTGGAGACGACGCCGCAAGTGATCCAGGGCAGGGCACGAATCGGCGAGACCCTCCCGCACCGTCTGGAAATTGAGGTACCCACCTCATTGACGGAAAAAAACTCGCAATTGCAGAATGCCATCATCTTTCAAGTCGTTCCCAACTGAAAGGGAAGAAACGCCAGAGGAAAACGCTACGCATGTCGACCTTGTTTGCACGAACCGTAATCCGTTGCAGGATCGCCGTAATCGCAGTGGCCGTGACCATCGCTGTCTGCACTCCATCTTCGGCTCAAGGCGTTCCCACCATCATCGGTCCGGGCAGCACGGGCCCGCAAGGGCCGCAAGTGAATGCAAACGCGAAATCGAACATACCGCCTTCCATTTCCTTGAGCCCGGCCGTGATCATGGCCAAAGGCAATTTCAGCCAGCAGCTCACGCAGACGCTCACGCTGAGCAACAATACCGGCCTCGACCTTGCATTCGAATTGGTGGCGGAAGACGTGATTGTGAAAGACGGGAAACGAATCTTTGTTCCCGCGGGCGAGACGCCCAACAGCATCGCCGCTACCGCAGTCTTCACGCCCAAGACGGTTGAGGTCAAAGGCATGGCGGCGCCGGCGATCACGAAGGGCGCCATCCTTATTAAGGCATATTCCTCGGGTTCGGCCGACGTCCGGCTGACGATTCCTGCTGAAACCAACATTCGCGCCGTGGCCCTGGTATTTCGAGGAACGGACAAGCTGCCCACGTCCACCACCGGCGTGGGCATGACCGCGTCGCTGGCCACGTTGGTGACTTTCAATCTTTCTGACAACGTGAAGCTGGCACCGGAATCCGTGCGTGTGACTCCGGCCAGCGACACCGCCAACATGACCATCGCCCAGTGGATCGCGAATACCGGCACCGAGCCGGCGTTGCCGGAGGGCACCGCCGCGGTGCTGAGCGGCAGCGGTTCTTTGGTGGGCAAGGCCACGTTTTCTCCGCAGCGTCTTTTGCCCGGCGAGCGCCTGGAGTTCACTGCCGAGTATCCTGACCAGCTGCGTCCCGGCGACTACCGGGCGCTGTGTTCCTTCCAATTCGAAGGCAAGACCCTGACCAGCGACTCGAGCTTCAAGGTCCCATGATCGCGAGCAGGCAGTGCTGGTGCTGGTGGATGCCGGCCTGCTTCCTCTTGCTGGCCGTCGCCGTCCGCGCGCAGACGCCGGTGTCCGTCGGCTACCAGAAACAGATACAGATCAACGTCAGCGGCGCCAGCGCCGCGTATTCCCTCGACTCCAGCATTGCCGAAGCTTCCGCATCCGCCGGGGTAGTTGAGATCACGGGTAAGGCACCGGGTAGCACCAACATCGTTGTCGTGACGCCGGCCGGCGTCCAGAGCATGGCCGTCGTCGTTCCTCAGCCTCCGACCGTCCTGCCGCCGGGCTTCGAGCCGCCGGGGAAGGAAGGCGCAACGGGTGAAACCGGCAGTTACGAAGTTCGCTACAACTCCGATCCCGGCCAGATCACCAACTCGCTCGACATGAAGCGCGCCCAGGGCAGCGACTCTTTCGAGCGGCTGCGAATGGTGAACGCCAACCTGTTGTCCACCGGATCGTCGCAGTCGCAATCCATGGTCGGCTTTCCGTTCTTGTCGTACGAGATCGCCCGGACCAACCGCGATCTGACGTTTGTGGACCAGAACGTAGTCAACTCGCCGTTCACGCTGGATAACGACCTGGTTCGCGGCTTTCACATGCGCCAGGGGCCGTGGCTTTTTCACGGCGGCTTCACCTCCATCGCAACGTTCCAGGGACTCTTTCTGTCTACCGACCGTGAGTATGTCGCCGGCGTCTCGCGCATGTTTGTCCGTGACGACAACTCCTCGCTCGAAGCCAACCTTTATTACTTCTGCAATCCGGCCGGCGCGCAACTGGTCTCGAGCAACGGCGCCATGGGCTCGTTGGTCTACCGGATCAACCGCGGGGACCGCATCCATTTTTTGACGGAAGTGGGCGTGAGCCGGGGCGTGGGGTTCGCCGTGCGCGGCAGTTACGATACGGAGCGCGATCACCTTCTGGGGAGCTTTCACACGGAGTCGCCCAAGTTCGCGTCGCTGGCCGTGAACCCCCAGCACGGGACGTTCACCGCCATCGATGCCACGCGCAAGCTGAAGCCCCGCCTCTACGACGCGTTCGATCTGAGCCAGTCTGAGTACGATCTTCCCGCTCTGCAGCAGAAGACGCTCACCATGGGCGACCAGGTTCAGTTCAAGCTGAACCGCAGTCTGTCGCTCAATAGTGGCATCAGCTACTCGAGTTTTTCTTCCACCGTTCCCGTGGGTCCCAGCATCACCACCACGAACCTGCCTGTGGGAGCCGACTATTCCGCGCGCCACTTTGGCGCCGGCGTTGAGTACCAGCGCACGTTTGCGACCGGCGGCGCCGGCGGCAACGATTACGCCGTGAACCTGCGCGGCTCAGCCGGCCAGTTTCACGGAGGAGTTTTCTTCCGGCATGACGTGCAGGTGCCGACGGTGACCACGGTCTTCTCGCAGATTCCGGGATTGCAGGACGCGCTGGAGCGGGCCGGGATCGTCGCCACCACGCCCGACCAACTCGCCGGCCTGCTCAACAGCGCGGCACTGCTCTCGTCTTTGGGCTTTACCACTCCGCTGGTCGTGAACCTGGCTCCGTCGCGGAACGATCTGGAAGCGTCGCTGAGTTGGATGTCGCGCGGACGCACTCGGCGCACCGCCGACCTGACCTGGTTCAAGAGCGATACCGAGTTGATTCAGGGAAAGCTCACGCTGAGCACCATCACGCTCAGCTATGCCCAGAACGTCGGCGTCAACAACAAGATTGTGGCTTCGGCGGCCATGGTACGCAACGATTCGAATGGCGTTGCCACCACAAAGCCGCTGGTCAGCGTCACATTGCAGCATCGCTTTTTCACCGTCCCTGGGATGCTCTTTCCCGGACGCCACGGCATGATCGAAGGCTACGTTTTCCGCGACGACGATTCTGCCTCGTACTACTCGAGTCAGCCAAGGTTGGCCGGCGTCGAGGTACGGCTCGACGATGACCGCGTCACCCATACCAACGCCGACGGTTATTATGCTTTCCATCATGTCACCTACGGCGTCCACCGCGTAGAGGCCCGCTATCAGAGTGACGAACCGTTCTTCTACACCACCGATTCACCCGCCACCACCGACATCAACACCTGGGTCGACTTCGGCATCAACTTCGCCAAAGGCCAGATCTTCGGATATCTCAAGAACGATGCCGGCGCAGGTGTGAGCGGCGTTACCGTGGAGCTCAAGGAGAACGAACGCGTGCGCCAGACACAGACTGGCGACAACGGCAAGTTCTCCTTCGCCGGGCTGAGTCCTGGAAACTACACCGTCTCCACGGTGGCCGCGTCCTATCCCACGGGTTATTCGCTGGCCGACCTTGCGCCGCAGACGGTCAGTGTACTCCCCACCCGGCCGGCCAGCGTTGCGTTTGCGGTCAAGGCCTTGCGGTCGGTCTCTGGTAAAGTGCTGGTCTTTGACCAGCAAGCGATGAAGACAGTTCCGCTTGCAGGCGCCGTGATGCGGCTGAAGGAATTGTCGCTCGAAGCGCGGACAGGCGAGACCGGCGCCTACATCTTTCGCAACCTTCCGGCTGGAACCTACACGCTGGTGGTGGAACACCAAGGTAAGGAATTCACGCGCAGCGTCACTCTGCCGGCTGGCCCCACCAGTCTGCGAGACGTGGATCTGAACGCGGGGGCGAGATAGGTTACCAGCAGTCGGAAGGTTATTTCAATTGGGCGGTGATGCGCACTGGTACGCTCGCTGCTTTGGAAGACTCTCTCCGTTTGTCATTTCGAGTCACGCGCCTGCGGAGCAGGTTAAAACCATTCACTGGTAGAAGAGCGATGCCAACTCCCACGTGAGAACTCCCTGATGCGGCGTGGTAAAGGAGAACCCGTCGGGATCTCTCCACTACGCGCCGGGCACTGCGCTATGGAACAACTGCTTCGTGGCGCTCCGGTCGAGATGACAGGATGAGGTGGTGCCAGGTTCGCCAGGGGAATCAGTCCCGGCTTCAACACCGCAAAGAAGATTCGAAACAGCCGTCACAGAATGTTGATCGAGATACGAATCCCAGGGTGCACTGGGCTACACATGTAATATCCATCGTCCATGTAGTCAACGTAAACCTCATCGGAGTAGTGCCAACCTGGGGGAAGCGGCCTGCCAATCACGAACCAGTAACCACCATAGTGGAAACGCGGACTGCCAGCCACGATTACCGGACGCACGATGCGGAACCGGTGCACCGGGCCAAAATACGCAACGTAATGCTCCTCACGGATATAGTGACGGTGGTTACGTCTGGCCCACTCCTGGTGCTCGTGACGTTCATGCGCCCAATCGCGGCGTTCCCATCCTTCGTGCCGGGCGCTATCTTCGTGATGCTCCTCCACTTCGTGCCGGGCGTGATCTTCGTGCCGTTCCTGCACTTCATGCCGGTCGCGATCTTCGTGATGGTCGCGATCGTCGCGATGATCGCGGTCTTCATGCCGGTCGGTGCCGCCCTTGTCCTTGTCGTCGTCCTTGTCCCTTTCGTGCCGGGAATCGCTATCATGATCGTGATCGTGCTGGGCAAAGGCCGGGACACTGGCTCCTACCGCCAACGCCACTAACGCCACAAAGCTGACTCGAATCAGTTTCATTGCGCATGAACCCCTTCAGAAAATGAGTGCTCTGAAAGTGATTATGCTGCTGCTCCCAGGTGACCGTCTCGGGCACGTTAGGACATGTACGCCCAGGGTGAATGAACGTGGGTGGATGAATATCCCACCCTGGCTGCGCAAAGGCAGGGCATGCGCCATTCTCTCGGCGCAAACCAAAGAAGCCACACAGTCTCTCGAAGGGTGGGCACCGGCCCCCGCCAGCCTTCGGAACGTGGATCTGAACACGGAGACTCACGCCATACATGCGTGACTCGCATACGGGCAGCGGAGCGAATGGGGGTAGAGCGGCACAATTACCTTCGTCACTAGCGTGACGCTGAGGATGATATTAGGCTTCGCACTCGGTAAATATTTGCCTTCTTGTGGCGGATCACACGGAGGGCTGGAGACCGGGAGGACAGAAATATGGCGTGGAACCAGACCAACCTATCAACCGAAAAGGAACCTTCATTGATTCACCCACGGCCACCGGCTGGCGCTTCTGATACCGAGGGCCAAGGCGCCGCTATCGGCAAGTCTTTGGTTATCAAGGGCGAGGTATCCGGTTCGGAATCGCTCTATATTGACGGCAAGATTGAAGGATCCATCAACCTCCTCGGAAATCGCGTAACCATTGGCCGCAACGGACAGGTTGCTGCCACGGTCACGGCCCGCGAAATCGTGGTGCAGGGCAAGGTTATTGGCAACGTGAACGCCAGCGACCTCCTACACGTTCGTAGCGAAGGGTCGCTCACCGGCGACGTGACTTCCCAGCGCATCAACCTCGAAGACGGAGCCTTTTTCAAGGGCAAGATTGACATCCGTCGTCCTGGACAGCCCGTGGAAAGCTCGGAAGCGGCACCGCGGGTAAACGGCGACTCTGCAAAATGGAACGCGCAGAATTAAGCAACTCACGATAGAAGCCACACACAGCTCGCGAAGGGCGGCCATCCGCCAGTGATGCGTACCGGTACGCTGGTTGCGCCGGAAGACTCTTTCTTCGTCTGTCATTTCGAGCGGAGCGCCACCGGAACAGGATCGCCGCCATCGCGCGACATCGCCGCCATCGGGCACCCAGTCCGCACAAAAGCGGCGCCGCGACAGAACCCGATCACGCGCGATCGCGGCGATCTCAGTTGATCTCTCCACTCCGCGCCGGCGCTTTGGGTCGTGGGAAAGCCGACTCGCGGCGCTCCGGTCCAGATGACAGGGCGAAGTGGTTGTCCAGAAATATGGACTCTGGAATTATACATCGTGATGCGATATAACTAAATTAGACATCGCAATGCGTAAAGAGCATGGAATGCGCCAGAGGCTTGTCAGAGAGCCGGGAAGAAACTGAGAAGAGTCCTTGGCGAGCGACTGCGTCTTGAATTGGCTATGCTCCAGAAAGCAGGGTCCAAATGTTTCACACGTTGCACGAATTGCATGATGATCGCGTAGTCGCAACTGACGGCAGAATCGGAAGAATTCACAACATCTTATTCGATGATCGATCGTGGAAGATCCGCTACTTTGTGGTGGATCTGAAGGATTGGCTGACGCGAAGAGAGGTCGTCATCGCCGCAAATGTGGCTGACCAGCCAGACTGGCGAAGGAAGCTGCTGCCAGTTCGCATCACCAAGGAAGAGGTACGGCATAGCCCAGACGTGGATTCCGCCAAGCCTGTTGCCCGCCAGCAGGAGATTGCATTTAAGGAGCACTACGGCTGGCCGCTAACGTGGGGACACATTCGCGGCGAGGTCTTTATACCTCCCGCCCCCACGGGATGCGAATACCCGGTCCCCAGTGAGGAAGATCGCCATCTGCGGAGCGCCAACCACCTGTATGGCTACGAGCTGCACAAGAAGTCCCAGGTCATCGGCCGCCTCGAGAACTTCGTTCTTGATTCAAATTCCTGGTCGATCAGTTATCTTGAAATCAGAGCTGGTGATTGGCTCTACCGGCAGTCGTTCTTGATCGCGACCACCAATGTGGAATCGCTATCGTGGGCCAGGCACCAGGTGAACCTCCGCCCAGAATGACACGGCGCACGACCGCCGGCGTTGACCAGACGAGCCTCGCAGACGTAATTGCACCGCCTACTAGGAGTTCCAGCCCGAGCCTGGCCATTGCCTTGTGTGATATGATCTCTGCCACTTGATAAACGCGGGTAAGTTGAGTCTCCCGCGCGCAGATTTCTATGAACCCGGGCCCTTTTTCCGAGCAGAATTTCAATTTTGGTATACGACTGCGAGCCGTGCTGGTGGTCTTTGCACTGG
This sequence comes from Candidatus Angelobacter sp., assembly GCA_035263765.1. GTDB lineage: Bacteria > Acidobacteriota > Terriglobia > Terriglobales > Acidobacteriaceae > Angelobacter. The sequence goes on along the minus strand of DATFQZ010000289.1, from coordinate 2,132 downwards.
CTTCCGTCACGCTGGTCGTGCCCGCGTTCTCCCAGAGTAACGACGCTGATGTCCATGTGGTTCCCAGGGCGACGCCGCACAAAGAACCGGAGAGTCAGCCTCCGGACAGCTCAGCCGGCCGGGGTTCGCAGTCCAAGCATTCCAAACCGCTGATTTCGAATGTAGATCTCGTCTTGGTGCCGGTGACGGTGGCGGATCGCATGAACCGCGCCGTGACCGGATTGGAGAAGCAGAATTTCGAGCTGTACGAAGACGGTCAGCGGCAGTCGATCCACAGTTTCTCGGCTGAGGACGCCCCGATCAGCCTGGGAGTTATTCTGGACACCAGCAACAGCATGCGCAACAAGATAGAAACCGCAAGCAGGTCGATCGTGGAGTTCTTTAAGACAGCCAATCCGCTGGACGATTTCTTCCTCATCACGTTTTCAGACCGTCCCGAGCTGCTTGTGGATTTCACCACTTCCGTCGACAACATCCAAGACCGCCTGTTCCACGTTATGCCGGCCGGCCACACCTCACTGCTCGACGCCATCTACATGGGTGTGAGTAAGATTCGCAATTCTCGATATCAACGACGAGCGCTGCTCATCGTTTCCGACGGCGGCGACAATCGCAGCCGCTACACTCCGTCAGAAATCAAGCGCCTGGTCCAAGAAGCTGATGTGGAGCTCTATGGGATTGGAATTTTCGACACTGTTTTCCAGACTCCGGAAGAGCGCGGGGGCAAGCAGCTGCTCGATTCTGTCACCGAGGCTACGGGCGGACGCACCTTTGCCATCAAAGACATTCAGGATTTGCCGGAGGCAGCCAACAGAATCTCCCTGGAACTCCGCAACCAGTACGTGCTTGGCTTCCGCTCCAGCAATCCAGCTCGCGATGGGAAATGGCGCAAACTTAAGGTAAAAATTACACCTGACGGGATGCCGGTCCACGTCTACTCGAAAAATGGGTACTATTCGCCGGTGAAGTGACTTAAATCAATCAAGGCTGCCAACACATCCCAGAGCAGCGACATCTACTTCATCGAACACCAATCGACATAATCCTGGAACTCGGCGGATCTGCGCCTGAATTTTACGCGCGGATGCGAGTGCATTTTATGTCGCTTCGGTGTCGGGTCTTGCTGCAGGCGGCCGCCGTGGCCGGGCAAAGGACTCAACCACTTAGGGGAGGTAAATCATGTTCAAAAAAACGGCCATTCTTTTGGGCGCCATCCTGGCCTGCAGTCTGTTGGCTGCGGCACAGGAGGTCCGCCAAGAGGTCACGGTTTCGGCAACCGGCCTCTTCACCGCAAACTCCAGCAGCCCTCTGCTGGTGCAAAGAGCCACGGAGACCGGGGGTATCCTGGCCGGATATCGCTACAATTTTAACCACTGGGCCTCCGTGGAGGCGAACTACGGCTGGAACCGCAACAGCCAAGTATATTTTGCGCTTGGTTTTGGCGAGAATCGGGTACAGAGCAACGTTAATCAGTGGACCGCCGACTTTGTGGCCCATACGCCTACTTGGAGACATTTGCGTCCGTATGTGCTCGGAGGAGGCGGAGCCTTCGTTTTCAGGCCAACACACAGCTTTTTAGCTTTGTCCGACGCGCAGGGCGTACGGACCATAACCCCGGTAGGGACGAACGCACAAGGCACGTTCGTGTACGGCGGCGGCGCTGATTTCGATATGGTGACACGCGAAGCCGGCAGGCCGGGCATTTCTCTGCGCCTTGGATATCGCGGGTATGCCTATAAGGTACCGAATTTCGGATTCGCACGGCTCCAGTTGAACAGCTGGACTCACGCATCCCAACCGGAGGCGGGGCTGACGTTTAGGTTCTGATCTCACGTAAACTGCTTACCGGGTCTTCCTCACAAACAATTGGTCCGAACAAAAGGCGCGCTTCCAGCGCGCCTTTCTGCTTCGTGCACCGCGAAAGACCAGCAGGGTAGTGATGCGTACCGGTATCTAGTTGTTTCGGATAACTCTCTCCCTGTGTCATTTCATCTATAACAACGACGGCGGTGTCAAGGGCGTAGGGGAGCGTCGACGCCTTAGGTTTTGAGGAGGCGCCATTTCGCTCTCGTTGAAGGTTTCGGGTTTTTTTCACGATGACCAAGACTCGCGCATTAACGTTGAATCATTGG
>DATFQZ010000288.1:0-6596 GCA_035263765.1 Candidatus Angelobacter sp. | reverse complement strand
GACTTGCCATTTGTTCTCTCACATCACCTCGCCGCCGGCAATCGCAATGGACTGGCCGGTGATCGCTTCACTTCCAGGAAGACACAACCACACGACGGCATTCGCAACTTCTTCGGGCTGCACCATTCTTTTCTGGGGATTTCTCGCGCTCAAAAGTTCGCGCGCTTCCGCCGCGCTGCGGCCTGTCTTGGCTGCAATGCCCGCGATGGTCCGCTCCAGCATTTCCGTCTCAGTGTAACCAGGGCACACGGCATTCACGGTGATGCCTTTGGCGGCGACTTCCAGCGCCAGCGAACGGGTAAGGCCCACAACGCCGTGCTTGGCTGCGCAATAAGCTGAAACGTAGCTGTAGCCCGTGAGCCCTGCCGTGCTGGCAACATTCACAATACGTCCCCATCCGGCATCCAGCATGGCCGGCAAGACGGCATGGATGCAGTGGAATGTGCCATCGAGATTCACCAGCATCATGCTGCGCCAGAGGGCGAGATCGGTTTTCACAAACGGAGCCGAGCTTGCCTGGCCAGCGTTGTTCACGAGAATGTGAATCGGGCCGAAGCTGGAGCGCGCAGAATCAAAAGCCCGGGGAAGGCTTTCAGGCGCGCAGACATCCGCCTGGAAATATTGAACATGAGGACCGCCGGCCAGTTCCGCGGGAGGAGCGGCCCTGCGCCCTAGCATGGTAACTTTCGCGCCCTCAGTGACGAACCTCCGCGTCACCGCCGCGCCAATACCACGCGCACCGCCGGTGACCACAGCATGCTTCCCGCCTAAGGCTTGTGAACTCTGCTCCATGTTGACTAAACCTGCAACATCAGTTGGGCCCGTGCCAGGTTTCTCTCCAATTGCTCTTTCCCGCTCAGATACTGCTTAGGCCATGGAATCTCGGTAAATCCTTGTTTGGCTGCCTCGTGCAATGTCCATGCGGGATCAGCCAGGTGAGGCCGTGCGATCGCGCACATGTCTGCCCGGCCGGCCGCGATGATGGTATTCACATGGTCTCCTTCAAAAATGTTGCCGACGGCAATGGTCGGAATCCCCACTTCATTGCGTATCCTGTCCGCAAACGGTACCTGGAACATGCGCCCGTACACCGGCTTCTCCGCCTTGCTCACCTGCCCGGAGGAACAGTCGATCACGTCGGCTCCAGCCTCTTTGAAAAAGCGCGCGACTTGGGCTGCATCTTCCGGAGTGAGACCGCCGGGCACCCAGTCGTGCGCCGAGATGCGTACGCTCATGGGGCGGTCCTCCGGCCAGACGGCGCGCATCGCGCGAAACACTTCCAGCGGATACCGGCACCGGTTCTCGAGGCAGCCACCATACTCATCGGTGCGCAGATTGGTGAGCGGCGAGATAAAGCTGGACATCAAGTAGCCGTGAGCGCAGTGCAGCTCCAGCCAGTCAAACCCTGCGGCAATCGCGCGCCGCGTTGCAGCCACAAAGTCCGCTTTGACGCGGCACATGTCCGCGTGCGTGGCTTCCTGCGGAATCTGCGAAACCTTTTCGATATACGCCAACGGTGAGGCTGAAATGAGCGGCCAGTTGCCGGAGTCGAGCGGCTGGTCAATAGCGTCCCATCCCATGCGCGTGGAGCCCTTGCGTCCGGCATGGCCAAGCTGAAAGCCGATCTTCGCGCCGGTGTGGGTATGCACAAAATCCACCACGCGCTGCCAGGCATCCTTCTGCTTGTCGTTCCACATGCCGGGACAGCCCGGAGTGATGCGCGCGTCAGGCGAAACACAGGTCATCTCCGTGACCACCATGGCGGCGCCGCCCATCGCGCGCGACGATAGATGCACCAAATGAAAATCATTGGGCAAGCCATCCTGTGCCATGTAGGTCGCCATCGGAGAACAGATCACGCGGTTTTTCAGCGTCACACCGCGCACGGAGACAGGCGTGAACATGGGGGGCCGCGCATGGTCTACGCCGCTGCGCATGGCGAACCATTTCTCCACGCGTTGCACGTAGCCGGAGTCTCGCACCTTCAAGTTGGCATGGCCCACGCGCTGGCTGCCGGTGAGCAAGCCATAGGCGAACTGCTCCGGCTCCTGATGGACGTAGCGCTCGACCTCTTCAAACCACTCCATGCGATTGCGCGCCGCGCTCTGCAACTTCAAGGCCTCGAGTTCCCGCTCTTCCTGGTAGCGTTCGAGAGCGCCTTCCAAGTCGCCGCTGTGGGATGAGAGCACCCGGGCCAGGGCAATGGCATCTTCCATGGCCAGCTTGGTGCCGGACCCGATGCTGAAGTGTGCCGTATGCGCGGCATCCCCGATCAGCACGATGTTCTTGTGAAACCATTTTTCGCAAAGCACACGGTTGAACTTGAGCCAGATGGCGGAGCCGCGCAGGTGCTTGGCGTTGGAGATGAGAGGATTGCCCTCAAGCCGCTCCGCAAAGAGTTTCTCGCAGAGCGCAACCGATTCTTCCTGCTCCATCTTGTCGATGCCGGCAGCAAGCCAGTTCTTTTCCGGCGTTTCCACGATGAACGTGGACCACTCGTGGTCAAACCGGTAGGCATGCAGGTTGAACCAGCCCCAATCGGTCTGTTTGAAATCGAAGGTGAAGGCGTCTAGTTTCCTGCGGCTGCCCAGCCAGACGTAGCGGTTCCTGCGGACCTGAATGTTGGGCCGGAAAATATGGTCGTACTTCTTGCGGGTGATCGAAGATGCTCCATCGGAGGCGATCACCAGATCGTAGAGAGCGGCGTAGTCGTCGGGATCGGCGACTTCCGTCTGGAAGACCAGCTTCACGCCTAGCCGGGACGCACGCTGCTGCAGGATCTGCAGCAGCTTAATGCGAGCGATCCCGCAAAACCCGTGGCCGCCGGAGGTTATCTTGTTGCCTTTGAAAAAGACATCAATATCGTCCCAGTGGCGGAACGAACGCGTGATCTCAGTGTGGGTTTCTTCATCGACGGTCCTGAACCCGTCCATGGTCTTATCGGAAAAGACGATGCCCCAGCCGAACGTATCATTGGGCTGATTGCGCTCAATGACCGTGAGGTCCCACAAAGGATTCGCCTTCTTGAGCAGGATTGAGAGATAAAGTCCTGCGGGACCGCCGCCCAGGCAAACGATTCTCATGTGGCCCCTCCCGCGGTCAGACTGGAGAAATTCTAGGTCTAAATAGTTTAGATGTCAAATATCTTAAGCCATCCAGCCTCTCAGAAATATACTTCGCGCGTGAGGGAGGAGCTTTCTGCTGATGGTTATACTATTTGGACCATGCCCGATTTCCCCATCGACCAGGTTCGCGCCGCCTTTCCCGCTTTACAAGACGATTTCATCTTCTTTGATAATGCCGCCGGCGCGCAATCGCCCAAGACCGTGCTGGATGCCGTAGCCAATCATCTGCTTCGCCGCAATGTCCAAAGGGGCGGACGATACAGACAGTCGCAAGAAGTAGACGAGGCAATCGCGCAGGCCCGCTCCAGCGTAGCTCTTCTCGTAAATGCCAGGCATCCCGAAGAAATCTCTTTTGGTATGAACGCCACGTCCTTCATGCGGATCATCAGCCTGGCCATTGGTCAATCGTTGAAAGATCGTCGTGAAATCATCGTGACCGATCTAGACCACGAAGCCAACATCGCCGTCTGGCTGGCTCTGGAACGGGAAGGCGCAAAGATACTTTGGTGGCATTTTCGAGACGATGGCCGGCTTCATCCCGAAGACCTGGGAAAGCTGCTCTCCAAGCGAACCCGGATCGTGGCCTGCACGCTAGCCTCAAACGCAATCGGATCCATTCTCGATATCACAGAGGTTTCCCTGCGCGCTCATGCCGCTGGCGCGGAGGTGTTTGTCGATGCCGTGCACTATGGCCCGCATGGTCCCATCGACGTGCAGGCGTTCGGCTGTGACTACTTGGTTTGCTCAGGCTACAAGATTTTTTCTCCCCACATGGGGTTTCTCTGGGGCCGACTGGAAGCGCTGAACGCTTTGCCCACGTTTCGCGAAGAATTTGTGCCTGACACAGCGCCGGCGAAACTCGAGATCGGCACGTATATCTACGAAAACGTGGCCGGGATGGATGCCGCTGTTCGTTACCTGGAAGATCTCGGACGCCGCCTCAACCCAGACACCTCGCGGCGCCCCGCGCTGGTGGCGGCTACGGAAGCTATCCGGTGCTACGAGGCGCAACTCTCTTGTGCAATGCTTGACGCGCTGGCGGATGCCAAGACAACAGTGTATGGCATCAGGGCAAAGGACCAAACCTCGCACCGCACGCCGACATTGTGTTTTAATCTGGGCAGTTTTCCACCAGCAACGGTCACCGAAGCACTCGCGAAGCAAAATATCGGTGTCCGCGACGGTCACATGTATTCGCCGCGGCTGATGAAGCGATTAGGCCTTGCGCCGGAAAGCGGCGCCGTCAGGGCATCACTGGTGCACTACAACACGCTAGAAGAGGTGCACAGGTTCGGAACCGTGCTGGCTGCATTAAGACACTAAGAATAACAATAAGGTACACATGCTCAGCGAGAAACAAGTCCAGGAGATCCGTTCCCGCTTCCCAATCTTTCAACGCAAGATTTATCTCAACACTTGCTCGCAGGGCGCACTGTCAGACGCCGTACAGTCCGGGCTGGAGGGCTATATCGCCAGTTGGCACGAACAAGGGTCGCCGTGGGAGACATGGGTAGAACGGTATGAGGCGGCGCGCACGGCATTTGCGAGGTTCATTAACTCGAGCCCTGATGAAGTTGCTATTGTGACCAGCGCCTCGGCGGGCATTAACAGCATCGCCAGCGCACTCGATTTCCGCGAGCGTAAGAAAGTAGTCATGGGCGAGTTCGAGTTCCCTACCATGGGCCATGTCTGGCTGGCGCAGCGCACACGCGGCGCCGACGTGCAATTTGTAAGCGCGGAAGGCAACCGCATTCCGGCCGCAAACTACGAAAGGATGATCGACCGCAACACGCTGATCGTGCCGCTCACGCATGTTTGCTTCAAGAACGGATTTCGTACCGAGGTAAGAGCTGTCACTCAGCTCGCTCACGATGCCGGCGCTCTGGTCATGCTTGATGATTACCAGGATTGCGGCACTCGGCCAGTTGACGTGAAGGCAATGGACCTGGATTTTTATGTGACGGGAACTCTCAAATATCTGCTGGGCCCTCCCGGCTTGGCTTTCATGTATGTGCGCAAAGAGCTCATTTCCTCCCTGGTTCCCACAATGACCGGATGGTTTGCGCAAACCAATCCATTCGCCTTCGATCCCCAGCATATCGATCTCTCACCTACCGCACGGAGGTTCGAATCGGGCTCTCCTTCCGTGCCCAACGTTTACGCGGCCATGCCTGGGTTCGAGATGTTGCGAGAGATCGGTATGGAAAGTGTCGCAATCCACATCAGGACCTTGACGCAATTGCTGTTGACTTGGGCACGCGATCTAGGCATTAGCGCCAAGACGCCCGTCGACAGCGACGGACCGCTGGTGGTGCTTCAGTCCAGGGACTCCAGCTTGGTGGTGCAGAAGCTCTCTGAAAGCAATATCACCGCCTCAAATCGTCACGACGGCGTGCGGATATCCTTCCACGTGTACAACACCATCGAGGACGTTCAAGCAGTCACTGAGGTTCTCAAGAAGAACCTCCATCTTCTTTTCCTTGAGCCGGTGGATATTGGAAGTCATGACTGACCACGATCACTCGGTGGTTGGCGCGGTGCGTGAGCGGCTTCCGCTGCCCGAAGCGGAAGGTCTCCACCGCCGCCTGAGCCAGCGGCAGCTCACCATGATGGCTATTGGCGGCGCCATCGGTGTGGGCCTGTTCTTGGGAAGCACTGTCACCATTCGCCTCGCCGGGCCGGGTGTGATTCTTTCCTACCTGCTGGGAGCGGGCATTGCCCTGATCATGTCTTATGTGCTGACAGAGATGGCGGTCGTCCATCCTGTAGCCGGGGCATTCGGAGTGTTTGCGGAGAAGTACCTCAACCCGTGGGCAGGTTTTTCCGTTCGCGCCACTTACGGAATCGCGCAGATCATTGCCATTGGCGCTGAAGTCACCGCGGCCGGGATCTACATTGCTTACTGGTTTCCGAATGTTCCGCAATGGATCTGGGTGGTCCTGGTTTCGGCCGCTCTCGTGGCGCTCAACTCCATGCAGGTCAACCGCCTGGGAGAGTTTGAGTACTGGTTCGCTATGATCAAAGTGGCCGCCATCCTCGCCTTCATTATTGTGGGTCTGTGGTTGATTTTCGGCATTGGCGGCCGACAGGCGATCGGACTGGCCAATCTTACACAGCACGGCGGGTTCCTGCCGGCGGGTTGGAAAGGTGTCTGGCTTTCATTGACGATCACAGTCACCAGTTACATGGGAGTGGAGATTATCGCCGTGACAGCGGGCGAAGCTGAGCACCCGGAAGTTACGATCCCGCGCGCCATGCGCAACATTGTTTACCGGCTCATCTTCTTTTATGTGCTGGCGATTGCCATCATGGTGACCATGGTTTCTTGGGACCACGTCGGCAGCTCATCGGCTCTTTCCGGCAGCCCTTTTGTGACCGCGTTCGCCGCGGCACACATACCATTCGCGGCTGCGGTCATGAACTTTGTAGTACTCACGGCGGCGCTCTCCAGCGTGAATACCAACCTCTATC
>DATFQZ010000287.1:0-19346 GCA_035263765.1 Candidatus Angelobacter sp. | reverse complement strand
CTGCCGCCAAAGCCGGGCAGGCCATCGACGAGAACAAGCTCGAGATAGCGCGCAAGATGCTCGAGGACCAGATCAGCCGCGAGTCAGATTGCTACTTTGCCACAGCACGCCTGTGGGATGACGGTATCATCGACCCGCGGGATACGCGCACTGTGATCGCCATCGCGCTCTCCGCGGCCTACAACGCTCCCGTCGAGGGCAGCATGGAATGGGGAGTCTTTCGGCATTAGTTCACATCCCGAGCGTAGCGAGCGATCCCTATGGCTACATGAGAGCACTGTTCGAAACGGATTTGGCAATTGAGTAATTTGGTAATTGGGTAATTTCTTATCGGATAGATCTGCACGGGACCAATATGCCTGTCATCCGAAAACTCCTGGTCGCGAACCGTGGCGAGATCGCGGTGCGGGTCATCCGCACATGCCGCGAGATGGGCATTGAGACGGTGGCGGTCTATTCGGAGGCCGACCGTCGCGCCCTGCACGTGCGCCTTGCCGATCAAGCCATCCCCATCGGCGGCCCGGCTGCGCGCGACTCCTACCTTAATATCAATGCGATCGTGGCAGCGGCCCGTAAGAGCACCGCCGACGCCATCCATCCCGGGTATGGCTTTCTGGCTGAGAACGCAGATTTCGCTGTGGCTTGTGAACAAGCCGGCATCATCTTTATAGGACCCCCTTCCGGCGTCATACGAGCTCTGGGATCCAAGAGCGAAGGCCGGCGTCTGGCCCTGGAAGCAGGGGTACCGGTTGCGCCTTCAGCCACGGAAAAGGATTTCTCCAAGCTCGGCTTCCCTATCCTTATTAAGGCTTCCGCCGGCGGCGGCGGACGGGGTATGCGGATCGTGCGTACCGCCGCTGAATTTACGCAGGCTTTCTTCTCAGCCCGCAGCGAAGCGGAGCGGGCTTTTGGCGACGGCTCACTGCTGATCGAAAAGTACATCGAAGATGCACGCCACGTCGAGATCCAGATTCTGGGCGACCACCACGGCAATCTAATTCATCTCTTCGAGCGCGATTGCTCCGTGCAGCGACGTCATCAGAAGATCATTGAAGAAAGCCCTTCGCCCGCGGTCACGCCTGAGCTTCGCCGGCGCATGGCAGAAGCCGCGCTCGCCTTGGGCCGGAAGGTTCGGTATACCAGCGCCGGGACCGTCGAGTTCCTGCTGGCGCCTTCGGGCGAGTTTTACTTCATTGAGGTGAACACCCGCATCCAGGTAGAACATCCCGTGACGGAATTGATCACCGGTCTGGACCTGCTTCGATTGCAGATCGCGGTCGCCCAAGGACACCGGCTGTCCAGCGTCACGCCACAACAAAACGGCCACGCCATCGAAGCGCGTCTTTATGCCGAAGATCCGGCACGCGATTTTCTTCCCTGCACCGGGACTCTTCACGTGTGGGACCCGCCGGCAGGCGTAAACGGATTGCGCGTAGACTCCGGCGTGGAGGAAGGAACCGAGATCGGCGTTTACTACGACCCCTTGTTGGCCAAGATCATTGCTCACGCGCCAGACCGTGAAGGCGCGATCAACAAGCTGGTCTATGCGCTCCGGCATTGTGGAGCACAGGGCGTCGATAACAATCGCGAATTCCTCATCCACCTTCTGGACAGCAAAGAATTTCACTCTGGAAAAATTCACACGGGGTCAGACATTGCTGTTTACGCGCGCGAGGATGGGCGTGAGAAGCAAGCGGCCGATGATGCCGTTTTCACTGCCGCTCTGCGTGCGTGGATCGAGCGCACCGAGCACGCGCAACGGCAGGTCCTGCCTTCGATTCCTCTCCGTTTCCGCAACAACCCGTATCCCAGCCGGCCGATGATCATGAAGATTACGGCGCCTGAGCTCGACGCGCGTGCGTCAGACGTAGCCATCGATGTCATCGAGCTGGACGGAGAAGGAATCACCGTGGTGGCTGATGGGGTCCAGCGTCATTTCAAAATTCGCCGCCATGGCGACGAGTACTACATCCGCTCCGACTTAGGCCAGCGCACCATCAAGCGGATGCCACGCTACCCGCGTGGCGCGGCGGCGGGAAAGCATCAGACGGCGAATTCGCCGATGCCCGGCCAGGTCTTGCGAATTCTCGTCTCCCTGGGCCAACGGGTGAAGGCGGGCGACGTTCTGGTGGTGCTGGAAGCCATGAAAATGGAGCAAAATATCAATGCCACCATGGATGGCTTGGTCGCGGCTATCCTGGTGAAGCCGGGACAGATTGTGGCTCCCGGGCAGATGCTGGTAGAAATTCAATCCGTGGAGGCCTCCCATGAGCACGCAAACCGTTCCGCAGCAAACGACTGAGTTCCCGTATTTCACTGAGGAACACGATCTCATCCGCCAGACGGTGACACGCTTCTGCAAAGAAGACATCGCGCCCTTTGCCGCGGAGTGGGACGAGCAGGGCATCTTCCCGCGTGAGTTGTTCAGAAAAGCCGGCGAGTTGGGCCTTTTCGGCATTCGCATCGATCCTAAGTGGGGTGGCAGCGGCCAGGACTGGTGGGCGACCACCGCCTATGTCGAAGCCATGAGCCATTCCGATAGCGGCAGCATCAACATGGCGTTCCTGGTCCAGTCGGACATGACGATCCCTGTGATTCAGGAGCTCGGCACCGAAGACCAGAAAGCCGAATTCCTGCCGCGCGCAGTGAGCGGCGAATGGATCGGCGCGCTCGGCATCAGCGAGCCGGGTGGCGGGTCGGACGTGGCTGCGATCAAGACCCGCGCCCGCATTGACGGCGATGATCTGGTCATCTCCGGCCAGAAACTCTGGATCACGAATGGCACGCGCGCCGACTTCATTGTTCTGGCTGTGCGCACCGGCGTGGAAGGCCACAAAGGAGTTTCTCTGGTGTTGTTCCCGACCAAGACGAAAGGCTTCTCGGTCGGGAAGAAACTGAAGAAGATCGGCAACCTGGCATCCGATACAGCCGAGCTTTTCTTCGACGAATGCCGGGTTCCGGTCCGCAACATTCTGGGCAAGAAGGACCACGGCTTTTACTACATCATGGAAAACTTTCAGGGCGAGCGGCTTGTGGCGTCCCTCGGCGCGCTGGCCGCCATGGACAAAGGCCTGCGCTGGGCCATCGAATATGGCCACGAGCGTACCGCGTTCGGCTCCCCGGTAGGAAAGTTCCAGGTGTGGCGGCACCGGTTCGCAGAACATCTGACGGCACTCGAAGCCGGGCGCTGGCTTACCTATCACGCGGTTGACATGGTGAATCGCGGCAAGCGCGCGGTCCGCGAGATCACGATGGCCAAGCTGTACACCACAGAGTTATCGCAGAAAGTGGCGTACGACTGCATGCAGATCTTCGGCGGCTTTGCCTATACCACGGAGTATCCGGTCGGCCGCATGTGGCGCGACCTGCGGCTCAATACCATTGGCGCCGGCACGTCAGAGATCATGAAGGAGATCATCGCCAAAGAAGAGAAGCTGTGAGCGAGCACGTGGACGTTCTGGAAAACCTGATTCACCGTTTCAACGCCGGCGACGCGTTGCGCCGCAGCGCCGCGCGCGCGCCGCAACAGCTCGCTATCCGGTATCTCGACCGCAAACTCAGCTACGCCGAATTTGACGTTCTGGCGAACCAGGCTGCGCGGCTCTTGCTGTCGAGCGGCATACGCCGGGGCGATAGCGTCGCCATCTTTGCCGCCAACTCACCCGAGTACGCCGCCGTATTTTTTGGCTGCGCGCGTATTGGCGCGGTGCTGGTTCCCATCAACCTGATGATCACCGCGGAAGAAGTCGACTACGTGCTCGAAAAGACGCGGGTGAAGGCTTTGCTGGTTGATCCGGTATTTGCCGCCAAGGTGAGTCGTCCACCTACAGTCCAGTTTCTGCTTGATGACGCTTTTCGCGCAAAGCTGCGTACCTGTGGTGCCGCTCCCGTGGAAGAGTTTGTGGCAGACCACGATCCTGTGCTGATCATTTTTACCAGCGGGACCACGGCCAGGCCGAAGGGCGTAGTCCTCAACCATTTAAACCTGTTTGCTTACCTGCTCGCCGGCGCTGCCGAGTATGGCATGGACCGGTCATTGCGGTACCTTCTGGCACTGCCGATGTTCCATATCGCCGGACTCGGGTTGACCTTCTCCTGTTTTGCTTCCGGTTGTGAGAGCATCATTCTTCCTTTGCCTAAGCCGGAGCCTCTGCTGGAAGCGATAGCCGTTCACAAGGCCAACGTTCTCGCGCTGCCGGCCACGGTGTGGGTAGGGCTGCTGCAGGCGCCGGGCATTGAGACCGCGGACTTATCCAGCCTCAAGCGTCTGCTCGTCTTCCAGTACTTGCCCACTCCAGTGTTCCAGCGCTGGCGGCAGATGGCGCCGGCCGCGGAGTGGATAAACTGCTGGGGACAGACCGAGACGTGCGCCGTGGGATCAGCGACGCCGGCCGAGGACCTCGGCCGGATGCTCGAGTCTCCGGACCCGATCGGGATGCAGCATGTACCCCTGGATCTGCGGATCGTGGACGATGCGATGCAGGACGTTCCGCCTGGGAAACCGGGTGAAATCGTCGTGCGTGGTCCCTGCGTGACTCCCGGATATTTCGAAGATCCCGCCGCAAACCGAGAACTCTTTCGCGGAGGCTGGCACCACACCGGAGACGTTGCATACCGCGACGAACAAGGCTGTCTGTATTTTCTGGATCGCAAGAAAGACATGATCAAGACCGGCGGCGAAAACGTTTCCAGCCAAGAAGTGGAAGAAGCCATCGCGCAACACCCATCGGTAGCGGAAGTGGCTGTCCTTGGCCTGCATGACGATTACTGGATCGAAAAGGTGGTGGCCTGCGTGGTGCCCATGCCGGGCACACAGCCGACGGAAAATGAACTGCTCGCGTACGCCAAGTCCCGCCTTGCCGCCTTCAAGGTGCCAAAGCAAATCCATCTCATGGCCGAGTTCCCCAAAAATCCCACGGGCAAAGTGCTGAAGCGCGTGCTGCGCGAGAAACTCAATGATCTGGCCGGCGGAGCCGGAGTATGATCCGGATCGGCAACGGCTCAGCCTTCTGGGGCGATTCCCAGGAAGCACCGCTTCAGCTCGTGCGCGCCGGCCCGCTCGATTACCTCACGCTCGACTACCTGGCCGAGATCACCATGTCCATCCTGCAGAAGCTACGGGCGCGCGACCCGAGGGCCGGCTACGCGCACGATTTCGTGGGCCTGATGAAACGCGCGGCTCGTGACATGGTTGAGCGCGGCGTGAAAGTCGTGAGCAACGCAGGCGGCATCAATCCCCAGGCCTGCGCGGAGGCCGTAGCCGCTGTTCTCCAGGCTGCGGGATACGGTGGGCGGATCAAAATCGGCGTGATTACCGGCGACGACATTTTGCCTCGCCTGGGAGAATTCCTCGATCGCGGCGTTGAACTCAAAAACCTTGACACCGGTGAACCGCTGACAAGAGTCTGGCCGCACGTGCAAAGCGCTAACGTTTACTTTGGCGCGTTTCCTATCGCGGAAGCGCTCTGCCGCGGAGCGGGAATCGTGATCACAGGCCGGTGTAACGACGCCGCGCTCGCGCTGGGCCCCATGATTCGCGAGTTCGGCTGGAAAGCGGATGATTGGGACCGTCTCTCCGCCGGCACGATCGCCGGACACATCATCGAGTGCGGCGCGCAGTGTACCGGAGGAAACTGCCAGGCGGACTGGGAGAGCATTCCGGATTACGCGGGCATCGGTTATCCCATCATCGAAGTGGAAGCGGATGGAACCTTCGTTGTCACCAAACACCCAGGGTCCGGTGGCCGCGTCAACGTGGCTAGTGTCACCGAGCAGCTTCTTTACGAAATCGGTGATCCGCGCTGCTACATCACCCCCGACGGTATCGCCGACTTCACGACCATCCGGCTCGAACAGCAGGCTCGGGACCGCGTGCGCGCCAGTGGGATGCGAGGGCGTGCGGCGACTGAGTCCTACAAAGTATCTATCAGCTACGCGGCTGGATTTAAGGCTGTGGGCGCGCTGGTTTACGCCTGGCCGGATGCTTACAAGAAAGCCCAGGCCGCCGACCGAATTCTGCGGGAACGGTTCGTCCGGTCAGGCTTGAAGTTCGATGCTATTCATTCTGACTTTGTCGGCGTCAATGCCTGCCACGGTTCCATGGCAGGCGAGCCGTCAGCCGAGATCGCCGAAGTAGCGCTGCGCATCGGTGTGCGCAGCCCGGACAAGGCAACGGTCGAGCGATTCACCAAGGAACTCATTCCGATTGCGCTGAACGGCCCGCCTGCGGTCACCGGGCTCGGCGCCGGTAGGCCGAAAGTGGAAGAGATCGTCGCGTACTGGCCCGCGCTGATCCCGAAAGAAATGGTGACGCCGCTGGTATCGGTCATGGAGGCATAAATGGGCCGCGTCCAGCTTCGTCAAATCGCGCACGCCCGCTCCGGCGATAAAGGTGATTCCGCCAACATCGGATTGATCGCGCTGAAGCCCGAGCATTACCCGGTCCTGGTGCGGGAAGTCACAGCGGAACGCGTGAAGCAACATTTCGCCGGGATTTGCCAGGGCGATGTCGAACGCTTTGAACTTCCCAACCTGCACGCACTGAATTTCGTATTGCACCACGCGCTCGACGGCGGCGGGCTGGTTTCCCTGCGCACTGACAACCAGGGAAAAACCTACAGCACGGCGCTGCTCCGCATGGAGATTGACTTGGCCTAACCAGGATTTCTCACCCCGGAGATACGAGAGAATTGCGACTCGATGACATACTCAAAAATCATTTACGAAATTCAGGACGGCGTAGCAAGGATCACGCTGAACCGGCCGGAGAAACGCAACGCCCTCGACGCTGAACTGGTGTCCGAGTTAAAAGATGCCATAGCTTCCTCAGCGCGCGACTCGAACTGCCGGGTGGTTCTGCTCAGCGGCGCGGGAACAGACTTCTGTTCCGGAGCCGATCTGGCCGCGCTCGAGAAGACCGCCCAGGCCGGTGTTCTCGACAACATGGCTGACGCGCGTAGTACCGCCGAGCTGTTTCTGATGATGCGCAACCACCCGCACCCGGTCATCGCCGCGGTGCAGGGCCGAGCGCTGGCGGGTGGCTGCGGGATCGCAACGGCCTGTGACATTATTCTGGCCGCGGAATCGGCGCAGTTCGGATATCCGGAAGTGAATATCGGGTTCGTGCCCGCAATGGTCATGGCGATTCTGCGCCGCTCTGTTTCTGAGAAGGCTGCGCTGGAACTCGTAGTCGGAGGAGAGACGGTCTCCGCAGCGCGCGCTCACGAACTGGGCCTCGTGCACAGGGTTTATCCCGACGACAAGTTTCAGGCTGAGGTGACCGCCTACGCCGCGCGCCTCAAGTCAAAGTCCCCCTCGGCAGTGATGCTGTCGAAGCGCCTGCTCTACAACATGGACTCCATGTCATTCGAGGCGGCGTTGGAAGCCGGCGTTGAAACCAACGCTGTCGCCCGCATGACTGACGATTGCCGCCGTGGCGTCGAACGCTTCCTAAAAAAGAAGACTTCGTGAGACTTGGGTGCGCACGAACAGACTAAGGCCGAAATCGTTCCCTAGCCCTGTGTCGACGAAATAAAGACTCTTGTAACGAATGAATGGTTTTGCACTCTATTAGGAGGAAATGGAAGTTGGCGCAACAGGACGCAAGCGGCCGGGCGCGGTTTGCATCTCATTGTGTTGGGAGGTTTCCATGAGCACTTCTACTACCCTCACCAGGATGGCCGCCTTGCGGAAACGTGAGGAAACAGCCCGGGACACCATGGCTTTCCACTTCGACAAACCTGCAGGATTTGAATTCAGACCTGGACAATCTCTCGACTTTACTCTCATCGATCCCCCGGAAACCGACGCGGAAGGAAACATTCGCACATTCTCGATCGCCAGTGCGCCCTTTGACCCACAGCTCATGATAGCAACCAGGATGCGCGATACCGCGTTCAAGCGGGTGTTGAAGACAATGCCGCTCGGCACTGCCGTGAGAATCGAAGGGCCGGGCGGATCCTTCACGCTTCACAAGAACCAAGCCAAGCCCGGGGTCTTCCTGGCAGGCGGGATCGGAATCACCCCGTTTTTCAGCATCATCCGTCAGACCGCCGCTGAGAAGGTGCCGCACCAGTTGTACTTGTTCTATTCCAATCGCCGGCCCGAAGATGCACCTTTTCTTGCGGCGCTCGAGGATTCCGCTCAACAGAATCCAAACTTCCATTTCATTCCTACCATGACGCACATGGATGAGTCACAGCGAGAATGGAAGGGTGAGAGAGGTTTGATCGACGGCAACATGGTGGCTAAGTACGTGCCCTCACTCCAGGGACCGATCTATTACGTTGCCGGTCCCCCCGGGATGGTGACCGCGATGCGGCAGATGCTGGTGGCTGCCGGCGTCGATGAGGATGACCTTCGCACCGAGGAGTTTGCGGGATACTGAGCGCAGAGCTAGCAGAAGGAGGCTTTTCATGGAACGTCCAAAGACCAAGATATTGTTGGATGGCGGTGATCCCGAGGAAACGCGGCGTGTCAAAGACTTGCTGGGATTTCTCGACGGCCAGACCACCAATCCGTCCCTCATCGCTAAGAATCCGGAGATCAAGCAATTGGTCGCCTCGGGGCACAGATTGTCTGACAGCGAAGAACTCGACGAGTACAAGAAAATCGTTCGGACGATCTCTCCTTTGGTCGGCAATGCCGGAGTGTCCATCGAAGTCTACGCGGATCCAAAGACCACAACGGAGGAGATGCTGGACCAGGGCCGGAAAATGTTCCCCTGGATTCCCAACGGGTACATAAAATATCCATGCACGCCCGAGGGTTTGCGTGCAGCCCAGAAGTCCGTGAACGAGGGCATCAGAGTGAACATGACGCTCTGCTTTTCCCAACAGCAAGCTGCGGCGGTTTATGCAGCAACAAAAGGCGCCAAGATGCCGGTGTACGTCTCACCTTTTGTGGGGCGGTTGGACGATATCGGGCAGGACGGGATCGTCTTAGTCAGGAACCTGAAACAGATGTTCGCCAAGGGAGACGGTCACGTGTGGGTGCTCGCCGCCAGCATCCGTAAGCTGGAGCATCTGCTTGCATGTTTCCATCTCGGGGTTGAACTGGTGACTGTGCCGGCTAAGACCCTGGAGGATTGGGCCGCTCAAGGTTTCCCGTTACCGGACCGGGCGTTTCAATACAAGCCGGCCGGAACTCCGATTCCGTACGAGGAACTATCCCTTGACCAGCCATGGGAAAAATTTCAAATCGCGCACGAACTCACGCGCAAGGGCATAGAAAAATTTGTTGCTGACTATGATGCGACGCACTCTCGCGACGTAGCTTGACCAGGCAATAGAAGCTATTCGCGCGCTGAAGAGGTCGCCAATCGACGGATTCGGTCAACGTGGGCCCTCAAGCGTTGTCATTATCACTGGACTTTCCAAAAAATGCCCGCCGCGCCCACCCTACCAGGGCCGCGTCGATTCCACCCACCAGCAGCGCGAGCAGGGGGTACTGAGAGATGCGGGCCAAAAAGTCGGTTTTGCTGATCACCTTTCCATCTTCTGTTGCACGGCCTCTGCCGTCCGCAGAAATCTCCAGCCGGTTCCGGGCTAGTCGAACGTAATCGATCTTGAAAGGGC
The DNA here is from genome assembly GCA_035263765.1 of Candidatus Angelobacter sp. GTDB lineage: Bacteria > Acidobacteriota > Terriglobia > Terriglobales > Acidobacteriaceae > Angelobacter. Next base: position 9,771 of record DATFQZ010000287.1, on the reverse strand, counting down.
TTTGTGGGTCTGCGCAACGTGCGGAAAGACCAGTATTCTTGCTTGCGCCAGCGTTGGCTTGGAGTGGCCGAATCTCGATTCCGCGGGCGTGGAAACCGTCTAATCGCTCGTTTCCAAAAGTAAGCAGTGAGACCACATCGCCCTCCGTAGGCCAGCCTGCTGCCTTGACGTCGGCCGCCTCCCAACGAAAACGGAAGCTGGAGCCTGCCGGCACTTCAACCGTAATAGGGAGAAATCCCTGGAGAGCTGGTGCTTTCCAATTTCCCACCTGAAGAGTGACGCCGCACTGCGCCAATTGGCCGGCAGTTGTTGCGCCCGCAGAAACAATTCTGACGGTTGAATCGATTCCATCTATTTTCGACTCGACCAACCGGTGGCGTTCAGAGGGCGCCTGCTCGGCTTGAAAAAACTGCACTTCTGACGCGCCCTTACCGTTGCGCCGGATCGTCTCAACCGCGAAGTTTGTACTACAAGCAGTTCCCTGCGGATTTGTCAGATAGCTAATGCTGTTAGGTCCGGAAGGGGCTTGGACTCCCAAATTGGCAAGCTGCTTGAGTGTCTCAGCCGATAACACTGCGTTGTCAAAGTAGGCATTGATAATCATGGGCTGGCCGGGGGCCTGCTCGTAGCGGAAACTGAATTGCCCCGGCTCAGTCTCCGGGTCAACAAACGAAATGGAATCCTCGGCGGCGTTGATGTAGGCGGGCGTAAACCTCTGGGTGTCCTTTAGTTCTGAAACAGGAATATTGACCAGACGATACTGCACAGCGAGGGCCACAGCCAGGACCAGGACGACAAGTGCCCGCTGCGCTCCTGGTTTACGAAAAAACCGGACCAAGGCCGAGGTCTGGCCTACATCGCGCGGCTGCGCAGGGTCTTCGTGTGCCGGCCGATGCTTAACCCTATGCTGAGCAGCCCTTGCCATGGATCATTCCACCGTCACGAGGTCTTCAGACAATGCGATGGCCCAATCCCCATTGTTTTGGCCATACCAGGCGCGCACCTGGATCAAATGCTGGCCTGCCGGCGCACTGAGCCATTGCCGAAGTTGCGGAGAGAACTTGTCCTTGTCGACTTTGCTTTTTCCGTCCCAGTCGCCGCTTCGCTCTTCATTTCTTGAGATACTGCCCATGGTCTTGCCGTCCACGCGCGCGGCAATGATCTGGTGATCTTGGGTCGTTCCGAGGCGGATGAAATCCACGTCAACCCGCGGGAAGTCAGAGATCGAGTGAAATCCGTAATGAGCCTTCTCGCGGAGGGCCGTGTGGATTGTTGCCGGAGAGAACGTGACCTGATCGATTCCAATGGAGCCGACTGCTTTGGGACCAGCGGCGATTCCGTGCACATGGAGATGAGAAGGGCCGACTTGGCCAATGTTTTCATCCAGAGCGTGGATCGCATATTGCGCAACCAGAGAAGTTTCACCAACCTGGGCAGGAACTGTAAGCCGGCTTTGCCAATGTCCCTTCTTTCCATTCAGGTGGTAAATAAGTGGTTCCCGCCCCTCGGGTGCGATCACTACGATCAGAAGGCTGTCCTTCTCTAGAAGGTAATCAAACACGACAGGCCAGCTCCCTTTCACGAATCCGGTCACAGAAAAGGCGCTCATGCTGGACACCGGTGGTAACTGTGGCCCGCTCTTGTCGAGGAGTGTCGCACGAGCTTCGGCCTCGCCTCCACTCGAGACGCTGGGGCCAAAGTCACACATGGTTGGCACAATCACCCGGTCAACGATGATCTGTGGCTCTCGTGGTCCAGTGCTTCCTTGAGCAGACTGGTGAGATGCGATCGCCAGGTCAGTTTGGGCAAGAGCTGGCGCCGCGAATAGCAGCACGCTCAACAGGGCAGAGGCGGTAACTTTCAACTTCAGGGCCCCTCGCTGAAGCTTTCGGCCATCAGGTGTGCGCACTTTTGCCGCCAAGGTGACTCTTGCTTTCATGGTGCCCTCGTTCGTCCAAAAACTCTTCTTCTCCTCTGAGTTGTGACCCAAGAAGCGGAATCGTTACAAGGTTGTCACGAGTGGATCCTACGCAGAGACCAGAAGTTCGCTAATTCAATGATCTGGCCGGATTTAGAGTGTCGGGGGAGGTGTAAGTCATGCAACCAAACTCTCTATCACATCTTTGAAGCGTTCACCAAGTCCGGCGCTAAGCGACCATGGGCTCGGCTGGCGCAACACATGGAGGGTGCCTTTCTTTTCCAAAATGTCAAAGTGCGTCCGTTCGCCCTTTCGAAAGAAGCGGATATCCGCCGAGGCTTTGCCCACATGCAGATTGCGCACTGTGATCTCGGGCAGCCAATCAGGCAAGTGCGGATCCAGGAACAGAACCTTAGCGGGCGCAAATGGATAAACTCCCAGCAGTGCTTGCATAATCGAGAACACACTGGATGCTGACCAGGCCTGCGGCCAGTTGGTTTTCGGGTAGAGTGCCGGAAATGGATGCTCCGCATCCCGTGGGTGGCCGCTGAAACACTCCGGCAGGCGGTTGTAATCGAACAGTGCGCTCACTTCAAATATGGCACACGCAATCCTGTGAAGCGAGTCAATCAGCCCGAAGCGCAGCATCCCCAAGGCAAACGTGCCGTGCTCAACCGGCCAGATCGATCCTCTGTGATAGCTATAAGGATCGTAAGCAGGATTGTCGGCCGATAGAGTGCGCACTCCCCAACCGCTAAACATATCGTCCTTCAGGAGGCGCCCGGCAACCGGGGCGGCCAGGTCTTTGTGCACGATGCCGCACGCCAACAAATGGCCCGGATTCGAAGTAATCGATTTGATCTGGCGCCGTTTGGCATCCAGGCCAAGCGCGAAGAATTTCTTGTCCGGCATCCAGAAACGATCGTTGAAACGCTTCTTGAGCTCTGCGGCTTCATCAAACATCCGGCGAGCCAAAGTCCGGTCACCCATGAACCACAGCATCTCGGCCATCCGCACTTTGGCCACGTAGACGAAGGCCTGTTCTTCACACGTTGAAATGGGCGGATCGATCGTGCGGCCATCGTCGTCGATGATGGCGTCCTCGGAATCCTTCCAGCCCTGGTTGCGATTGCCTTGTTCGGAGCGAGATTGATAGTCGTAGAAACCGTCACCAAAGCGGTCCGTGTATCGGTCTTTCCACCTCAGACCCTCGAGCGCAGGCTTCAGCAGCGGCCGAATGAGGCTTTTGTCACCCGTCCAGTGCCACAGTTCGGAAACCACAACTGTATAGAACGACGAAGTTGTCGCGGCTCCATAGTAGCGGGACCGCGGATTGTAATTGAGGACCGCGAGGGGTCCGGTATGCGCCTCGTGCAGCATGCGTCCCGGCTGCTCGTCGCGCCAATCGTTTTCAACTTTGCCTTGCCACTTCGGCAATTCATATAGCGTGCCCTTCATCATCGAGCTTGACAGCATCGCCGCCTGCCAGCTCGCCGTGAGCGTATCGCGCCCGAACAAGGAGACGTAAATGGGAAGGCCCGCGGCCATCACCCAGGCGCGATCCCCGCGATCCATGTCCGGAAGCCGCAAATCCGCCAGATCGTGTTTTGCCTGAACCAGGGCGGAATGCACGGTGGTCGCCAACGTAGGTTGTCCAGCCCGGAACTGGGTCGACTCAGTAAGAAAAACCAACTGGTTGCGGTCGAGTTCGTTTCGGGTTCCAAAAAAGTCACGGCACTTGTGGAGCGGCGGCCATTCGTTGCCGTCAATAACAGGCACGAACTTGATGCACGCGTGCCATGAGCCTCCAGGCGATAGGCGGATTTCGAAATGCAGCCTTTCCGACCTGTAAGTTGCGGGCGAACCTGCTTTTTCCACGTGCACGATCAGGCCACGGTGCATGCGAGCCACGCCGTAGTTGCCCTGATGTGAGTATCGGTGTTCCGCGTGATAGTCGAACACCAGCTCGGCTTCGCGGCCCGAGACACGCCGCCAGCGCCGGGCCAATCTTCCGTGTTGTAGGCGTTGCGAGATCTCCGCCTGATCGGTGAAATCGCCGTCCAGTTCAATCTCGAAGGCGAAACGCGTGGGCTTCTGCGTAAAGTTGGTAAAGTCGATGTCTTCATGCACGCCAAGACCGACTGTGCGTGATACCTTCAGCTCGATGCTCTCTTCAGAAGCGGGCTCCACCTCACCGGAGCCCGTATCGCGTTTCCACTCCAGCCCAGGAGCACGGATGATGTAGTACCCCAGCCATGAATGCTGCTCCACGTTGGAAACGGCGACGGTTTCCGGCGGCTTGCCGTTTAAGAGATAGCAGTAACGAGAGAGCAGGCGCGTCTCCGCACAAAAGAGACCGTGGCGGGGAGAGTCCACGATCAAGCCTTCAAGATCCGTCGCGAGGACGGTTCGGCCTCGGCTGCAGTAGAGCGTGTGCGGCCGTGGATGAATCTTGGACAGCAATCTCTGATGGGACCCGTTCATGGCCTGCGACCCGCGATTAACCTTGGGTGGTAATTCAGCCATATGACCTGCCCTTCAGGCCCAGCGCTTTCTATTGTTGAGCCATCCGTCTACCAGCACCAAGGTTGTGCTGGCCCACTCCAAGGTGCCATCGGATTCATGGGAGTCGGTTGGAACACGATACGTCGAAACCTTGACTCGTTCGATCGGGACGCCGCTGGTTAACGTGACAATGTTCTTCTCCTCCCTTTCAGCATTGAATCGCACAGTACAGTGAACAGGGTATTGATCTCGGCATCGCGAAGAGCAGCCTATCTATGAAGAGATGAGCGTTCTCCGCAGGGAGATAGCTTCATCAGCGCTCAACGTTGAAGAATGACATCGAGCCGGGCGGATACGACTCAGCGCGGCTATGCGGCGAGATTCGTGTCTGTCTTCGAAAGCAACTATTTGGTTTTCTTTCGATCCTTCCGCATTTGGCCTAGTGCGATCAGCCGCCCAAGACCGCTACGCCGGTTGGGGAATCTGCGCTCGAACAAAGATCATCGCAACACTCTTCAGGAACTGAGCTGGATCGTCCGAGAAGGCAACATAATCCGCGATATCCGACACACGTTCATTCCGTCTCCACAAAGAGAGGATCGGGGCTGAGCAGTTTTGGCGAAAAATCGCAATCAGTCGCTCTTTGTCTTTCGGCGGGATGGCGTGACCCAGAATAAAAAGCTGGAACTCTTTATCGCCGCAAACATTGATGGCTTCCTTGAGACCCAGTGCTGAGGTAACCGCATAGCCCTGTTGCTCCAGCAGTCGGCGCCGGGCGATGAGTATTTGCTCGTCGTAAGAAACGTAAAGAATTCGTTTGGACATCAGGCTTCGAAAAAAACCAGGCAGCTATTATCAAGTCTGTGGAGGCCAGCGGATGCGCCAAGATGCGCCACCCAAAACATCTCTATCTTGGCAACGCCTCAGCTACGGCTTCCGCAACAATCTGCTGCGGCGGGGTGAGCGCGACTCCAGAGGCTGAACTCGCAGCGCCATGCTCGGAAACAACGAGTATTGGAATCGACGGTATACGGATCCGGCAGATGTGTACCAACCGCAGGCGTTCCTTTTCTCGCAGAGAGTTGCACAACAGGATCAGATCGAGATCGCCCTCCAGAATCTTCTCGATAGCGCTGGTTAAGGAAGTGACGGACTCAACGGCATACCCGGCAGCTGCGAGCGCCGCTCGCCTTGTTTTCAGCAGAAGAGGATCGCGACCCACTGACAAAATCATGAAGCGCATGGACCTGGCTCCAGAAACCAAGTAAGTCGGTGAGACGAAGCCGTTTGTGAGTGGGTTGTCCCAGTCGTTGGCGTCGAGATACGCCGAGCTGTGATGGCTCCACTTGGTGAGCGACGACGGTCACTGAAATGAACGCCATCACCTGCTCCGAATTCTCTACGCTCGCCCCCGATTTGAGGAGTTGCTGGCGCCTCGATGTTACCTGGAGGGAAGTCCGCACATTTTTACTTGCTTGCGCGGGCTTCGCTAAAGCTCTTTCGCACCTCGTCGACGAACGCCTGGGCAGCTTCCGGGGTCTTGGTGTGGCCACTGAGGATTTCACGGAACGGGATAACGCGGTCATAGAGGTCCTTGGTCGTATCGTCGTCCTGCCGCATTTTTGCTCCGCTCAATTCCACGCCTGCAAACAACCCCTTGGCTCTCGAGTAACTGAGCATTTGCGTGCCCAACTTCCAGTCAGTACCGGCTGTAGCGGATCGGCCCACCGGCCCTGCGGCCGCGGAAGCATCAACGCCAATCTCGAACTTACTTGAGAGGAGTTTCTGAACACCCGCATCGTTCATAACCAGTAACAGCAGATCAACACCTTCGCCGCCGATTTGTGCGCCATAGCTACCGCCTCCCAGGAAGACCGGCGCTGGAGCGCTCCAACCATTCTGCGTTCTGCAGGTCGCAAAGCCACGGCCATATCGGCCTCCCACCACGAATCCACCTTTCTTCACGCTCGGGATCACGATCACGCACTTGGCGCTTGCCAGAACGTCTTTCGGGACGCCCTTGTCAGGCATGTTCATCATGTCACGCAACATGTTTGTCGCAGCTTCGAGTCGGGATTCGGCTTTGGCGGTGTCGTAAGCCCGTACCGCGGGCACCATGACAAATAACGCCAAACCTACGAGCATCAGCACTATCTTTTCTTTTCTCATTTGTGTGTATTCTCCTTCCGCTTGGTACTCGAAAAGAGTAAAGAGCTGAAGAACCACCTCGTCGAGTAGTTCAAGGGATTAAAAAGTACGACGCTAGCGCTCACTCCCTTTGATGTCTTGCAGGGAACGCCAAGATGCGCCTCGCCTCATTCGCAGAGGAGAACAGGCCCAAAATGGATTTCGTACGCGGGCCAGAGATGGGGCTGGCTGCCGGCGGGTCCAGGGGATGCATCCATGAACATATGGTGAAAGATAATGCGCACAGCCGAGAGCACGGAAGACGAGTACCGAATCTGACTACGCTTCGCAAGGAAGCCGCCGGCTGCACCGCTTGCAGTTTGTACAAGAATGCAACTCAAACTGTTTTCGGAGAAGGACCCCAGCATGCGCGCGTGATGATGATTGGCGAACAGCCAGGCGACCAGGAAGACCGGCAGGGACATCCGTTTGTCGGACCGGCTGGTACTCTGCTGAATAAGGCTTTAGCGGCGGTTGGCATCAGCCGGGACGAGGTTTACGTCACGAATATCGTCAAGCACTTCAAATGGGAGCCTCGGGGCAAGCGCCGCATCCACAAGAAACCGTCTGCGATCGAAATCAGCGCCTGCCGCCAGTGGCTGGATTCCGAGATTGCCTTCGTTCGTCCGCAAATCATCGTGTTGCTGGGAGCCACTGCCGCCCAGAGCATCATGGGGCGCCACTTCCTGGTGAGCCAGCAGCGAGGCCGCTGGGTAAGTTCGGCGATCGCACCGCACGTGTTGGCCACGGTGCATCCTTCCTCAATCTTGCGTGCAGCCGATGAGAAATCGCGCCACGAAGAACTCGCCAACTTTGTCGAAGATCTGAGACCGGTGGCAGCGCTCATGCGTGAAAGAGCCGCAGCCTAGGCTCTGCTACCTCTAGCTTGGAATGCACGCCTCTTGGGAGATCGAGGACGATGCGCGCAACACCAAGAAATCGAGAAGGCGATGGAGACTCTCCACCGCCCTCCCTGGCGAGCCTCGCGCCTGGCCTGTTGCGGAGGCACGCTTCGGCCGCAGAGATGCGCTGTCTGCGGGCCGAGGTCGGTTTATCCAACTTTGCGGTGTGGCTCCGCCCCCGAGGTGGATACTGCAGAAGCACCCCACTCGTTGACCTGCTTCTCCGCTGCTTCTTTGGCGATGCCGTAGCGCTCTTGAATCAACCCAACGAGCTGCTCTCGCCTCCCGTTGATCACGTCCAGATCGCTGTCGGTCAGCTTGCCCCATCTGGTTTTAGCCGAGCCCTTCAACTGCTTCCACTTACCTTCTACCTGTTCCCAATTCATTGCTTCATCTCCTTGGTGATTTGGTGAAAACACGATCAACAAAACTTATGCTCTTCGTTCCGCAGCGATTCAAAGATGGAGTTGCGGTGTCTCTGACACGGGATACGAAGCACGGACCGCTTCATCGATGCTTTCTCGTGCTCCGTGGGCGCGTTCTTGTTTTGCGGGTTTTGCGGGCGCGATCACGGCGCAGGCGTTCCGAAAGGATCACCTTTGCTCTCTCAAGTTCTGGTCGTCGCGAAGCGCTCAATCCGCGTCCGGCCCGATTGATGAAGTAGGTCAGCATGCGCATCCCTGAGCCCGGGCCTTTCGGAGACACTTTTCTTGACGCCAACGTTCTCGCGATGGTGTTCGCGTCCCGCGTAAAGAGCCCCTCGGGTGGATACGTGGAGACTGTGGTCACCGTGCTGATCCATCGCTTCGCAGACCCTTTACTCTTCTTTCTCATTCACTCTTCCTTTTTTGCTCTCATTATGTTTAGAAGGGCCGATCTTCCTGACCGTTTCCACAGGTGGCGCATCTTGACGTATGCATCTTCTGTTTTGAGCGTAATCCTGGAGCGCTTGAATTTTGCGGCACGTTGCAACAGCGCGACCCGCGAGCGTCATCTTTTTTCTTGGATTAGGGATTGCCTCGCGAGAACTCCTCGCCCCAGGAATTCTTAAACAGGATGGAGAAGTCAACATGCCAGACAAAGAGACACTGGATCGAGCGAAGGAAGATGCGAGAGAAGGCAAGTCACCAAGCACGCAAGCCGGCGAGTTCGTACGAGAGGAGATACATCACGTCCGAGAAGGCAAACACGGCGCGCGTTCCACCAAGCAAGCAATTGCGATAGGGCTCTCCAAGGCGCGTCGCGCGGGCGTGAAGGTGAGAGCTCCCAAAAAGGGCAAAACCTCGGCGCAAGTGCGTCGCAGCGCGCAACGTGACCTCGCAAATGGACAAACGGCGCGCAAGAGCCAGCCTTCGCGCACACGCTCGCGTGGAGTCACTCGAGCGTTAAAGCGCGAGAGCCGCTCCTCGGTTTCACCGAGAAAGTTAGCGCGCCAAGCCCACACCGCAGCCATGGCGCGGGGACCGCGTGCCCGCCACCAGGCAGCGAAGAAGGCGGTACAGACGAAAGGAGAAGCCGGACTGAGGCGAGCGGCACGCAAAGCAGCGCGCACGCGAACGACCACCCGTCAGGCTGCATGAAGCCGGGACGGATTGGAGAAAACACGTGCCGTTCCACGCCAACTTGCGTCACACCGTTTACGCGGGCACAACTTAACTTGAAAAATCGTCAAGCATCAACCCGACAAAAACTTGCAGCGAAGCCTGTATTCAGTTGTCGGTGATCGATTCTTAAGATAAGAAGCTAAGAAGCTACGCGTATTTGTCCAGGATTGTCAAAGGATGGAAGGAGGGCAAGACATGAGGAACATCATTGACAGGACTGTTAATGGAAGCGCTTCCCAACGTTTGACCGAAGGCGAGGTCATCAAAAGAGCCCAAAAAGGCGACCTGAAGTCCTTTGAAGAACTCTATGCCCGGCACAAGGCAAGAATCTTCTCGCTCTGTCTGCGCATGAGCAACAACTACGCGAACGCGGAAGAACTCACGCAAGAAACGTTCTTGCAGGTCTACAGGAAGATCTCTTCCTTCCGCGGTGAATCTGCATTTTCAACCTGGCTGCACCGGTTGTCCGTCAACGTGGTGCTGACCCGGTTCCGCAAAAAGAGACTCTTGGAGGTCCCGCTGGAAGAAGTATCGGATGGCGGAGTAGAGGAAGACCGGCCAAAAGAGATCGGACAGCGCGATCGAGTGCTCGATGGCTCTCTCCATCGGGTCGATCTGGAACAGGCGATCAGGCTTCTGCCGCCGGGCTACCGGC
>DATFQZ010000286.1:0-4411 GCA_035263765.1 Candidatus Angelobacter sp. | reverse complement strand
TGGCTTCTCGTCTAGTTAGAAGGAATAAAGGTCTCTGATGTCCAAAAAGTTGCAAGTCCTGCTTCTTACCAGCTCGATGTTGATCATCACTTTTGCCTTGATCGGCGGGCTGGGCGTCCATGCTTCCAGCGATAACGGTGACAGTTACAAGCAGATGACGGTGTTCAGTGAAGTGATGCACCGCATCCGCACCGAGTACGTGGAGGAACCGAATATCACTTCAGTGACCAGCGGTGCGCTGCACGGTCTGTTGGAATCGCTGGACGCCGACTCGAGTTACCTGAGCCCTGAGGAATACAAGATATTCAAGGCCACCAAAGCTGACGGCAAAGCCGGCATTGGCGCGACCGTCTCTAAACGTTTCGGGTACGCGGCGGTGGTTTCCGTGATTCCGGGTGGACCTGCGGACAAAGCCGGGATCTCCGCGGGCGACATCATCGAGTTTGTAGAAAACCAGAGCACGCATGATCTGTCCTTGGCTTCCGTGAAAGCACGGATGCTGGGCGAGCCGGGCTCGCGCGTGGAACTGGCGGTGATCCGTACCCGCAAGATTGAACCCCAGAAGATTACCATTGTGCGCGAAGTCATCACGCCGCCCGCGGTGCAGGAACAGAGCATGCCTGACGGCGTAGGCTACATCAAAGCCCAGGCGCTCACCAAGGGCAAGGCTCAGGACATCGCAGCCAAGATCAAGTCGTTGCAGGCCCGCGGCGCGAAAAAGCTGGTGCTCGATCTGCGCAACAATTCCGAAGGCGATCAGCAAGAAGGCGTGGCTCTGGCCAACCTTTTCCTGGGCAAGGGTCTGATTGCTTACGTGCAAGGCCAGAAATATCAGAAGGTGGTTTTCGAGGCCGATGCGTCCAAGAAAGTCACTGACCTGCCCCTGGTCGTGCTGGTGAATCGTGGGACGGCGGGAGCGGCTGAACTGGCGACCGCAGCCATCCTCGATAACGGCCGCGGCGATGTGGTCGGCGATAAAACCTTCGGCGAAGGCTCGGTGCAAAAACTCATCGAAGTGCCGGACGGCTCGGCGCTGATCCTCTCGATCGCCAAGTACTACACGCCCAAAGGCAAGACGATTCAGGAGAACGGAATCAACCCCAACATTCTGGTGGCAAACACGGATGACCAGATCGTGCTGCCGGACGATGACGACAGCAACACGCCCGAAGAGCCGCAGAAGACCCAGCCGAAAGAAGACGAGCAGTTGCATCGCGCCATCGAAGTGCTGAAGAAAACTCAGAAAGGTTAACCGGCACGGTTTACCCAAGAGCGCGTCCATTGGGACGCGCTCTTTCGTTTTATGCAAGGGCGGTTTCACCAAGGACAGCTGCAGCAAACATGCTATTCTGACCGTGCTCGGTCCTCCTCCAATGAAGTTCCTCTACTCACATCTCCCGGCTCTGCACATCGCCGGAAGGAAAGTGGTCGGGCGTGTAGTGTTTGGTCTGCTGGTGCTGGCTGCTGCGCTCGCGGGCACGCTGGTCGGGCTCCTGGTGGTCTATTCCACGGACATGCCGCAGATCGGCGAACTGGAACGCTACCGTCCCAGCACCGTCACGGAACTCTACGACAGCCAGGGACGCGTGATTGGATCGTTCGCCCTTGAACGCCGCGTGCTGGTTGCGTACGACGATTTTCCCCGCGTGCTGCGCGACGCGGTCATTTCCACCGAGGACAAGAACTTCGAGAGCCATTGGGGCGTCAACTTCTGGCGAGTCCTGGGCGCCGGCTATCGCGATATTTCGTCTGGATCGCGGGCGCAGGGCGCTTCCACACTGACCATGCAGCTCTCGCGCAACTTGTTCCTGTCCCCGGAGCGGCACTTCGGACGCAAGGTCCAGGAAACTTTGTTGGCGCTGCAGATCGAACGTCACTTCACCAAGCAGCAAATCTTCACCTTGTACGCAAACCAGATCTTTCTAGGACACGGCGTCTATGGATTTGAAGCCGGAGCGCAGTACTACTTCAACAAGCACGCGCGCGATCTGAAGCTGGAGGAAGCTGCGTTGTTGGCGGGATTGCCTAAGGCGCCGGTGTCATACTCGCCGGTGAACAATCCGGAGCGCGCGCTGAAACGGCGCAATCTGGTCATCAACAATATGCTGGAGGACGGCAAGATCACGGCCGAGGAAGCAGCCCGCGCCAAGGCCGCGCCGCTGCGCCTGAATATCCAGCAGGAGAGCTCTCCTGCGCCGTACTTCGTGGAAGAAGTGCGCCGCTATCTGGAGAAGAAATACGGCTCGGACCGTGTCCACGAAGGCGGGCTGCGTGTGTACACCTCGCTCGACCTGGACCTGCAAAGAACCGCAACGCAGGCCGTGCTCGACGGGTTAGCCGCTTACGAACGCCGGCACGGCTGGCAAAATCGCCTCAACAACATTGCGGCCGCCGGCGAAACGCTCAGCGCATATCGCGATCCTGACTGGGAGCAGCCGATCGCTCCCGGCGGTTACGTTCATGCGCTGGTTGTGGACGTAGGACTGCAATTCGCCAAAGTCAAGTTCGGACGTTACAGCGGCACGCTGGGCCCCGCCGAGATTGCCTGGACCGGACGCAAGCTGACCAGAAACATGTTGATTGCCGGCGACATTGTTTACCTTAAAGTCCTGGTATTGAACCCCGACAATTCCGCCAGGGTGTCGTTGGAGCAGGATTCCGGAGCGCAAGGGGCGCTGCTGGCGATTGAGAATTCAACGGGCGACGTCAAAGCCATGGTTGGGGGTCGCGACTTCGCGCAGTCTAAGTTCAATCGCACCATGCAAGCGCAGCGCCAGGTCGGATCGACGTTCAAGCCATTCATCTACACAGCAGCCATCGATCAGGGCGCCGAGCCCGACGATCGAATTCTGGACGCGCCCGCAACTTTCAACAGCGCGGGCACTCCCTACACGCCGCACAATTACGACCACCGCTTTGCCGGCAACATTACGCTGCGGCGCGCGCTGCAGGAATCCCGCAACATCCCCGCGGTCAAACTGGCTCAGAAAACCGGCATGTCAACCGTGGCCGAGTATGCGCGGCGCTTCGGAATCACATCGCAGATTCCTCCGTACCTTCCCGCCGCCCTGGGCGCTGCCGATCTGACGTTGTACGAGCAGACCTCGGCCTTCACCGTTTTTCCTGACGACGGCGTTCACATTGAGCCACGGCTTATCCGCAAGGTCACCGACTACGAGGGCCGCGTTCTTGAAGAAGATTTTCCGGACGCGCGCGACGCAGTCAACGTCCGCACGGCACGCACCATGGTTTCCCTGCTTCAGGGCGTGGTGCAGCACGGGACCGCTGCCGCCGCGAAGAAGTTGAACCATCCGCTGGCGGGAAAGACCGGAACCACGAACGATTACACCGACGCGTGGTTTATCGGGTTTTCTCCCAGCATCACCTGCGGAGTGTGGGTTGGCTTTGATGAAAAGAAGGCGCTCGGCAACGACGAGACCGGCGGGCGGACTGCGTTGCCCATCTGGATGGACTTCATGCGTGTGGCCATCGCGGATCCCGCGCGGCGAGGTGAGACGTTCCGGCCGCGAGTGAGCACGCCGCCTCCGGCCGCGGCGCGAAAGAGAATGTCACTTTTGCTCTCCGGCTCTTCCGTTCGCAGAGAGGCGCGATGATATGCTGCTCAAGCTGGCGCGCTATTTTCTTCTTGGGCTAGTCCTCCTGCTGGTTTTTCTGGCGTCCGCGCTTCTCTCTATGCGCTTCGCCATTCACGGCCAGGAAGTCCGCGTGCCCAATCTCGCCGGCCAGACCACGACGGATGCCGAACGAATGGCCAACGCCCAGGGCCTGGTGTTCTTCGTCGAGACGCGCTATTACTCGCAAACCGTGCCGAAAGGCCGAATCGCAGCGCAGGCGCCGGCCGCGGATACGCGCGTCCGCCGCGGTTGGAAAGTCTTGGTAGCAGAAAGCCTGGGACCGCAGCGCGCGGCTGTCCCCAGCCTGCTGGGACAAAGCCGGCAGGCAGCAGACTTCAACGTCAGCCGCCACGGCTTGGAGCTCGGCTCTCTAGTAACCATCCATCTTCCCGGAGCGCCGCCGGCCACAGTGGTGGCACAAAGTCCGGCGCCAGGGGCGTTTGACCCTGCTTCGTCCAGGATTTCCCTCGTCTTTTCCGCAACCGACAACGCTCCCCGCTACGTGATGCCCACCTTCACAGGCAAGACACTTGCAGAAGCCGAGGATTCTCTCGAAAAAGCCGGCCTTGTACTGGGGAGGGTGCCGGGGGTATCAGAGGCTGAAGATGCGGAGCGCGCTACTTCGGCATCACGTGTCATTATCGGGCAGCGTCCGCAAGCTGGGCACAAAGTGGTGGCGGGAAGTGCGATTGATTTCGACGTCCGATGACGAAGCAGATTTGGTAATTTCGTAAGTTGGTAATTGGGTAATTTTCAGAACGCTCCGCAGTTTCGTT
>DATFQZ010000285.1:0-33138 GCA_035263765.1 Candidatus Angelobacter sp. | reverse complement strand
CGGCAATCGGCGCACATCTTGTCTTTCACGCCGGACAGAGCTTGACGCAACGCCTGGTTGTAACGGGCGCGGTCGTCGGCACAACCCACCGAGTTCAACTCCAGCGTCCATTCTCTGATACCGACCTCGTGCAGCAAGCCGGCCAGCATGGCAATCACCTCGGCATCGCGTGCCGGCGATTCGCTTCCCGCTGATGGGGGTCCCAGGACCTCAGCGCCGATCTGGTAGAACTGGCGAAAGCGACCCTTCTGGGGGCGCTCGCGGCGAAACTGCGGACCCATATAGTAGAGTTTCTGCAGTTTGCCGGTCTGGTCCATCTTGTGCTCGATGTAGGCACGGACCACGCCGGCGGTGTTTTCTGGTCGCAGAGTCAAAGACTGGGCTTTCTCGCTCTGCGCGCGCGGCCGATCTTCCCAGGTAAACATTTCTTTCGAGACAATGTCTGTATCTTCGCCTACCCCGCGAGCAAAAAGCTGAGTATCTTCGAAAACAGGCGTGCGTATTTCGTGGAAGTTGTAGCGGTGGAGGATCTCCCGGCTGGCCTGCTCCACGTGTTGCCAGAGCGCGGTCTCCGGCGGCAACAGATCGCGCGTCCCGCGCACGGCTTTGATTGCGTTGGCCATTACTTGCCCGCAAGCTCCTTCCGGTATTGCGCCGTATAGTCCACGTAGTTCCTCCCGTACATCATGATCATCTTCTGCGTTTCTTCGTCGTCAATCTTCTTGCGGAGTTTTCCGGGGACGCCCATCCACAGCGAGTACGGCTCGATGATTGTGTTCTCGGGGACCACGGTCCCGGCGGCGATGATGGAACCTTCGCCGATCTTCGCGTTGTTCAGGACCACGGAGCCCATGCCGATCAGGCAGCGGTCGCCGACGGTGCAACCGTGCAGCGTCACCGAGTGTCCGACGGTGACCCAATCCCCGAGCACGACTCCATATTTGTAACGCATGCCGTGCAGCACCGAGCAATCCTGCACGTTGGAGTTTTTACCGATGCGGATAGCGAACACGTCACCCCGGACCACGGCGTTCATCCAGACGCTGGAGTTTTCGCCGATCTCCACGTCGCCGATGATCTGCGCCGAGGCGTCAACGTAACACGAGTCATGGATTCGCGGAGAAACTCCCTGATAGGAACGCAGCATAAGCCCGAAACTCATGAAGGTATCATGCGCGGACAAGAACGGGCAACGCTACCTTGAGAGCGGCTGGAGAAGCAGGCTGGTATGAAAGAAGGTCTACTCGTCTTCGACGAAGGCAGCTTGCTGCAGGCGCGTCCGGATGTCCTGTTCCCAGATGACGTTGTTCGGTTCCATGCACTCGACCCCGACCTGGTCAGCGTGCTTGGTGCCGGGCTTGCCGATCCAGATCACCTTGTACTTGGCGCGGCGGCTATGCCGTTGCAAGTAAACAATCTGGCCCTCCACGCGGACCCCAGAGGGCGCCACAAGGCGCGCGCCAAACGTGGAAATCTCGTAGGTAACACAGGTCTGGGAGTCGGGGGACTCAACGTCTGGAAACACCTTCACACGGACCGCAATGGGAAGCCGGCGTTCCTTGCGGTCCTTAGCCGCGGCCGTGGCAGAACTAATGCCGGCCTTGGCCGGGACACCCTGGTTCGTCGCCATATTTTTGAGTATCGTTGGCCCCTGTCCTGGCGTCAACGTTACCTTGGTTTTCGGATGCGCTCTTTTTCGGAAGACGTTTCTTGTGAATTTTCTTATGCAAAAAGAAGTGCTGCCAGGCCTTAGTTCATGTGGCGCAGCCGCCCCCGGCGGTGCCACACAAATCCATTTACAATTGAAAGTTACCCTGCCGTTTGAGATAGTTATATATGATTCATTTCCCGGTCCCCGAAGCCCTCACCTTTGATGACGTATTGCTCGTGCCCGCGCACTCTGATGTGGTGCCGGCGGAAGCCAATACGCAGACGCAACTCTCGCGTAACATCCGGCTGAACATTCCGATCATCAGCGCGGCCATGGACACCGTGACCGAATCGCGCCTGGCGATTGCTATGGCCCAGCAGGGCGGTTTGGGAATCGTTCATCGCAATCTGACGATTGAACAGCAGGCCGATGAAGTGGATAAAGTGAAGCGGTCGGAGAGCGGTATGATCATGGACCCCATCACGCTCTCGCCTGACCACAAGATTGCCGACGCCCTGGAGCTGATGCGGCGCTACAAGATTTCCGGCGTGCCGGTGACGAAGAACAAGAAGCTCGTCGGCATTCTGACCAACCGCGACCTGCGCTTTGAGACCCGGACCGACATTCCCATCGGCAAAGTCATGACCAAAGAGAATCTGATTACGGTTCCGGTGGGCACCACGTTAGAAGATGCCGAAGAGATCCTGCATGAACATCGCGTGGAAAAACTTCTGGTGGTGGACGACAACTACAACCTCAAAGGCCTGATCACGGTCAAAGACATCCAGAAGAAATTGAAGTATCCGAACGCGGCGAAAGACGAGCACGGACGCCTGCGCGTGGGCGCGGCCATCGGTGCTACCGGCGATTTTCTGGAACGCGCGCAGGAGATGGTCAAGTCCAAAGTGGATGTGCTGGCGATTGACAGCGCGCACGGACATACGTCCCGGGTTCTGGATGCAGTGAAGCTGGTTAAGTCCAAGCTGCCGGAAGTCGAACTGCTGGCCGGCAACGTGGGCACACATGAAGGCGCGTGCGCCCTGGTGAAAGCCGGCGCCGACGCCGTGAAGGTTGGTCTTGGTCCGGGATCCATCTGCACCACGCGCGTGGTTACCGGAACCGGCGTGCCCCAGATCACGGCCATCGCGGAAGCCGCGCGCGCCTGCCGCGATGCGCAGGTTCCCGTAATTGCCGATGGCGGCATCAAGTACTCCGGCGACATCACCAAAGCTATTGCTGCCGGTGCCAGCGTGGTAATGATCGGCTCGCTCTTTGCCGGGACGGAAGAGAGCCCGGGCGAGACGATTCTGTACCAGGGGCGCTCCTTTAAGTCGTATCGCGGCATGGGCTCACTGGCGGCGATGTCCGCCGGTTCGAGCGAGCGTTACGCGCAGACCGTGGACGACTCTTCGGCGGCAGCCAACACCGAAGAAGGCTACGGGAACCGCCTGGCCAAGCTGGTTCCGGAGGGAATCGAAGGCCGCGTGCCCTACCGCGGCACTCTGGCAGAGATGGTTTATCAGCTGGTGGGCGGCTTGCGCTCGGGCATGGGATATTGCGGCACAAAGTGCATTTCGGAGTTGCAGCAGAAAGCAAAGTTCATCCGCATCAGCGGCGCGGGCCTGCGTGAGAGCCACGTGCATGATGTCATCATCACACGCGAAGCTCCCAACTACAGAATCGAGTAAGCAGGCGCGTTTGTCCTCATCTGTTCTACCAACCCGCCTCACCCTGACCCCAGGCCGCAAGATTCTGGTCTGGTTGCCGACCTTCGTCTGGCTCTGCGTGCTGGCCTTGTTCTCCACGGATTTGTTCTCCGCGGCGCACACCGGCATCATCCTGTGGAGGATCGTTGGTTTCATCTATCCCGGAATCACCGCGGAGCAGTTCGAGGGCCTGCATTTTATTGTCCGCAAGGCAGCCCACTTTACGTGCTACGGTTTTTTGAGCTTCCTGGCATTTTTCGCGTGGCGCGCGACTTTGCCCACCGGCGACCGCTGGAATTTCCGCTGGGCGCGCCTCGCTTTACTGGTCACGCTGCTGGCCGGGTCGCTGGACGAAACCCACCAGATCTTTGTGTATTCGCGCACCGCGAGCGTGCGCGACGTGCTGCTGGACGTGAGCGGCGGCGTCTTCTTCCAACTGGCGATCTGGCTGGTCCTGCGCCGCGAAAAACGAACTGACAGGTAGGTAGTGGTGCAATTTGGGGAACGGTTCATCGCGGCGCGATCAACGTCTACCCAAACGCAAAGCGGCCCCACAGCATTGCTGCGGGGCCGCCGGTAGTCTGTTGGGATTGGCTGAAGGCGCGCTGGCCTTGGCGAACCACAACTCGCTAGGACTTAGAGCGTTACGCCTTAAGCCTCAGCCACCTCACGTTTGCCACTACTGTCAGAATTCTTCATTTTTTGGATCGCCCTCCTTTCCCGTGTAAAGGGAGAATAACGGCTCTTAACTGAGAAGTCAACAGGGCCTCTGCGACGACTCTTGGGGCCAGTCAAAAGTGCTACAACAGTTCAAGTTCTTTTGGCGCGCGTGATGGGTTCGACCGTTCTTTTCGTGCAGCGACAAATTCTGCATGACCGAGCCCCCAGCGCCGTTAGGCGCGAAAGATGGTAGCCCACCCTGGAGGCGTAGCGGCGAAGCCGTGAGCCGGGAAGGGTGGGTAGCGGTTAGAAAGATTCCAGCCCCGGAGGGGCGGCACAGTTCGATCAGCTGTGCCCGAACCTGGAAAACAACGATTCTGTGTCGCCCCGCTGGGGCTTCTGATCGTGTTGGCCAATCGACCCACCCTTCCGGCTTTGCGGCTATTCGCCGCTGCGCCTCCAGGGTGGGCTATCCTCTGGTCGCGCCTAACGGCGCTTGAACTATCCTTAGAGACAAAGCCATCTTTTCTTTGAAAGCATCGCGGCCCATTTGCGCCCGGCCTTAATGTCTGGTGACTCACGGTCGTATCCGGTCGTCCGTCATTGGAGCCGGAGAGGCCAGCGGTTTGCCTTTCTCCACTACGAAGGTGGCAACGGTTTTGACGGGGGTCGTTCCCTCATTGACTGCCCAATGAACTTTTCCCGCTGGGACAAAAAATACCTCCCCTTGTTTCACGGTCGTATCCGGCCGTCCCTCCACGTGCAGTTTAAGAGTGCCCTCCTGCACATAACCGAAGACGTCGCCGGGATGAGTGTGTTTCGGTTCCTGGGCGCCGGGAGCAAATTCCACCAGGGCCACTACGCCTTCATGGCCTGCAAAGCCAGTGAGGTCCTGCTTGGTAATGATGTTGCGCTTGGGGGCGTCTTGCTGCGCATGCACGACGAGCAAGCAGGGCAGCACCAGGAAAGTGACAGCCGCGATGATCACGAAGGATCCGGAGCTTTTCATAAGTACCTCCTTTGCGAATTGGATTATTGCATGAGGTTTTGGGGCTACGTCAGGGTTGCTTAATTTTTCCGGGCTTGTTCGCGGACACGGGTGGCTTCAACAGGGCCTCCGCCGTCACAAACAGCGGCTCAATATCCGTCGGCACAGATTTCAGTCGGTCGAGAGCTTTCTGCACCTCAGGACGGATCACCATCATGTCGCTCATCAGCTTCTTGGCGCCGGCATAATCCCCGGTGGCCTCGAGCGTCAGGAATTGATGGTCGAGAGAGGCCACAGCGTCTTTGATCTTGATCATATCCACGCTGAAGGTGCCGTCGGTGTTGGCCACGAAGGCGCCTTTGTCCAGGAAATAGTTGAATTGGATGGCCATGCCTTTGGCGTGCGAGTCCTGCAAGCCGAAGCGCAGCGTACGGAACGACGACGCCAAATAGGTGTTGTAGAGCTGGCGTTCGGCATCAGGACCGTGCGGAAGAGGAGCAGGATTGGCGCCTGTGCCCTTGTCGGCCTGCGTCATGAGGAATTGCAGCGCGAATAAGCCTGTGACGTCGGCTTTCGCTTCTTCGATCGCACTGTAGATCTCTTTGAGTTCGAGCCGGGGATTGGTTTCGCGGCCGCCGACCGTGATCTGATGCGGTCCTAGGCCGTGCGTCAGTTCGTGAGCCACGATATGAGTGAAGAACAGCTCAAAGCTTAAGTCTTTCTGCGCTGCCGGCTTGAGCACTACTTTCGAGATTGGCACCAGAATGGATTTGAACTTGGCTTCCTGGATGTTCTTGAGCATCACCCGCTTGGCGCCTTTCTGCTGTACGACTTTGTCATCGTTGGGCAGGTTGTAGGCCGCGGTTTGGACTCCGTGCGCGCCGTCGCCCGCGGAGAAGACTTCATTCACCACGCGAATGGGCGCGGCCGCGCCCAGCTTAGCCACGCGGTACTGCGGATCCTCCGGCAAATTGTTTTCGATCTCCTGAAGGTGCTGGCCAAGGAAGGCCAGGCGCGCGCTCTCTTTGTCGTCGCGCAGGTTGATGTAGGCCTCAAACGCAGCTTTGTAGCCGAACAATTCGTCCGTGTAGGTTTCGTAGGGCCCGTAGGTGACATCGATCGGCGCGTCCAGGTCCATCCAGGCCATGTCGCTCTCGAAATAGTCGTTGCTGCTGAACGCGTCGGCGCGCGTAGTGAGGAATTTCTTGAGCGATTCATTGTCGGTCAGCGCGGCAGCGTCATGCAGGAGCGTTGCCGCCCGGTCGAGATCCGCTTCGTACTCGTCGCTGTACGGAACAATCGTCAGGTCCTTTTCCTCATTGCGGCGGATCACCCAGAAGAATCCTTCGGCCTGCGCTTTCTCTGACGGCAGGAGCGTCTTCGCCCAAGTTTCAAATTCTTCCTTGGTCATATCTTCCGGATAAAAATTTGCACCTAAAGGCTTGTGTGCGGGGACGCCGGACAGAAACGCTGTGTGTCCGTCGATCTCCGACCACGGGCCTTTGTTGATCCAGAAATAGCGCAGCCGCGCCCGGCCCAAAGGCGTCTTGTCCTGCTGCAGCTTCTTGTACAGCGCCAGGTTGCCGCTCCATAACTGCTGCATGAACAGGCGATTCACCACCTCAGATGCCTGGATCAGCTTAACCAGCGCCTGCTTGTCTCCGGGCGAGAGCGCAGACGTGTCGACTTCAATCCGGGTGGGCGCAAAACGCGCCGCCATCTTGTTAAGTTGGGCGATATTGGGAAAATCTTGTGCGGCGGAAGTGATGGCTGCGGCCATAACAAAAAGAAGCAGTTTTTTCATGGATGCCTCGGAAGAAAGGATAACGCCGAGGGGCGAGAAGTGTCATTTCAGAAGTTCGCACACGAGATAGGTGTCAGGGCGCAAGGGGCAACGTCGCTGCCGTTGGCTCGTTGCCCTCTTTCAGGTGAGGACAGGGAATGGTTATGTCGCACAGGCACTCTTGCCTGTGCTTAGTCTCCTTCTTGAGGATGCACGCACCGGCAAGAGTGCCGGTGCCACACGAGACAATTGCAATCGAGTCGCGGGATCTCATGTTCTACACCCGCGCCAGGATTTCGCTGAACCAGCCTTGCGAATCTGTCCAAGTCCTCTCCAGGCGAAGGCCGCTGTGCTCGAGCAGTGACGCAATCCCTGGTGGCGAGAACTTGTAACTGTTTTCAGTGTGGATGCGCTCACCGCGGGCGAAATAGAAACAACGCCCCAGGTCCTGGATCCATATCGCCTGCTCGCGGAGACTTTCCAAATGCATTTCGACGCGCGACGCGTCTGGGTTCCAGAAAGCCACGTGGCGAAACGCCTCGAGATCGAAGCGGCCGCCCAGTTCGTGGTTGATCCGCGCGAGGAGATTCTTGTTGAAGCGTGCGGTGACGCCTTGACTGTCGTTGTAGGCTGCGTGCAGCGTAGCGGGGTCCTTGACCATGTCGAAGCCGGCAAGCAGCGCATCACCGGGAGCCAGCGAGCGGCGCAGTTCCACCAGAAACTCTTGGGCTTCTTCAGGCTCAAAGTTGCCGATGGTCGAACCCAGGAACAGCGCCAGCTTCTGTCCGGGAAGCTCTTTGAGCGATGACAGACCGTGCGAATAGTCGGCGATCACGGGCGTAACGCGCAGGCTCGGATAATCTCCGTTCAAGCTGGCCAGGGCTTCACGCAGGGCGGTGGGAGAAACATCGACCGGGTAGAAGTCCAGTCGCAATTGGCGCCGGAGCACTGCTTCGATCAACAGCCGCGTTTTGCGCGCGCTGCCCGCGCCCAGTTCAACCAGCGTCAGGTTGTTGCCGGCTTGCTCAGCCATCTCAGCCGCGAAGTGCCGAAAGATGCCGCGCTCAGTGCGCGTGGGGTAGTACTCCCGCGTTTCCGTAATCTGCTCAAACAGGCGCGAGCCCTCGGCGTCATAGAAAAGTTTGGGTGGAAGACGCTTGGGACAGGCGCTTAGGCCTTCACGTACTGTGTCGGCGAGTGGACTCAAGAGAAAGGCAGGGTTCTTAAATGCTGTCATCGGCGAGCCTGATCCCGGAAAATTGCCAGCGTGTCTCCGGGGGAAAGAAATTTCGGTAACCGGCGCGGATGTGCGATTGCGGTGTGGCGCAGGAACCGCCGCGCAGCACCATCTGGCCGCTCATGAATTTGCCGTTGTATTCGCCCAGGGCTCCAGTCGCGGGCTTAAAACCGGGATAGGGAAGGTAAGCGCTGGCGGTCCATTCCCAGACGTCGCCAAAAACCTGGAGTAGCCCATCTCCTTTAGCGGCAGCGACCGCGGGATGAAATCCCGCGCTCTCCAGCAGGTTGCCTTCGATCGGGACTCCACTTGCGGCGATTTCCCATTCGAACTCAGTGGGAAGGCGGGCACCGGCCCATCGCGCGAAAGCGTCGGCTTCAAAGAGGCTGACGTGGCAGACAGGCTCGTGCTCGTCCATCTTGCGCATGCCTGAACAGGTGAAGTGAAACCATTCACCGCCGGCTTTTTCCCAATAAAGCGGCGCATTCCAGCGGTGGGCTTGGACGGCCTTCCAGCCGTCGGAAAGCCAGAGTTCAGGACGCTCATAGCCGCGGTCGTCGATGAAGGCGAGGTATTCCCCGCAGGTCGCCGGGCGCGAGGCAAAACGAAATGCCCGCAGAAAGACTTTGTGTCGCGGAGCTTCATTGTCGAAGTGAAAAGCGTCGCCGTTGGCGCCGACTTCGTAGATGTTTTCCTGGAAACTCTGCGCCCGCTGCTGCGGTGGGGAACCTGGGGGCGGCGTGGCCGCTGCCGCTTTGAACGCAGGCTGCAATGGATTTGACCAGAACGCATGCTTGATATCGGTGACCAGAAGTTCCTGGTGTTGCTGCTCGTGATTGATGCCCAGCTCCGCCAGCGTCAGCACGGTTTCCGAAACGCCGCTCGAGCGGAGCAGCTTGTCCATGTGCTCATCGACATACCGCCGGTACTTCTGCACTTCCTCGAGTCCAGGACGAGAAAAAGTATTGCGTAGCGATTTGTCCGGCTGAGCGCCCACAGCGTTGTAGTAGGAGTTGAAGAGATCGCGAAACTTGGCGTCCAGCGGACGGTAACCGGAAAGGTGGGGAGCGAGAATGAACGTTTCAAAGAACCAGCTGGTGTGAGCCTGGTGCCACTTGGCGGGGCTCGAGTCGGCGCAAGACTGCACCATCTGGTCTTCGGCAGTGAGCGAAGCTGCAAGCGATTCGGTCTGGCGCCGGCATGCGGCGTAAACCTCAGCAGGAACAAGCTTTGCCCGCTCTGCCCCGGCCGACGGCCTAAAGGTCAACACCGACTTGAGATGAGCCATGAGGTTCTCTCCGGGGAGCGGGCCGTCGCTTCAGGGCAGCCATACTACTCTGCGACGTAAAAATTTGCACTCTAAGAATGCCAGCGGCACGCTCATCCTCTGATGCTTGAGACGGGCTTGGCGTTCCCCATTTTTTGAAATCCATCGCAACTCATTGATTTAAAGTTAATTAATGCAAGACGAAAAATAAGCGAAAGTCGCGCGATTTTGATGTATTGTCAGAATGTGAACGCTCCGCGAGTTATTTTCCACGTCGACATGGACGCCTTCTTTGTCTCCGTGGAGGAACTCAGCAATCCCGCCCTGAAAGGCCTGGCGGTGGTTGTGGGTGGGCAGCGCGACGAACGCGGCGTAGTCACCGCGGCTTCCTACGAAGCTCGCAAGTTCGGGGTGCATTCCGCCATGCCGCTCCGGACAGCGGCAAAACTTTGTCCCCACGCCATTTTTCTCGACGGCCGTCTGGACCTCTACCGTGACTACTCAGGCAAGGCCGCTGCGGTGCTTCACGATTTTTCGCCGGCCGTGGAGATGGCTTCCATTGACGAAGCGTACCTCGACATGACTGGCACGGAAAAACTCCACGGACCGCCGCTCCGGTCAGCCCACCGGCTTCATCAGCAGATGAAAGAGCGCACAGGATTGAATTGTTCCATCGGCATTGGCGGCTCGCGGCTGATGGCCAAGATGTGTTCCGACCAGGCCAAGCCCAACGGAATCCTCTACGTCTTGCCAGGAGGAGAGCAGGCATTTCTGGCTCCGCTGGATGTCGGTAAGATTCCCGGAGTCGGCAAAGTAACCAAGGCACGACTCAACGAGATGGGCATCATGCGCATTGGCGATCTGCAGCGCATGAACCAGGCCGCGCTCGAAGAAGGCTTCGGAAAATGGGGAACGGCCCTCAAGGGCAAAGCTCACGGCGAAGATGCCGGCGCATGGTTTGCGGGCGAAGTCGGCGAGGAGTGGGGAGCAAAGTCTATCAGTCACGAGCACACCTTCGACCGCGACACTGCCGATCCGGAGAAACTTGAAGCGACGCTCGCACGCCTTTCGGAAATGGTAGGACGCCGCTTGCGCGAGCACGGTTTCTTGGCGCACACGCTCCAGCTCAAGCTGCGATATTCCGACTTCAGCACCATCACTCGCGCACACTCCCCGGCCAACCCCACGTGCGTCGACACCGAAATCTTTTCCACCATCCGCACGTTGTTTCTCAAGAATTGGCAAGCCGGCGCCGCCATCCGCTTGCTGGGTGTTCATGCGTCCCACTTCGCCCATGAAGCACCGGAGCAGATGGACCTTTTAGGCGGGCAGCGGCAGAAATGGGCCCGAGCGCTCTCAGCATCAGACCGTCTGCGCGACAAATACGGAGAGAATGCGGTCTTTCTCGCCAAAGGCATGCGCGGTACCTTCCGGGAACGGGTGCATGAAAACCCGCCAGAAAGGCCGGCCAAGAAACGGGAGTGACTAAGCCAGCTTGCCGGGCCAGCTGACTAAAAAGAATCTAATGCTTGATTTTTAGCTGCCAAGCGGTGTTGAACAGTGATATTTTTATCAACGCTTGGGGCGAGGTCTCACGACCCCAAAGTCGTTGCCCATCGGCACTTCGTCCTGCTGTCTCGAATAACTCGGCCGATTCTCGCAGAGGATTGCTTTCAAGGTCAGCTTGCCGGCGTCACCGAGTGTAGGAGGCGTCAAAAGCAATGAGGTCCGCGCGGTTTGAGGAGATCCTGCTACTGGCGGTGATCACCGTCCTGGTGGCGCTGTTCGCATGGATCTACGTGCGCGACCGCAAACGAGAGTTTGGCCTGTGGCTGCTGGGATGGAGCTCCATCTTCATTCACTTTGCCGCGCCAGTCGCCAGTCATCTGTTCCCGCTTCCGCCACCGCTGCAACTCTGGATCAAGATCGCTACTCTGGCCCTCGCGGGGACCGCCTTCCTGCTTTCGGTTTCTGAAGTCTTTCGCAACCGGCGGGAACGCGCCACTTTCATAGCCATGATCACCCTGGCATCGCTTTTGTATTTTGCGGGTTTCGCCGCTCAGTTTTCGCAACGATGGTTTTATGTGGCGCTGTTGAGCGGGAGCGTTGCCTCCGGTCTCTATCAGGCCGTACGTTACTACCGTCTCAAGAGTGTGTACCTGTACGCTATGGCCGCCCTGTTGCTGCCGTACGGGTTTTGGGCGATCTTTCAAGCCAGCCGGGGCAACACGGTCCATGGAATTGATTTTTATCTCTTCGGTTTCTTCTGCGTGACCGGGTTGGCTTTCTTCCGGCGCTTCCGCAGATTCAGCCCCGGAGTTGTTTTTACCTCCGCTTCCTTTTTCGTCTGGGGATTGGTGTTTCCCGGGTCGACCCTGCTGCAGGCATACGCGAGCTTCACGGAGTCTTCTGTCTGGGACCTGCCAAAATTCTTTGTGGCTTTCGGAATGATCCTGACTCTGTTTGAAAACCAGGCCGAATTGGCCACAAGCGCGGCTTCGCAATATCAGACTCTGTTTGAAGGAAACATGGCCGGCGTCTATCTTTCCACGGTCGAGGGCGTCTTGCTGAATTGCAATAGCGCATTTCTTAGCATGTACGGTTTCGACTCCAAGGAGGAGGCCATGGCGACACACACGGTGAACATGTACATCGAGCCGCCGGAGCGAGCGGCTTTCCTTGCTCATTTGAGCGTTTCAGGCCAAGTGGTGAACTACGAATGCCGGCAGCGCCGGAAAGACGGCGCCTCGTTCTGGATTCTGGAGCGGGCCAGCATTGTAACCGCCGAGGATGGACGCCGGCTGATCAGCGGCACCGTCATTGACATTACCGAACGCAAGCAGGCAGAGATCGCTTTGAAGCAATCCGAGGAACGGTTTGCCACGATTTTCCGCGAGAACCCGATCCCCTGCGGCATTATTTCCCTCGACGGCATCTTCCTGAACGTAAACGAAACCATGTTGCGGATGATCGCGCGGCCGGCTGAACAAGTGATTGGCAAGAACGCCGTGGAATTGGGGCTGTGGAAGTCACAACAGCAACGCGACCGTTTTTATCAGAAGCTGCGAGCGGAGGGCCACATCCACAACCTGCCCGTCGAATTTAACGATGCCAACGGACGCCGTCATGAAGGTATGTATTTCGGCACCCTGGTTCGTGTCGGTGATAAGCAGTGCATCTTCGGCATGATGTTGGATCGGACCGATGAACGGGAACTCGAAGCCAAATTCCTGCAATCGCAGAAGATGGAAGCCCTGGGCCGGCTGGCCGGAGGGGTGGCCCATGATTTCAATAACCTGCTGGGCGTGATCGGCGGTTATGCAGAATTGCTGGAGGCCAGGCTGGGCCACAGCGAAAGCCTGCGCCGCTATTGCTCCAAGATCGCCGACACTACGCAACGCGCCAGCCGGCTTACCCGGCAACTGCTTACGTTCAGCCGCAAGGAGGTC
This sequence comes from Candidatus Angelobacter sp., assembly GCA_035263765.1. Lineage (GTDB taxonomy): Bacteria > Acidobacteriota > Terriglobia > Terriglobales > Acidobacteriaceae > Angelobacter. The sequence goes on along the minus strand of DATFQZ010000285.1, from coordinate 20,397 downwards.
ACTCGCCCCATGCCTCTGCAGCCCGATCAAGCGCTGCGCGAAATGTCCGGCCTTCTGCCACGGTTGATTGGAGAAGACGTGGAGCTGGTTCTGGACCTGCGCGCCTCCGGTACCGTACTGATGGACAAGACCCACTTCGAGCAGATCATTTTCAACATCGCCATCAACGCTCGCGATGCGATGCCCAACGGTGGCCAGCTCACGATCGAGACGGAGGACATCTTCCGCCCCACGCTGCTCGGCTCCGGCAATCTTTCGATCAGCCAGTTCGTTGCCATTCGTATTTCCGACACCGGCGTGGGCATGGACGAGTCAACCCGGCAGCGCGCCTTTGAACCTTTCTTCACCACCAAAGGAGTGGGCCAGGGCACCGGCCTGGGTCTGGCCACGGTGTACGGAATCATCCAACAGTGTGGCGGGGAGATCAGCATCGACTCGCAACCCGGCAAGGGCGCCCAGATCAATATCTTTGTGCCAGCCGTCGGCAACCTGGAAGCGGCGGAACGCGACGGAGCCGGGCAGGAAATCAGAAAAGGCGCGGGCAACATCCTCCTGGTGGAAGATGAACCTGAACTGCGCAACGTGAACGCCGAGTTTCTTACGGCCATCGGTTACTCGGTCATCTGCGCCAGTAGCGGCCCGGAAGCCCTGAAGCTGGCGCACGAAGCCGGCCCGATCGATCTGGTCATCAGTGACGTGGTTATGCCCAAGATGAACGGTCGCGAATTCGCCGACTGTCTGCTGCGCACACGGCCCCAAATCAAAGTGCTTTTTGTGTCCGGATATGCTGACGATGTGGTCCTGCATGCCGGCCTTCCCAGAGGAGAGACGCCCTTTCTGCAGAAGCCGTTTTCCCTGCGCCAGCTCGGTGCGAAGGTCCAGGAACTGCTCTCGGTGCCCAGCGGACGATAGAGGGAATTTGGTAATTGAGTAACTTGGTAACTTGGTAATTGCCAGGACGCCCGGCAGCGTGGTCTTCCAATTACGAAATTACCAAGTTACCCACTTACCCACTCCTCTAGGCTGTCTTTTCGGCTAATTCCGGCGTCTCCGCCTCGATCGGCTTTCCCTTCATTGGTAGCCATCCCCGGACCACGATGTAGAGAATCGGAATGATGAAGAGATTCAGGAACGTGGAGACGATCATCCCGCCAAAGACAGTGACTCCCACCGAGTGGCGGCCTACGGCGCCGGCGCCGGTGGCCAGCACGAGAGGCAGCACGCCTGTGATGAAGGCAATGGAGGTCATCAGGATGGGCCGCAGGCGCAGCCGCGCCGCCTGGATTGCTGATTCCACCAGGCCCAGTCCGCGGCGTTGCAGTTGCTCGGCAAATTCGACGATCAGAATAGAGTTCTTGCTGGCCAAGCCGATCAGCATCACCAGGCCGATCTGGCAGTAGACGTTGTTCTGCAGAGTGTGGCCGAACCCCCACAGATAGAGCGGCGAGCCAACCATGATTGCGCCCAGCGCGCCGAGCATGGCCATGGGCACAGCCAGCAAAATGATAAAGGGCAGGACAAAGCTTTCGTACTGTGCGGACAGCGTGAGATAGACGACCAGCAAGCCCAACGCGAAGAGGAACAATGACTGAGCGCCGGACTGAATTTCCTCGAGCGAAATGCCGGTCCACTCATAACGGTAGCCCATGGGCAGGGTTTGCTGAGCGACCTGTTCCATGGTCTGGATGGCTTGGCCGGAACTGTATCCTGCCGCGGCGCTGCCGTCAATCTCAGCGCTGCGGAACATATTGTAATGCGCGATGTTGCTGGCCGCCGTTCCCTCCCTCACGGTGACTAGATTGTCCAGCGGGACCATGCGCCCGTCGTCGGAACGGACATAGAATTGGCGCAGATCGCGCGGCTGGGAGCGGAACTGCTCGTCCGCTTGTACCATCACGCGATAGGCGCGGCTATTGAACTCGAAGTCGTTCACGTACACCGAGCCCATGTAGATCTGCAGCGCGGAAGTGATCTGCGAAAAAGGAACGTTCAGGCTCTTGGCCTTTTCGCGGTCGATCGTCACCACGAACTGGGGATCGCGGGCGGTGAACGTGCTGAACACGCCCGTGAGTTCTTTTCGTTGGCTCGCCTTCCCGATAAATTGATGGAGCACGGACTCCAGTTCTTCCGGAGAACCGCCGCCTGTCTGCTGCAATTCAAAAGCGAAGCCGCCGAACGTACCGAGCCCGAAGATGGCGGGAGGTAAGAAAGGAATCACAAAAGCGTCTGAGATGCTCATCAACTGGGGACGTAGGCCGTTGACCACGCCTTCCGCTGTGTGTTCCTTGCCTTTGCGCTGACTCAGCTCTCTCAGGCTGGCAAAGATGATTCCCTGGTTGGGCGCGCTGCCTGTGAAACTGAAACCGGGCACGGAGAAGTTGCCTTCCACGTCCGGGTTCTTGCTGATGATGGCGCTGGCCCGGTCCATCACTTTAGTCGTGTACTCGAGTGATGTGCCTGGCGGGGCCTGTACCAATACGAAGAAGTAGCCGTTGTCTTCCTGCGGGATAAAGCTGGACGGCACGTTCTTGTACACAAGGAGCGTGGCCCCCAGGCCGATCACGAACACGGCGATGACCGCCAGCTTCCACTGGGTAAGTTTGTGGAGCACTGCAACATAGGCCGCGGTGCCGCTGCGGATCAGCCGATTGATGCCGGCGAAGAACGGATTGATGTGACCTTCGCGCTGCCGCAACAGCAGCGCGGCCAGCGCCGGCGAAAGCGTGAGGGCGTTGAACGCCGAGATGGCGATCGAGAAGGCGATGGTCAGCGCGAACTGCTGGTAGAGCCGTCCGGTGCTGCCGGGAAACAAGGATACGGGCACGAATACCGCGATCAGCACCAGCGACGTGGCCACCACCGCGCCCGTAACTTCCCTCATGCCGATGCGCGTGGCCTCATGGGCCTCGGCCACGCCTTCCTCCATGTGGCGTTCCACGTTTTCAATCACGACGATCGCGTCATCCACCACCAAGCCGGTGGCCAGGGTGATGCCGAACAGCGTCAGCGTGTTGATAGAGAAGCCGAACAGCTTGGCGAAGATAAACGTCCCGATCAACGAGACTGGAATCGTCACCGCGGCGATGATGGTACTGCGCCAGCTCTGCAGGAAGAGAAAGATCACGACGATGACGATCACGATGGCTTCGACAAGCGTCTTGAGCACCTCGCGGATGGATTCGGCTACGGCGCGCGTGGTGTCAAAGGCCACCACGTATTTCAAGCCGGGAGGGAAGCGCTTGGAGAGACGCGCCACTTCGGCTTGAACGTCGCGGTCGACGTCGAGCGCGTTGGCGTTGGAAAGCTGAAGTACGCCCAAGCCCATCGCATTCACGCCGTTATAGCGAAGCTGTCCGCTGTAGTTTTCCGCACCCAGCTCGGCTCGTCCCACGTCCCGCAACTGTACGAGTGTGCCGTCGGTTGAGCGTTTGACCACGATGCGTTCAAATTCCCGAGGATCGCTCAACCGGCCCACGGCGCGCACGCTGATCTCGAAGCCCTGGCCGCTGGGCGCGGGTGGCTGACCTACCGCGCCTGCGGCCACTTGCACGTTCTGCTCGCGCAGCGCATTGACGACGTCCGGGGCGGTCAGCTTGCGCGCCGCCAACTTGACGGGGTCCAGCCAAAGCCGCATCGAGTACTTGCGCTCGCCGAAAATAATGACGTTGCCCACGCCCTTCACGCGCTTCAGGGCATCGCGAACGTAAACATCCAGGTAGTTGCTGATGAACAGGTCGTCATACTTGTTGCCATCCGAGTAAAAGCCGAACGCGCACACGAACGAGCCCGAGTTCTTGTTGATACCTACGCCGGTAGTCTGCACCTCAACCGGCAGGCGGGCGAGCGCGGTGGATGCACGGTTCTGGACATCGACGGCGGCGATGTCCAGGTTGCGTTCGAGATCGAAGACTACATTGATCGAACTGGAACCGTCGTTCCCGCTGTTGGAAGACATGTAACGCATGCCTTCGGTGCCGTTGATGGCTTGTTCCAGGAGCGTGGTCACGCTGGTCTCGACAGCTTGGGAGTTGGCGCCGGTATAGAAAGCGCTTACTGAAACCGTAGGCGGCACCAGGTTGGGATACTGCGCGATGGGCAGCGTGGGAATCGAGATCGCGCCGGCCAAAACGATCAGCAGCGAGCACACAGTCGCAAAGACGGGCCGGCGAATGAAAAAATTAACCATAGCTAAGCAATTAGCAGCTAGCAATTAGCAATTAGCCTAGCTAAAGCAGGAGTCGAACTTTATCGTGAACCACGCTCTCTCGGTCTAGCTTTAGCTGTGCTAATTGCCATTTGCTAATTGCTATTTGCCCATATCCTAATTGCTACTTGCTGCTTGCGGGATCACCGGCATGCCATCTGCCAGCATCTGGACACTGGTGACAATGACTTTGTCGCCGGGCTGGATGCCTTCCAGAACCACGTAGTCATTCCCTACCATGTCGCCCACTTCGATCACCCGCTGCCGGGCCACCGCCTGCGACCCTTGGCCCTCGGCAACAAAAGCGAACATCTTTCCGCTCATCCGCGAAACCGCGACGAGAGGGATCACGGGTTTCTTCTGCTCTGACCACACCACCCGTGAATGCACCTGTTGGTCGTTTCGGAATTTCCCTTCGGGATTGGGGACCGTGGTCTTGACCAGAAGAGTTTGCGAATCGGGATCTACACGTGGCGAGACGAAACGAATGCGCGTGCGCGCGACCGCTTTCCCGGAGTCATCCAAAAGGTCCACAGGCATGCCGATGTGTACCTGGGAGGACTTTTCCGACGGCACATAGACATAGGCTTCCATCTCTGCGCCGCGGTCGAGCGTGGTCAGCACCGTCTGGGTGGTCACGCGGTCGCCGACGCGCACAGGAATGTCGCCAATGATCCCGGCGGCCGGCGCTTTCACTGTGTAATAGCGAAGCTGTACGCTCTGCTCGCGAATGGAGGCCTCCAGGGCGTCAACATCGGCTTTGGAAACGTTGTAGAGTGACTGCGCTGTGTCCAGATCGGATTTCGAGATCACGCCCGCCCCATAGAGTTTTTTCTTGCGTTCCAGGTCAATCCGGTTTTGTTCCATCGTGGCTACCTTGGATTGGTGCGCCGCTTCCTGATTGTTGAGGGTGGCTTCTTGCTTGCGCGGATCAATTTGCAGGATGGGCGTGCCGGCCTCCACGCGCTGGCCGGAGCGGACAAAGACTTTGATGATGTCCCCTTCGACTTGCGGCTGCAGCACGGACGAGTTGCGCGACTTCAACGTCGCCAGGTAGTCGGTCGAAAACGGGACCATGCGTGCTTCCGCGGTGATGACCTTGACCGGAAGAGCCTGAGGTCCCGCCGGCTTAGCGTCGGCATGGGAGTCCCCACCGCACCCTGCCGCCAGCCAGGATGCTGCCGCAAGGCAGACAAGTAGGATTGCATTCTTCAGCATGATGCGGCGACAGTCCTTGATAAACACATTGATTTATGCCCCGCAGGGGCAGATTCAATTTAGACGCAACACACGGCCAATGGTCTGCCTCTGGGCCCGAGCCTTATTTTTCTGACCGGCGAATAATATACGAAAGTCGGTCCCAGGTCAATCGCGCTAATAGCCTTCCAAAACCGCTGCGGCGCGATTGAGTGCGTCCGTGAGAACCTGCAGCTGCTCGGACGTGAGCTGGCCTTGCTTCGCATCGATTGCCTCGTTCACGCCAGGAATCACGACGGCGGCGTATCCTGTGTATTGGCCCGGCGCGTAGATCGAGTGCCGGAACCAGGGGCGGTTGGGCAGTCCCTTTTCAAGGAGCAGCGCCCGCTCGGCGCCGATCAGGACCTGGTTGAGCCTGACCGCAGCTGGCCCTTGGGGTGGTGCTTTCTGTATGGCCAGCACCTTGGCCCCCGCGGCGCTGAAACGCTTGGCTGCTTCCGAGGCTTTGCTGAAGTCGGGGGCGCCTGACCCCAGAACTTGCGTGGCCTTAGCCTTGGCTTGGTCGATGTAAGCCCCAATCTCTTTGCCGTAAAGTTCGTAGTCGTAGGGCAGCACGTCCGCCGACGACATGTGCAACGCCTCGACGCCCAGCAGCCTGGCCATCTCCTGCTCATAAGCGAACGTGGGGTCGCCAAATTTCTTGAACCAGGCAAAATTGTCGAATACCGAGTGGTAGACACCGTAGGAGCCGCTGGACGTCATGTCCGCCGAGGGTATGCCCAGGTGCTGGATAAACACGCTGTAATCGGAGCCGCTGCCCAGGTCGCCGACGGGCACGTCGTTCTCCACGCGTGCGTTGGGCGAGCGACCTGCGCCGGCGTCAGAGCCTGGCCGCCGCTCCGGCTGCCGCTCCTTTTGTTCTTTCCACACGTTGTAAACGGTGTCGCCCTTAGGGCTGGGCACTTGTTTGGCCACGTCGCGGACAAATCCCTTCAAGCTGGGCACGGCTGAAGCATTAAAGTTCGGGCCGGAGACCGCAACGTCCACATTGAAATACGCGACAGCGTTGGCCAGGGCCTTCTCGTTCTGCTCGCCCCACTCGGTGCTGCCGATGAGGCCTTCTTCCTCGGCATCCCAACTGCCGAAGACGATCGTGCGGTCGGGCCGCCAGCGTTCCTTGAGCAACTCGCCCAGTCCGCGGACGGTTTCCAGCATGGCTGCCGTGCCGCTATTGGGATCGACCGCGCCGTAGACCCAGGCGTCGCGATGATTGCCCACCACTACCCACTCGTCGGGATACTTGGCTCCGCGAATTTTTCCGATCACATTCCAGATCGGCCAGTACCGGTACGCCTGTTTCAGGTGGACTTTCACGCGCACCGGCCCGGGGCCGACGTGATACGTAAAGGGCAGAGCGCCTTGCCATTCGCGCGGCGACTCAGGTCCGCCCAAATTCTCGAGGATGGGGCGCGCGTCGGCGTAGGAGATCGGCGTGGTGGGTATTTTGGGCATATCCGAGGCTTTTTCCGGAGTTACGCGCTGCGAGTCCGGCAAGCCGGGAACGGATGCGAACCCGGGCGTGGTGGGATCGCCGGGATACTTGAACATGTACTGCACGGAACCGCGCTGCACGCCGGAATCCGGACGCCAAGGCCCCTTCGGATAAACGTCGCCGCGGAAATAGCCGTCGTCCCAGGGGTCGGAGTAGATAAGCACCGCGGCAGCGCCGTGTTCCTCAGCCACCAAGCTTTTCACGCCCCGGAAGTTTTCGCCGTAACGCACGATCACGACCTTGCCGCGAACATCCACTTTGAGATCCTCGAGTTTCTTAAAGTCGGCGGGGCTGCCATAGTTGGCGTAGACCACGTCGGCTTCCGCGTCTCCCGAAGGCGAAGACCCATTGAAGGGTGGAAGCACGCGGGGATCGTCCTGGAAGGGATCATTCGAGACATGTTCGCGCGAGGGGCCGTTCATCCTGACGTTTGGCGGCGCGGTCACGGAGACGCTGATTTCCGCGGGACGGTTCATCCAGACTTTGTATTCGACAATCTCCGTGTCCAGGCCGGCTTCCTTGAACTTTTGCGCGACGTAGTCGGCGGTCTTCTTGTCTTCCGGGGAGCCGGCAACGTGCGGCGCCGCGGTCAGGATCCGCAGATCTTCTTCCGCGCGGCCCGGATCCGGCCAGCGGATAAACTCCTGATCCCACTTGTGTTGCTGCGCGAAATCACGGAAGCCGAACACCTGGCTGGCTGCAGGATCGGAGCTCTGCTGGGCGAATGAGGTAAGGACGAAAACCGATATGAAGATCATCAACGGTACGCGTTTCAAAATTTTTTCTCCTGATGCTCCAGGGAGCCACGAAAAACAGAAGCTTACACTATAAAATGGCATTTACCAGAAGCGGTCAAGAGGGGTCTAGCAGCATTGCACGGTAGCGAGCACAATCAGCCCCAGGGGTTCGTCTGAGGTGGGCGGCACGGGAGAAATGAAAGATCGCGGCGCGGGCCTGTCCTCAACGGCCAATCCAGCCCTGTTGCCGAACGGCGGCGCCGTCAGCGATACCACGGCGACGTCGGCCATCGAACTGCCGCGCATCCTCAGCGCGTTGCGTCACCGCGACTTCCGTCTTTTCTGGGCCGGCAACTTCCTTTCCAACGTCGGCACCTGGATGCAGAACGTAGCCCAGGGCTGGCTGGTGCTGCAACTCACCAACTCCGCGTTCTGGCTGGGGCTGGTGGGTTTTGCCTCGACCGTGCCCATCCTGCTCTTCGCCTTGATCGGCGGCGTAATCGCTGACCACGTCAACAACCGCAAGCTCCTGATGGCCACGCAATCGCTGATGATGGTCTCGGCGTTCATCATGGCCATCCTGGCTTCTGCCAAACGGATTAATGCGGTAGAAATCGCCTTGCTGGCGCTCCTCACCGGCGTGGCCATGGCGCTGAACACGCCCAGCTATCAGGCTCTGGTGCCGCAATTGGTCCCGCGCGACGACCTCACCAACTCCATCGCGCTGAACTCGGCGCAGTTCAACATGTCGCGCGTGCTCGGCCCCACGCTAGGCGGTATGACCATGGCTCTGGTGGGGGGCTTCTTCCCCGCCAATATTTATGCAGGCGCTGCCGGAAACTTCTTTCTGAATGGCGTGAGTTTTCTAGCAGTGATCTTTGTTCTGACGCAAATCCATTACCCAGAGCGTGAGGCGCCGCCGGAAGGCAAGCTCTGGTACAAACTCAAGCAGGGCTTCGAATATGTCTTCAACGATGGCGTGATGTCGCCGCTGGTGGTACTCGTGGCCATCACCAGCCTGCTGGCCATCCCGTATCTGGTCTTTATCCCTTACTTCGCGCGCGACGTCCTCCACAGCAACGAACAAGGCCTGGGCATCTTGATGGCGTGCTCCGGCGTAGGCGCTTTCTTCGGCGCGGTGACCATCGCTTACCTGTCGCGGCTCGGCAATCGCGGAAAGTTCGTGGTCCGCGCCGGCACAGGCTTCTTCCTCTCCATTATTCTGTTTACTTTTTCACGCAGCTTCCTTCTCTCCGGATTACTGTTGATGGCGACCGGTTACTTCATGGTGGTCATGGTGGCGACCATCAACGCGCGGCTGCAACATCTCGCGGACGAATCGATGCGGGGCCGGGTGATGAGCATTTACTCAACAGCATTCCTCGGCCTGCCGCCCATCGGTAGCCTGGTCGCCGGCCTACTGGCCCGCGGCATCAGCGCGGCCCACGCCATCGCTTTCATGTCCGCATGCGCCCTGGTGGCTTGCTGGGCGGTATTCGCGACGAGCAAGGAGCTGCGCGACTTGGATTGAGTTTCAAAGAATCCGAGCGAAGCGCCCACCCACGCTGCCGCGACGGCAATCTCAGCGCTCTGAAGATAATCAGCGCCCGTAGGCGCGACCAGAGTATAGCCCACCCTGGAGGGACGCGGCGAAGGCCGCGAACCGTAAGGGTGGGGTCCAAGCAATATGATCGCAAGCCCCAGCGGGGCGACACAGAATCGTTGCCAGGCCGCAATTTTTGAGGATTCGGCTGGGTGCCGCCCCTCCGGGGCTCGAATCCTTCCAAATACCCACCCACCCTTCCGACTTCGCTGCCGCTCGTTTCCAGGGTGGGCTATCCTCTGGTCGCGCCTTCCGGCGGTTGGAGCTGTCATGCTCCTGATCCATTCTTACCCTTGAGGCGTCGCGGTTGCGGCTCTGATGCACTAAAATCAGCCCGGTCAGAGAAGTGCCGGTAACTTCGGCGGGTTTTAAACGTCCATCAGGAAGATCCGGGGGCCTTAATGAACAGCAAAGCAATTCTTGTTGCGGCGATGTGCTTCGGTTGGGCGAGCGCATGTTTTGGCCAGTTCGCCCCGTCACGCCTTTTGCTGGAACCCTGCCAGCTAACCGGAGTAGAGGGCGAAACCCGCTGTGGATCCTACGAGGTCTTTGAAAACCGTGCCGCTAAGTCCGGACGCACGATCAACCTCAAGATTGTTATCCTCAAAGCCCTGAGTAAGACGCCCGCACCCGATCCCATCTTTTGGCTCCACGGCGGACCGGGCGCAGCGGCTACGGATTCGCTCGCGTTGGGAGTCAGAGGACCCTTGGCTCCCAGCCGCCAGGAGCGTGATCTCGTGTTCGTCGACCAGCGGGGGACCGGCGGCTCGAACCCGCTCAAGTGCAACCTGGAAGACGATCCGCAAGACATGCAAGATTTCTTCGGCGAGCTGTTCCCGCGCGACAAGGTTCTCAAGTGCCGCCAGAAGCTCGAAAAGATTGCCGACCTCAAGCTCTACACCACACCCATCGCCATGGACGACCTCGAAGAGGTGCGCTCCGCCCTGGGGTACGGCAAGATCAACTTGTTTGGGGCTTCGTATGGCACATTCGCCGCCCAGATCTACATGCGCCGGCATCCGGAGAGTGTGAGGTCCGTCGTCCTGGTAGGCGTAGCGACGCCCAACATCAAACAACCGCTGCTCTTCCCGCGGAGCGCCCAGCATGCCATGGAGCTTCTATTCACAGACTGCGCGGCTGACGAGCTTTGCCGGAAGACATATCCCGATCTGCCAAAGGAGTTCAACGCGGTCCTCGACCGCTTCGCCAAAGGTCCGCTGACTGTGGAACTGATCAACCCGGCCACAAAAAAGAGAGAACAGGTCAAGCTGCCGCGCTCGAACTTCGTGGAACGGATTCGGCTGTCCATGTATACCACGAACTCGCAACGCTTTGTGCCGTTCATTATTCACCGGGCGTTCTTGAATGATTACATCCCGTGGGAGGAAGGTGCCGTAAGGCTGAGTCCGGGCGCAGGCTTGGCCCGCGGGATGTACATGACCGTAACCTGTTCGGAGGGTGCCCACTTCATCACCGATAAGGACCTGGTGGAGGAGACGCGTGGGACTTTCGTGGGCCAGGAGCGGGTGACGCGCCACATCGAAGCCTGCAAGGATTGGCCTAAGGGTGAAATTCCGCCGAACTACATTGATCTGGTGAAGTCTGACTTGCCGGTGCTGATGATCTCCGGCGATGCCGACGGCTCAAGCCCCCTCTGGTTCGGCGAAAGCGCGGCTCGATTACTTCCCAACGGCCGGCAAGTCAAGATCAGATACTACGGGCACCAGATGGACGGCGACTGCGTGCAGGGCATCATGCAGAAGTTCATCGCTGCCGGCTCCAGCAAGGATTTGGACACCAGTTGCACTCAAACCATCCGCAGGCCACCGTTCGCTACGGAGATGCCCAAACAGTTTGCGTTGGAGTGATTGCCAAGGGGCGTCGATCGGCCTGGCCAAGAACGAAAATCATGGCGTAGAGACGCGGCATTCCACCCCGCCGCGCCCAGCAGCGGCGAGGACCCCGGCATTGCCGCGTCTCACAATTAACCTCACGACGCTCTTTAGGAAACATACCGAATTGAGTCCTACAGAAATCCGGAGAATCGGGCAAATCGGCGAAATGGCGCGGCTGCCTCCTAGGGTAAACATTGAGACGTGGCGCTGCCACGTCTCTACGGTGGATTTCGGGTTGCCCGCCCGCCCTTTCGCGGCTATCATTCCCGGCATGATCAGATCGGCGATGCTCCTTTTTCTTGCGGCTGTATGCGCTTCGGCCCAGAATGCTTCCTTGAAGGGCCAGGTGGATTCGGTCTTTCCTGACGCCCAGGCGTTGTACCTGGACCTGCATCAGCACCCCGAACTCTCGTCGCACGAGACGCGGACGGCGGGTGTGATGGCCGAGAAACTGCGCGGGCTGGGCTATGAGGTCACGGAACACGTGGGCGGGACGGGGATCGTGGCCGTTCTAAAGAATGGTCCGGGACCGGTGGTGATGCTGCGCACGGAGCTCGACGCGCTTCCTGTAACCGAGGAGACCGGGCTTCCCTACGCCAGCAAGGTCAAAGCCAAAGACGACAGCGGGCGCGACGTTGGCGTGATGCACGCCTGCGGGCATGACGTCCACATGGCTTCGCTCTACGGCACCGCCGCTATCATGGCCAAGAGCAAGGACACGTGGCACGGCACGCTGATGCTGGTGGGCCAGCCGGCGGAAGAGATCATCACCGGCGCCAGCAAGATGATCGCCGATGGACTGTTTACCAAGTTTCCCCGGCCGGATATCGGCGTGGCCATGCATGACGAGAACGGAATCGCCGTGGGACAAGTGGGGATCACCCCCGGCTACGCCAAAGCCGCGGCCGATTCGTTGCGCATCACGGTTTACGGAAAAGGCGGCCACGGCGCGCGGCCGGAATCGACCATCGATCCGGTGCTGATCGCGGCCAGCATTGCCGTGCGCCTGCAATCCATCATCGCCCGCGAGATCCATCCCGGCGACGCCGCGGTGATCACCGTGGGTTACATTCAAGCCGGGACCAAGAACAACATCATCCCCAACGAAGCGCAGATGGGCTTGACCATACGCTCCTACAAGCCGGAAGTCCGCAAACACCTGCTGGCTTCAATCGAACGCATCGCGAAGGCAGAAGCCATGGCTAGCGGCGCGGAGAAGATGCCGCTGGTCGAAGAGTATGAGTCGACCTCCGCGGTCTATAACGATCCGGTCCTGACGCAGCACCTTGGCGGCGTGCTCGAATCGGTGGTCGGCAAGGGGAACGTGGTCAAGGAAGATCCGCTGATGACGTCGGAAGATTACTCGATGTACGTCGAGCAGGGCATTCCGTCGTTTTACTTTACGCTGGGCGTGGCCGATCCCCAGAAGCTGGCCACGGCGAAGGCTGCGGGCAAAGAACTTCCTTCGAATCACTCACCGCTTTTTGCGCCCGTCGCTGATCCGGCATTGCACGTCGGCATCGCCGCCGAGGTCAGCCTGCTGCGCGACCTGCTGAAAGGCACATCCGCAGATACCAAGAAGATCACGGAGCAGAAGGGCGGCCTTTAGTGCCTCGTGGGTCTGGAGACGTGACGCGGATTCGCGGCGCGATCAGAATCGCAGTGATCGTTATTGCGCTGGCAGGAACATATTTATTTGCAGCACAGCAACGAATCCCTGCTGACATGGCCACAGAACCCCATCACCGGCTGCTGCTGCAGAATGCGTTGGTGCGGGTGTTTGCGGTTAGCATTCCATCGCATGAAGAAAGTTACGTGCGACACGATCACAACTTCCTGACGGTCGCTCTTCAGGATGGCGAAGTTGTGATGTGGCGCGCGGGCGCATCCGACGTGATGCATTTTCCGGCAAAACAAGGCGACGCCAGGTTTTTCATGCGCGGCGACGTGATCGGGATGCGCAACGAAACCAACGCAGAATACAGAAACATCACCGTGGAGTTCCTCGATTCTCGTGTGACAAACTACGGCTACCGCTGGGAGACCGGCAAGTGGGACTACGGAAGCAGCGCAATTAATGGCCCGATGGATCCGCATGCCCGCTTTGTTAACCAGTTGAATCTGGAAATGGCCATCGTGAGCGACGTTCAGCTTTTGTCGAAAGACTCGCTCGATGCTGCTATCGAAAGCAGGATGGAACTTCTGAGCTCCTACGATGCTCATAACGAAAAGAAGGAACTGCTCATTGCGATAACGCCGCTCGAACTGAGCAATGGGAATGACGCCAAAGTTCACCTCGCCGCCGGCGAAGTTTTGTGGCTGACCGGCCGTAGGTCCAGCCTTGTGAACGTTGGTGCTGAGCCGGCGAGGTTTGTAGTGGTAGCTCTCAGGCCGGCCTTGAGCCCCTAATTGCCTGCCTGCGTGACCAGGCTCTCGATTCCGACCGCATCGTCGCTCTCAAAGTCAAACTGCTCCTGCACGAAACTACACATCCACACCGGCGCAAACGAGAGCCGGTGCAGCGGCGTGGGGCCGAATTCTTTGAGAGCCGCCAGATGCTTGGGTGAGCGATAGCCTTTGTTCGATGCCAGATCGTACTGCGGATAGACGGGATCCCACTGGCGGATCATATCGTCGCGCGCGACCTTGGCGACGATGGATGCCGCAGCAATCGAGATGGAGAGCGCGTCTCCGTGGATGATGTTGGTTTGCGGGCAGTCCCAGTCAAGGCGCACGGCGTCGATCAACAGATGGTCGGGCGTCGGCGCAAGCTGCGCAACCGCGTCACGCATGGCCAGAAGCGATGCCCAGTAAATGTTGAGCTGGTCGATGCGGGCCACATCCACCGCGGCCACGGCGTAGGCGATGGCGTGCTGCTTGATTCTCGCCGCGAGTTTCTCGCGCGTCTTTTCATCGAGAAGCTTCGAATCGCGCAGGCCCTTGATGCGATAGTCCGGCTCCAGAATTACAGCGGCAGCTACGACCGGGCCAAAGAACGAACCACGGCCCACTTCATCCACACCGGCGATCAATTGTGCGCCCGTCGCCCAAGCCTGCTTTTCAAATTTCTGAGTGCACTTGAGCCGCTTGAGCAGGCGCATCTTCATGGTGCCCGCGGAATAAGGCAGGCCGGTCTCAGGATTGATGGGAATGGGAAGTTTCTTGCGCTTCTTACGCACGGCCTTGAGGGAGGCAGGCATGTCTCAGATGAGTTCTTCTGAGAATTCTATATCGCTTGAGCACTTAGCCGATAGCCATTAGCACTTAGGCTGCGCTTTTTCTGAAATCCCGAGTGGAGCGAGGGATCCATATGATCTTCGACAGTCGATTGGGCCATGTCAGACTTTTGCCTTTTCGCAAGCGGAACGGTATTCCGCACGGCGAGGATGATCGCGGCCTCGGAGTTCGCGGAAGACCATAGGGATCCCTCTCCCGCTTCGCGGGATCGGGATTCCAGAAAGAACCTATGCCGGTTCCTGACTCTCAGCGGGCTCGGCTGCCGTGGCCGGTTCCGCCGCCTGGACGCGCTCGGTCTCGCGCAGGCGCGCGGCTTTGCCCTTCAGCTCGCGCAGGTAGAACAGCTTGGCCCGGCGCACCTGGCTGGAGCGCACGACTTCCACCTTGTCGATCACTTTGGAGTTGAACGGGAAGATGCGTTCCACGCCCTGGCCAAAGCTCACTTTGCGTACGGTGAAGCTGCCGCCACCGTTGCCCTTGCGACGGGCGATGACAGTGCCCTCAAAGGCCTGTACGCGCTCCTTGTCGCCTTCCTTGATGCGGACCTGGACCCGGACCGTGTCGCCGGGATTGATCTCGGGAAGGTCCTTACGCTGCAGCTTGGCAGCCAGTTTTTCCATAATCGGATGTTGGGACATATAAATTTCCTCTTCTCTCAAGGACGCTCCACGTCCAAAAAGTCAAAAACCACTTTGCCGCGAATACACGCGAATCAAAACGAAATCAGTTTCATTTCTTCTTCCATTCGTGTTGGTTCGCGTTCATTCGCGGCTAAAATCTCTTGTTGATCTCCGCCAGGATCTTCCTGTCTTCCTCGTTCAGCTCCTGCCGATCCAGCAAATCCGGCCGATTCCGCAACGTCTTCTCGAGCGCCTTGCGCCGGCGCCACTTGCGAATCTGCTCATGGTTGCCGCCGATCAGCACATCCGGCGCCGCCATGCCACGAAACTCAGCGGGCCGCGTGTAGTGCGGATAGTCGAGCAATCCGCCGCTGCCGCAGGTACTGTCCGGACGGTCGTTGCCAGGCTTCTCCGCCTGCGCCGCTGTAAAGCTCTCCTGCTGCGCGGAGGCTTCGTTGCCCAAAGCTCCCGGGACCAGCCGCGTGACCGTATCCACGATCACGGCTGCGGCGAGTTCACCGCCGCTCAGCACGTAATCCCCGACGGAAATCTCGCGGTCCGCCAGACCTTCGGCCACGCGCTCGTCCACGCCTTCGTACCGTCCGCAGATCAGCACGATGCGCTTCCTCGCCGCCAGGTCCTGCGCTACCGCCTGCGTGAACATCTCACCCTGCGGCGAAAGCAGAATCACGCTTTCTGTCGAACCGCTATGCAGGCGTTGCGTCCGCGGCGGCACGCCCAGAGACTCTACGCACTTGAACAACGGTTCGGGCTTGAGCACCATGCCTTCACCGCCGCCGAACGGCCGGTCATCCACGGTACGATGCTTGTCCGTGGTGAACTCCCTCAAGTCGTGGACCCTGATTTCAATGAGCCCGGCTTCGCGCGCCCTGCGTACGATTCCGTAATCCAGCGGCCCGCGAAAAAAGTCCGGAAAAATCGTTACCAGCTCGAACTTCATCGGCAGGCCAAACCTTCTCAGCCGCGAATCAACGCGAATGAACGCCAATTCAAGCTAGTCATTCCGGATTCGTGTTCTTTCGCGTTCATTCGCGGCTCAAATCCAACAGACCTGCAGGCAGCTTCATGCTTACCTGCTTGCGCTCCAGGTCCAGGTTCTCCAAAAACTCGGTCGCGAAGGGGACCAGAAATTCGCGCTTGCCCGCGGCTTCGATCAGCAACAGCGGCGCTTCGCCGGCGCCGAACTGAACGTCACGAATCCGCCCGATCTCGCGCCCGCCATCGCTTACGACGCATCCGACAAGATCGGAGATGTAAACCGAACCTTCCGGCAGTTCCGCGCGTTCCGCCCGAGGGATCTGGATCTCGCAACCCACCAGCGTTTCCGCCTGGCTGATGGAATCCACGCCCGCGAACTTCAGCACCACGCCGCCTTTATGAAACCAGTGATCCTCGAGTTCCAACTGGCTTCGCCGGCCGTCTTGATGGAGCGCCAGCAGCTGTCGTCGCGTAGCGAAGCGCTCAGGAAAATCAGTAAGCAGCGCCGCGGCGACCTCGCCTTTGCGTCCTTGCGTTTTGGTCACCTTGGCCAGCGCGACAAACTCCCCCTGGCCGGTTTGCGCGAGCGGGGGATGATGTTCACTCATGGCTGCCGGGTCCGTGGCGCGGGTCCGCAACTCTAGTCTTCGATAATCTCCAGCGTGTAGCGCTTCTTCAACTTCATGCTGGCGGCGCCCAGGATGGTGCGGATCGATTTCGCTGTCCGTCCTTGCTTGCCAATCACCTTGCCCAAGTCGGTTTGGGCTACGCGCAGTTCCAGTACCGTGGCGTCGCCTTCCTCTACTGGCGTCACCTGAACGTCTCCGGGGGCATCCACCAGGGCCTGGGCAATCTGCTCTACCAGGGTACGCATGTCGCCTGCCGTCTCCGTCATAAGACCGTCCTTTTGCTGTGCTTGGGGACCGGTACACTCTTTGCTTGCGTTTCCTTGGGGAGACCTGACTTCTATGAACCCTGCTTAGGCCGCGGTGCCCGATGTGGCCGGTGCCGGCGATTTGGCGAGCAGCCGCCTCAACGTGTCGGAGAGTTGCGCGCCCTTGGAGACCCAGTGGTCAATCCGATCACGCTTCAGGTCGATGGTCGGCGGGGTCGTCCGGGGGTTGTACAAGCCCACAACTTCAACCGAACGCCCGTTACGGGCGCGGTCTTTCTCAATCACCACCACACGATAGTAAGGCTGTTTGCGCGCACCAATGCGCGCCAGTCGTATCATTAACACTGTTCCACTCAAATCCTTTCTTGTTTGGGCCCCAACCAGCCGGGCAAGTGGTTATTATCGCGTAAGTTAGAGGCACTTGGCAAGCCGCTTGCCATGCGTCGCGCTGGGAGCGGCGCAAGCTCTTCGCATAGCTAGGATGAGAAGAATAAGGGCCGGTTTGGCGCCGGCCCCCTATTCGCCCTGAGGTCTGGAGCAAAGCCCTTTTTTACATGTTGTTAACTTACCTATCGTCCGCATCGTGGTCGCCGTCGCCATCAACATCTTGCCCTACGGCAATTAGGCGCTGTGACGAGTGCAGGCTGACGCGGCCAATGGTGCGATAGTCGCCCAGTCCGTTCTTGGGCTTCTGCGTGTGGTAGCCGGCGAAGATCACGGTAATGTTGCGATCGTCAAATTTGGTTGCGCTGGGTGCATAAACCCGGCCGGCCATGAATCCCTGCGCGTCCCCAACCACCGGAGTCTTGGCCGGGATGGTGACCAGCGAAGTCCCGGGTCCCGTGGCGGGTACGCCCTGGGCATTTACTGACAGCGTTGCCGGGAATACCGAGGCGATGGGGTTGTTGAGTCCGTTAATCACAGTCCAATGGATGAGATCGCGAGATTCCGCGTAGCCGATGTAGTGGAACGCGTCTGAATCGGCGTCAATACAGTTTCCGCCGGAGTAAAGCAGGCCGAAGCGTCCATCTTCCAGCTTGAGAATCGTTCCCGCGGTGGCCAGCCAACGCGTGCCGTTGATGGAAACCGTGGTGGGATCGTTCAGACCCTGCAGGGGGCCGAGATCGGTGAAGTGGATGCCGTCAGTCGTAGAGGCCAGCCGGAGGAAGGTGATGTCATCGTTCGGAGACAGGCCGCCATTGGCAGCGTAGAACGCAGACCAGAACGTGTTGCACTGCTGCGACGCAGGAAGCATAGTGAGATCGCCGTTGAGGATCTTTTGCTCGTAGATGATGGTCAGCGGGTTGCTGCCGGGGACGATCCCCAGAATTCCATCCGGGTTTTTCAGGCCGAAGGTGTGGGGAGAGATCTCCGGCGTGCCTGGGGGTGAGGCGTCCGTGGGGGCGTCGCTGAGATCGGGAGCGCCGTTCAGCGGCTTGCCGGCCAGCGGGTTGAGTTCGTGGATCGCCAAATCGTCAACGTCAATGTGGCCGTTGGCGCGGACTAGAGTGTAGAGGTAAGTGTGACCGTTGATCTTGATGACGAACTGGTGGCCCTGGCCGTCATCATCGCCGTTGTCGTCGTTGTTGCCGCTGACCGAGTCTTTTTCACCGTCCGGTTCTTTGTTGGCCTGGTCAGGGCAGTGAGTTCGTAACTGCAGTACCAGCTGCTGGAAGGTCCAAGTCTGCCCGGCATCGTTGGAGAACGCGGCCGCAACCCCTTCATCAATGTCCTTGGGACGCCAGTCAAAGTATCCCTGCAAGTGCTTTCCGTGGCCGACCACGCTGGGAAAATAGTACGGTTCCATGCGTTCCGTGCCGGGATTACCGATCTGATTTCCGTTGCCATCGCAGTAGCCTGAGGATTTCAGGCCGTTGGCGGCGCCGGACTGCTCGAGAGTCCAAGGTCCGCCGGTGATTGAGGTGTCGGTAGGCGCGCCGTTGCGTTTCCAGTGCACTGGACCGTCGTCGCGGTCGTCACCCGGCAAGGCGGCGGTTGACAATGCTGCCAGCAGGACAACTCCTGCCACAAGAACCTTCATAATTCTCTTCTCCTTTGAACTGAATCGTTGAAAGTAAATCTACAGTGGAAAATAAGACCAGGCCGTAGAGACGTGGCACCGCCACGTCTCGCTCTTAAGGCCACGGTCGTGTTTGGGCCAAACAGATACCGTGCTGTTTCCTGCATTCCAGGACGTGTTCCTTAAGTCCGCCGGTTTTGAGACGTGGCCGTGCCACGTCTCTACTTTGCGGCGATCTCCCACCTCGATATGCGTCTAGTGAGAAATGCTTTAGTTGTCGTGATCACCACCAAGGAAGGGCAGCACTGTGATCTGCTCCTTCCGGACCGAGTCAAGCTGATCCGGATCCAGGCCCAGGACCTTCAGGATGGTCGGCGCCACTTGCTGATTGAGCACCGGGGTCTTGATCTGCTGGGCTTTCCATCCCGTCCACGACAGCATCAGGGCCACGTGGAGATCGTCTTCGTTCAAGCCGCCGTGTTCGGCGATCTTGGAGCCGCCGGTAAAGATCACGCCGGTATTGGTTTTGAGAATGATGTCCGGCGTGCGCTCATCGCTGAGCGGGCTGTTGAATTTGTTTTCGAGCGAGGGTCCGGCAAAGATCTCCTGGATGCCCAGTGTGGTCTGGCTGGCCGGCTGGCTCAAAGTGGCAACCACGCTCGCCGTGTCCGATGAATCGTTCAGCCAGATCAGAGAGCCGTCGTCAGAGATGTCGAAAGCTTCAGGCGCGCCGATCAGCGTTGCCGGCTGGCCGCCGCCGATGCCCACCCGCTTCTGCCGGTCGATGGGCGATTGCCCGTGCTTGGCGCCGATGATGATGAGTGTGGAATCAAACAGCCCCAGCTTTTTCAGCTCGCTGACCATCTTACCGAGCGACTGGTCCACGAAATCGAGCTCGCCCGCCAGGCCTGCGCTGGGCGTTCCCAGGACGTCCATGTAGCCGCCGATCTTCAGTTTCTGTCCGACGCTGACAGCCTGGAAGTTGGTGCCGAAGAGCGTCGGCACTGGCGCGCGCCGCGAACGGTCGTGTGTGAAGCCATCAATCTGGTTGAGGACCGCCTGAACGTGCAGCGAATCGTAGCACTTGATGTTGTTGAGGTCGGTGGTCCAGCCATCGTCGGGAGTAGGGGCTGGCGCTGGTACGGGCGTGCACCCGGGAAACGGCAGCGCCACGGGAATGGAGTTGATTTCAGGACCATAGAAATCGTTCACACCGTGGCCGCTGGGGCCATTGGTCCACTCGTACGAAGGATGTTTGTCAGTCCATGCCGTCCAGCCGCCGTGGGCTCTGACTACTTCGAAGATCGTGTTCACGCGCAGATACTGGTGCGGGAAAACCGGCTGGCAGCCGTTGTCGGGATCGCGAGGCAGGAAGTCTGGGTTGATCCCGCCGCCGCCATTGAGCTGCGTCAGGTCAAAGTCAACGCCTTCGTCCAGC
>DATFQZ010000284.1:0-13797 GCA_035263765.1 Candidatus Angelobacter sp. | reverse complement strand
CACCGCGTTTCTGGAGCCGGATGAACGCAGCGTTGTGGGCGCGCACGATCCTTACACAAATCTTCTGTTGGACCGGCTTATGCTGGCCCATGAGACCGCGCACCAATGGTGGGGCGATGCTGTGGATTGGGTCTCCTACCGCGACGAGTGGATCATTGAAGCCTTGGCCAATTACTGCGCTCTGCTCATGCTGGAACAAGAAGACCCGGAGTCCATGAAGATCGCTCTCGAATACTACAAAAACCAGTTGCTCAAGGAGACTCCCAACGGCCTGATGTCGGACGCCGGGGCAGTGACTCTGGGCGTTCGCTTGACTTCCTCCAAGTTCCCGACGGCGTATGAAAAAGTGCTCTACGGTCGCGGCACGTGGCTGATCCACATGCTCCGGACTATGCTGCGCCAGGCTTCCGGTGTGAACAATGACGCCTTGTTTTTCGCGGCCTTGAAGAATCTCCTAGCTCGTTCGCCCAGTCATAAGATCTCTACGCGCGACTTGCAGCGCGCTTTCGAAGAAGTCATGCCTGATTCCCTCACCTACGAAGGGAGCAAATCGCTGGACTGGTTCTTCGATAGCTGGGTCAACGGCGCGTCAGTCCCACAGTTTGCGCTCACGAATGTGCATTTTGCGCCAAGCTCGGCAGGGGGCGTCAAAATTACTGGCGCGATCGAAGAAAGCCATGCCGCCAAGGACACGGTGACGGCTGTCCCCGTGTACGCCGTCGATGAGAAGGGGAAATCGAGTTTTCTGGCGTTCGTTTTCGTCGACGAAACCAAGACTGAATTCGCTCTAACCGCCCCCGCCGGGACCAAACAGATCCTGATGGATCCGGAGGGCGCTCTGCTACGGCGCTAAGCATACGGGAGACTTTGTTTGGGAAGGTGGAGGAATATGCGTTACTCAATCGCTCTTTCTGTTCTGTTGTCGGCAGGGTGCGTGACTTTCGCGCAAGGTCCGGCTGGGGTGGCGGCACAACCAGCCGCGGCTACGAACGGCCCTCAAAAATTTTCGCTCCCGGCTTCGCCCAAGACCGTAGCTTGGGGCTACTACGACGCTGCCGCGCCGCCGGTGCTCCGTATCCATTCCGGGGACACGGTCGTCTTCGACACTGTGCTTACCAACAGTCCCACCGGCTTGGAGCGCGCCGGTCTGCCGCCGGAGCAAGTGCAACAAAGCCTGCGCGACATCTATAAGGAAGTTACCAACAAGGGTCCGGGAGGACACATCTTGAACGGCCCGGTGTTTGTCGAAGAAGCCGAGCCGGGTGACACGCTCGAAGTGCGCATCCTGAAGATCGACCTGGCCATTCCTTATGCCTACAACGCTTTTGGCCCCAACCGCGGATTTCTGCCGGAAGATTTTCAATATCGCAAGATCAAGATCATTCCTCTGGACCGCAAGCGCATGGTGGCCAATTTTGCGGAGGGAATCGAGGTTCCTCTGCATCCGTTCTTCGGCAGCATGGGCGTGGCTCCGCCGGAGGGCTACGGGCGCGTGGACAGCGCCCCTCCCGGCGTCCACGCCGGCAACATGGACAACAAAGAACTGGTAGCCGGGACCACGCTTTACCTTCCGGTGCACGCCAAGGGTGCGCTGTTTGAGATCGGCGACGGACACGCCGGCCAGGGCAACGGAGAAGTGGACATCACCGCGCTGGAAACTTCGCTGACCGGCACGTTGCAGTTCGTGGTGCATAAGGGCACGGGCCAGAAGTATCCGCGTGCGGAGACACCTACCTACTACATCAGCATGGGCTTCAACCAGGAGCTGTACGAAGCCACCAAGACGGCCGTGCGCGAGATGATCGATTTTCTGGTCGCGGAGAAACACCTCAGTCGCGACGACGCCTACATGCTCACCAGCGTAGCTGGCGACGTGGATATCACCGAGCTGGTGGATGGCAATAAAGGCGTACATGTGATGCTCCCAAAGGCGATCTTCGTCAAGTAGACCGCGCCTCCAGCGCGCCGAAAGAAAGATGAAAGCTGCAGCCAGGCATCTGGTTGTTAAACGCCGGTTACCTTCGTAACCCGGATTCGCACTCGACCTTGGTTAGACTTGCGCAATATCCCCGCGGCCTTATTCAGATACCAAGGAAAGAGGAATCCGCGAATGCTTATTCCCATCCGGCATGAGAACATGTCAGCCCGGCGCTGGCCGGTCATCACCCTGGGGCTGATCGCGCTCAACACTATCATTTTCCTGGGCACGTACTTCACCGCGCCAGATGATCAGCAACAACAGCAGGCCCATGAAGTGAGACTGCACCTCCTCATGCTCGCGGCCATGCACCCCGAACTCAATGTTCCGCCCAACGTACAGGAGCTGGTGACGAGCTTTCAGGAGCAAAACCCTAAGGTGTGGAAGCTCATGAAAGACGGCAATCGCGACGTCGAGGATCCGTGGGACGCCAAAGTTCGCCTGATGAACGAGCAGAGCGACCTGCAGCGGGAGATGGATTCGTTGGTCGCTCAATACTCTCAGGTCGCCGCCGCGGCTCCTTCGCTGCTCGAGCAATATGCATTTGTTCCCAGTCACCCCAAGCCCATTTCCTATCTCACCGCCAACTTCCTGCACGGCGGCTGGTTCCACCTGATCGGAAACATGTGGTTCCTCTGGCTGGCCGGCTTTGTTCTGGAAGACTTGTGGGGACGTCCGCTCTACTCCATCTTTTACCTCATCGCCGGGGTCGCGGCCTTGCAGGTGCATGCCTGGACGAACGCCGGCAGCACGGTGCCCGCTTTGGGTGCGTCGGGAGCTGTTGCCGGATTGATGGGGGCGTTTCTGGTGCGATTCCCCAACATGAAGATCCACATGCGCTGGATTCTGGGCATCCGCTCTTTGGCCCGCGGCGGCTATCAATTCTCTGCGCCGGCCTGGGCGTTGCTGCCGCTGTGGCTGCTGACAGAGATCTTTTACGGTTCGCTCGTCGGCCAGTCGAGCGGCGTGGCTCACTGGGCGCACGTAGGTGGTTTTGTCTTCGGTGCGCTTATTGCTTTGGCGATCCGCTATACCGGCCTGGAGCACGTAGCCAACAAAGCCGTCGAAGAAAAAGTGACCTGGGTTGTCGATCCGGAGGTTCAGCAAGCCACCGAACTGATTGAAAAGGGCCGGGACGACGAAGCTGTCGTCTTGCTGCGCAATCTGCTGGCCGCGAAGCCCGACTCTGTAGACGCCTGCAGCCTCCTGCAGCAGATCTCCTGGAGAAAAGGCGATCTGCCGGCCTACCACGAACTCACCGGGCAGCTTTGTGCGTTGCATCTGAAAGCGCGAGAGAACGACCTGGCCTGGCAGAATTATGAGGAATTCGTCAATGCCGGCGGCAAGAACATGCCCGCCGATACGTGGTTCGATCTGTGCCGCGTCGCCGAAGGCAAGCACGATTTCGAGCGCGCCGTGGCTGAGTACCAGAAGATGGCGGCGGCGTATCCGTCCGATCGGAGGTCGTTGCAGGCGCTGATTGCTGCCGGCCGAATCTGCCTGAAGCAGCTGAATCGTCCCGAAGAAGCCCTCAAGTTCTATGAGGGAGCCAAGGCTTCGCCCATCCCGCACTTGGATTGGGAGCAGACGATTGAAGCCGCCATTCGAGACGCCAGAAAGAACGCGGCAGCTCCGGCTCTGGCAGGCGCCAAGTAGCGCGAGCTGCCCGATTAAGAATTTCTGCTCTTCGTGTGCGAGGCCGCACTTTGGTGCGGCCTACTTTTTTGCAATAATGCTGCTACCCGGTCGCGCCCTGCCGGGTAAGGCGGACTCATGAACCTGCTCGTCCGATGGTTGCTCAGCGCGGTTTCGCTGATGATCGTCGCCTACTTTGTTCCGGGGTTTTACGTGCGCGGATTTGTCGCCGCTCTGATAGCCGCCGCCGTCATCGGTTTCGTCAACGCCACGCTGGGTTTGCTGTTGAAGATCATCACCTTTCCGCTGACCATCATCACTCTGGGACTGTTTCTGATCGTGATCAACGCTGCGATGTTGAGGTTTTCAGCCAAGTTCGTGCCCGGCTTTACCGTGACCGGTTGGTGGCCGGCGCTGATCGGCGCCGTCCTACTGAGCTTGTTTTCCTGGCTTTTGAACCGGCTGGGCGGCGAAAAGCGTCGCGAGCGCGACTAGCAAACTGTCATGTGTGGCACCGGCACTCTTGCCGGTGCTTGCTTCAGTCAGAAGGATACTTGCAGCACAGGCAAAAGCACCTCCACCCCACCACGCGAGGCGCGTGTCGCGGACCCCGGCGGCTGAGCTCGTGTTTTTTTTAGACTCGCATAGAACGCAATCCCTGCACCGTGGACTCCACGTCATTCTCCTGAAATAACCGGATCCCGGCGATTCCTGCCGCCCCGGCGTCCAGGCATCTCTGGGCATTGCTGAGAGTCACACCGCCCAGGGCCAGCACGGGCATAACCGCGCCGGCCGGATGTGGGCGATGGCAAGCCTGCCACAGCTGCTCCATCCCCACCGGGTTGGCCACACCGCTCTTCTCGAACACCGGAGCAAACACGGCGAAATCTGCGCCGTGCGCTTCCGCCTGTGACACCTCGTCCACAGTATGCGCTGAGACGCCGATTACGGCGCCTGTCTTGCCGGCGCGGTCCCAGATCACGCGGGCGTCGCTCGGAGAAAGATCGCGCGCCGGAAGATGCACGCCATGCGCCCCCGCGGCCAGCGCGACGTCGATCCGCGAATTGATCAGCAGGCTGGTGCGCGAGCCGGAACCAATCGCAGCAACCGCTTTGCACGCCAGCTCTTCGAGTTCCCTTGCACTCAAATCTTTTTCGCGAAGCTGCACCCAGTCCACACCGGCCCTTACGCATTCGGCAATCTTCGCGAGTAGCAGGCGGTCCCGATCGTTAGGATTGCCCGGAAATTGGCTGCGGTTCGTGATGTAGCACAGCAGCACCGCCGCTTCCCGCGGCTCTTTTCGGGTTGTAGACATCAGACACATCGCTCTGCGGCCGAGGCCTACTTGTTTGTAGCATAGAGCTCACCACAGCCGTACTGAGACGCGGAGCATCGGATCATCGGGCCATCGGTCCATCGGGTCATCGAGCTGCGGGACAACCTCAGATGATCCGATGACCTGATCGCCAGATGGCCCGATCGCTTCATAAATTCTCTCTATGCCATTCATAAAGTAAATTGATTGCGAGAACTAACTCCCCGCGTTACCCTATTGAGTACCGTTTCAAGGCCTGATTCCCCAATCGAACGCTAGTTGTTGAGCGGTCCTAAAAAACCTCTGCGGAGAACTATGTCAAACGAACTGCGCAATTTCCTGACCTTGTCGTACGACGAACTGGAAGAACTGAACCTGCACGCCAAAGAACAGCGCAAGAAGCGCGTGGCCCCGCACAAACTCCAGGAAGAGCGGCTGAAGTATTTGACTGACGAAAAGCGCATCAAGGCGGTGACCGTCCTGTTCAGTGACCTGGAAGGCCGGCTGCACATGCTGGACTACGACAAGAAGTTTCTCCTCAAGAGCTATGACAACCTGACGTTTGACGGGTCTTCCATCCGCGGCTTCACCGCGCAGCGGGAGAGCGACCTGCGCCTGCACATGGACTGGGGCTCGTTCTACTGGGGCCCCTCCGATATCTTCGGTCCCGGCAAAGTGCTGGTCTTCGGAGACGTGATTGACAAAGGCGGCGAGCCGTATGCGGCGGACATCCGCGGCTTGCTCAAAAGCTTCGCTGAAGAAATGCACAAGAAAGAAGGCTACACTCTCAACGCCGCCAACGAAATCGAAGGCTTCTTGTTCAACGGTCCGGACGCCGAGCGGCGTTATCACGAGACCGGCAAATTCGAGTACGTGAACACCGGTGGCTACTATCACTCGCTCCCCGGGGATCCGCTGCGCACCTTCATTGACACCACCGCCGAAGTACAGCGTTCCATGGGCTTCCAGAATGAAAAAGACCATCCGGAAGTAGCTCCGTCGCAGTTCGAAATCAATTACAGCTACGGCGAAGTGGTCGCCGCCGCTGACCAGATCCAGCTCTACAAGCTCATCTGCCGCCAGGTGGCGACGAAGATGGGATTCACCGCCAGCTTCCTGCCCAAGCCGGTGGTAGGCGTGAACGGCAGCGGCATGCACACCAACGTCTCCGTCAGCAAAGACGGCAAGAACCTTTTCTGGGACGCCAAAGGTGAAGAGAAACTGAGTAAGCTGGGCTGGGCCTTCGTCGACCGCATCCTCACCCACGGCAACGACGTCTGCCTGCTGCTGAACCCCAGCGTGAATGCCTATCGCCGGTTGGATCCGCACTTTGAAGCGCCCAACCAGCTCAAGGCGTCGCCGGTTGATCGCGGATCGATGATCCGTATCCCGATCGGCAACGAGAAGAGCATGCGCGTGGAAGTGCGCTCCGTGGCGCCGGACGCCAACGCCTACATGGTCATGTATTCGATCTTCAAAACTGGCCTTCAGGGCGATACCGCCAAGATCAAGAACCTTCGCCAGGCGGAACGCTACCTGCCGGATAACATTTACACGGCGATGGACAACTTCATGAAGGCCGACTGGACGACCAAGCTGTTCGGCGCGGACGTGAAGGGCCGCTACGCGGACCTGAAGAAAGCCTCCGCCGATCGCTGCCCGCGCCTGTTGGGTACGTTCGTGAAGGCTCCGGAAGTGCAGTATCACCACGACGTCTACAACCAGTTCTTGTGGAATCTGTTTTAAATTTGACCTGTCCCGAACGAAGTGAGGGAACCCTATGTTCTGCTAGGGTTCCCGCTACCTTGAGAGCATCTCAATTTTCACCACGGAGACACTGAGGCGCGGAGAAAAATGAAGGCCCGGCGGAATGAAGCCGCCGGGCTTTTTGTTTGTTGTCTTTAGAGTGCAAAAGGTGGGGGGGAAACGCCCCAGCCAAATCGCACCAATTTGGAACACGCTCGATCCAACCGTGCCCAATCAATCGCTTACAAGATCGTAATTTTTTCGCTTTTCACAATGCTGTGCCAGAAAGTGTCATAGCATGTGCTAACTCCAAAGAATGTGTCCGACTGGTATGAGGGGGAGGGTTGGTAGGTTCCGATCCCAGGAACGTCACTTCAACCAGAGGACAAATTCAATGAAAGCTGTTCTTGCAAGAATAGTGGCCTGCAGCGTCGTGCTACTCGCTGCGGCCTCGGGGATGGCGCAGGCCCCGACACCGCCATTCAGACAATGTCCGCCTATCGGACTCAACACTGGCTGTTCCGTTCTGATCACATTCCAAAAGGACGGCAAGCCACGCGTCGATACGGACCCTTCGCAGGGACCGTTTGACGGAATCGAAGACACCTCCGTGGGGGTGCAAAACAACTCCAACCGGCCAATATTCTCTATTTCCCTGAAAGGCTCGACCGACGTTTTCGGTTTTGATGGTGATGGCTTGTGCGGCGTGTCACCACGCCCCGGTGGCTGTCCCTTTGGCCCCACGGGATACGAAGGGCCAGGGGTGAGCTTTTCCAACATCGGGGCCGGAGGCACATCAGGTACCGTAAGCTTTGCCGGCGGCATAAAGAAAGGCGGAAGCGCTTTTTTCAGCCTGGAAGAATCAAACTTTCAACTGGTTCTTTGCGGCAGCGACGACCCGGACACAACCGAAGACATCTTCAATTTCGGCAGCTGCGGCCCGATCGGCACCAAGACTCCAACTTGGGGATCCTTTGGGTCTAAATCCTCCCTGGTGGCCGATTCCGGCGAAAAGCTGGAGTTGAAATGCGAAGGTCCCGGCGGCAGCCTGCCGTCTTTTCATCTGTACTACACTCCGCCGGGCGGCACGCCGTTCCGGGTCGGGACCTGTCCCTTCGTCGAAGGATGCAACAACGGCACCTTCACCTATGCCGGCAAGAACCCAGCCACGGGAAATCCAAAATGTTTCGTGCGAACGTTCTGGCGTTCCCGGGACTATGGAGCCAATGACGTGCCCAATCCCTGGACACGGGCCGGCGGCGTCGATACGACGGCGCACGAGCCGGTGCTCGATTGGGCGATCACCAACTACGATGTGGTCTCCAATAACCTCACCAAGAGTGACCAGGAGTTCAAATACAACCCCGCAGTCACTCCTAAAATTCCACCGGTGCCGAACGCCCGGTTCTGCACGGCGGTTCCTCCCATCAAGCCGGAGGGACAATTCGTCAGGACTGTGAATCTGGCCGATCCGCCCTTGGGCCCTGATACTGAGGCCTTCTTCCTGCGCGCTGACCTGTTCCTGCAGGACGTCGGCACCCTGGCCGATCCGCCCATGGCAGAGAGCGCTGCCGCGCTGGCAGACATCAACGCCGACGGCGTGATTGACGACGGCGACTTCCAAGCCCTGCGGCAAGCTTTTGGCTCTTGCAGCGGACAACCCAATTTCAACCCGGCGGCTGACCTGGATGGGGACGATTGCGTGAATTTCAAGGATCTCCGAATCTTCCTGCAGCTCTTCCAGCTCGGGCCAACTCGATAAGGAGCCGTATATGAAATTTTCAAAAAGTATGGTTTTCGCAACGTTGATTGCGCTTTGCGCATTCGTACCCTCTGGAACCATCACGGCTCAAGTAGCGATCCGCTTCGATCCCGCGACTCCAACCGTGGGCTCAGGCGGCGCCATCGACGCCCGGGTTCTGGCCAACATCCCCAACCCCATCATCGGATATGGGCTCGATATTCAGTTTGACACTACGGTCCTTTCGCTGAACGGTGTTGAAGTGGGTCCGGCATGGTTTTCAGCGACGTCGGCGAACGGAAGTCCGCTGGTGGGCTTGGCTTTTCCTGGACCGGTCAGCGGGCAGGATACTCTACTGGGTACCGTCCATCTCCAGGTCAACCAAGGACAATGCAAGGGCACAACCACAATCTCGCTCAACGCCGCCCCGGACGACCTCACCGAGGGATTTGCTTTGGTGACAGGGGGCTTCGCTGACTTCACTCCCGCCAGCACCACTGTGTCGCTGGTGGACATAACGCCTCCCGTGATCTCGGGGGCCGCGGCCGACCAGCCCGTCTTGTGGCCTCCGGATCACAAGATGGTCACCGTCACCTTGAACTACGGGGTGAGCGACAACTGCGATGCTCCGGCAGCCATCGCCTGCTCGGTGAGCGTGAGCAGCAATGAACCGGTGAACGGCCCGGGCAGCGGGAACACAGATCCGGACTTCGTTGTGCTTGATGCGCACCATGTGCAGCTCAGGGCCGAGCGTTCCGGGAGTGGCACCGGCCGCGTCTACACCAACACCATCACCTGCACGGACACGAGCGGAAACAGCTCAAGCCAGAATGTACTGGTGACCGTGCCTCATGACCAGGGAAACTGATGACGTTAACTTTCCGCCGTCGCCGCGCTCCGGTGACGGCGGAATTCCGTATTTGAATTGGTTTTAGAGGTAGGTCTTGCAGAAATCGCCAATTCTTCAAAGATCGTCATCCCGACGGCCGTAAGTCGAGCGCGCGTTCTCATCAGCGCGCGAGTAGGCCGGAGGGACCTTGCGGTTTTGAATACGTCGATTCCTCCAGGCAAAACACAAGGTCCCTCGCTCCTATTCGGGCGCTGATGACAGCGCGCCCTCATGAACGGAGCTCGGGATGACGGTATGGGTAAGGGAAGCGTGTGGTTTTCACGCACACTTTGGGGAGACCAAATGTATCACCTCAGTTGCTCGGTCAGAACGTGGCCGCGCAGGAAGGCGTTCCGTCCTTGATTCCAAAGACCGTGTAGGTCATCTTCTCGCCTGCCACAACGTCGCCAAAGGTAGTGTTCGTCCCAGCGATTCCGTCAGCAATGGGTACGGTGCCGCGCAGGATGTAAATGCGATCGTAGCCGCCCTGAGGGATCTTCCAGCTCAGATAGGTGACGCCGTCGTCATGCTTTTCCGCGCGCAGATCAGTCGGAGGTCGCGGCACATTCAGCCCTCCGTCGCTTGCGCACAGGTACACCCAAGCTTCATTCGTGTGTACCTTGATCTCCTGCGCCTCGGATCTTGCTGTAACGCCCTGTGATTTCAATTCCTGATCAGCATTGATCTGCGCCGCTGCATCTCTGGCGATCTGCGCCAGGTCCTCTCCCGGCCGGGTCGGAACTTCCATGATCCTGCCTTTGACCCAAAGCCTCACCCCCCCGCCTTGGGGCGCGCCTTTAAGCCGAATCACGGCCATCGCCGGGACTTTCTCCGTCGAGATCTGGGCCGGCGCCGCGGTACAGGCTGCGATCAGCGCGACGACGAGAGCAATTGAGGTCATCCGCATGGAGTTCATTTAATCAGATTCTGCGGAGGACCAGGCTGTCTACGCGGGATTCTTAGGGGATGGAACCTTCGGTCTTGCGTGCCGTGGACCAAGACGGGACTTGAGCCAAGAATCCGTCCTTTCACTGGGAAAATCGGCGGAAAGGCGGAGGTTGACCAGGCATCTAAGGGTAGCTTTGCTCGGCGCGAGATGGTATATGCTTGGCTCCTCAATTCTTCGGGAACCATCGGAGAAGCTTATGACGATCCGTCGCATTGTTTTGCTGGTGTTCTTTACAGTCGCCGCGTTGGTGCCGGCAGCGTCCCAAGAAACCGCCAACCCGCAGCCGGAGCGAGTGGCAGCCGACACGCCGCGGGCAACGCCGGGCGGAGCGACGTTCATGGTTCCTACCGGCTGGTCCATAGCTGCCGGCAAAGATCTGATTGTCCTTGCGCCGCCGGAGGCGGACACTCACATTGCGATCGTGGATAGCCAGGCGGCCGACGCCGCTGCTGCCGTGGCTGCCGCCTGGGCGGCCTACAAGCCAGACGCCAAGCGTCCTCTCAAGCTGGTCACCCCGCGTCCCGCGCGTGAGGGCTGGGACGAGCGCCAAGTGTTCAACTACGAGACCTCGCCGAACGAGCGCGTGGTCGTATTCGCCATTGCCCAGCGCGCCGGCAAGGCGTGGACGGTAATCATCGCCGACGGCACGGAACCGACGTTTGAGAAGCGCAACTCGCCGATCAACCTTGTTTTCCAGAGCCTGCGTCCGAAGGGTTACAACCGCGAGTCGTTCGCCGGGCGCAAGGCGCAGCCGCTGGATGCCGCGCACATCGCCCAGCTCAAAGCGTTTGTGGAAGACTCGATGAAGGAACTGGGTATCCCGGGGGCTTCTATCGCCCTGGTGGACGGCGGCAAGGTCGTGTACGAAGGCGGGTTTGGCGTACGCGAGATGGGCAAGCCGGAGCGCGTGGATGAAAACACGTTGTTCATGGCGGCTTCTAACACCAAAGGAATGACCACGCTGTTACTCGCGGAATTGGTGGACGAGAAAAAGCTCCGCTGGGATGAGCCCGTGACCGAAGCCTACCCTAGCTTCAAACTGGGCGATGCCGACACCACGAAGAAAGTCCTGGTCAAAAACCTCATCTGCGCCTGCACCGGGCTTCCCCGGCAGGACCTGGAGTGGATATTTCAGTTCAAAGATGCCACGCCGCAATCGTCCCTGGCTCTCCTGGGTACCATGCAGCCGACCAGCAAATTCGGCGAGGTCTTCCAGTACAGCAATTTGATGGCTTCAGCCGCGGGCTATATCGGCGCACACCTGGTGTATCCAAACAAGGAACTAGGCGCCGCCTACGACGAAGCCATGCAAAAAAAGATCTTCGATCCGTTAGGCATGAAGTCCACTACGTTCGATATGAAGCGCGCGCTGAGCGGTAACCACGCCAGCCCGCATGGCGACACGATTGATGGCAACCCGTCGCTGGCCAATATTGCCTTCGACTACTCCGTGATGCCGCATCGTCCGGCAGGCGGAGTGTGGACCTCGGCCCATGACCTGATTCGATACGTCCAGCTGGAGCTGGCCCAGGGCAAACTTCCTGACGGTAAGCAACTGGTTTCGGCTGAGAATCTGTTGGCCCGGCGCGCTCCGCAGGTTCCTCTGGGCGAAGATGGGGCTTACGGCATGGGATTGATGGTGGACCGCACGTGGCGGGTTCCGGTCGTGCATCACGGCGGCAGCATGGCGGGATACAAGAGCGACATCATGCTTCTTCCCGACTCCGGCATCGGCGCCGTGATCCTCACCAACTCGGACAACGGCGGGATGTTGCTGCGTCCGTTCATGCGCCGCTTGCTGGAGGTTCTTTTCGACGGCAAAGCGGAAGCTGTTGGCAACGTCTCCAGTGCGGCAACAACCCACAAAGCCTACATCGTCAAAGAACGCGAGAGGTTGGTGGCGCCGGCGGATCCTACGTTCGTGAAGCAGTTGGCGGCCCGCTATAGCAGCAAAGAACTCGGCGAAATCGCCGTGCTCAACAACGGTGGCACGATTACGTTCGATTTCGGCGAGTGGAAGAGCACCGTCGCTTCGCGCAAGAACGACGATGGCACGGTTTCATTCATCACTATCGACCCAACCAACGACGGATTCGAATTCGTGGTTGGCGAACGTTCCGGCAAGCGGGTGCTTGTCATCCGCGACGGCCAGCATGAATACGTGTTTACGGAAGCTTGAGGGCGAAGTTGAGATCATCCCGTGCCTCAGCTCCTTAGCGAGCACTTCCGGTCGCGAACTGTGCCACTTGGCTATTGTGTCAGAAGATCAAGGCACAGAGGCCTACGCAGCTCGTTCTTGAGAGACACATGGTGAGTTAGACAGCGCAGATCGGCCGGGGTCAACCACTATTCTCAATGTTGATCGCGACCGGTCCCGCTGAAAGCGGACTCGACTGTTCTTGGCTAATTGCTAACTGCTAGTTGCCAATTGCTTCTTTATAACCACGTGCGTTGCATTCTCCCCGCGGACAGTCTTATAGGGGGCGAAACCGAGCTTAGAGTAATTGATCCCTGAAAACAGATGTTCACCTTCGCCCAGCAGGACCGGCGATATGGCCAGGTGCATTTCGTCGATCATCCCGGCGGTCAGGTAGTTGCGAATCACGGAGACGCCGCCGCCAATCCTGACGTCTTTACCTTGGGCCGCGTCCTTCGCTTTCTTCAAGGCTGACGCCAGCCCGTCGATGACAAAGTAGAACGTGGTGCCGCCTTCCATGGCGAGCGGAGGCCGCGCGTAATGGGTGAGCACAAAGACCGGCGTGTGGTACGGAGGGTTCGGACCCCACCATCCTTTCCAGGAATCGTCCTTCCAGTCGCCCCGAACCGGCCCGAACATGTTGCGGCCCAGGATCCAGGCGCCGACATTTTCGAAAGACTGCAGAGCAAAATCGTTGTCGATGCCCTGGCGGCCGCCGCTTTCGCCGTGCATCTTCTTGAATGCCTCGGTTCCCATGAACCACTGGTGCAATTCGAGACCGCGAACGCCCAGCGGATTGTTCAAATCCTGGCGGGGCCCGGCGCCAAATCCGTCGATAGAAATGGAAAACGCGGCGACCCTGACTTTGCTCATGACGTGCTCCTCTCTTCGATATTGTTGATATTAATGTGTTGGACGGGCTGAGGGAGAAGCGGCCTTGACGGATCGCGTCGCGCCGCGCGGTTGCTCGATCATCCGCTCCTCCTATACCGTTGTCATGGAGCCTCTCTTGAACATCCACCTGATCGACGGCACTTACGAGCTCTTTCGCCACTACTACGCGCTGCCGTCGGCGCGCGACAAAGATGGGCGCGAGGTAGCCGCGGTCCGCGGCGTGGTCAACTCCGTGATGGGGATGATTGCTGCCGGGGCAACGCACATCGCCGTGGCCACCGACCACGTGATCGAGTCGTTTCGCAACGGGCTGTGGGCCGGGTACAAGACCAGCGAAGGCATCGAACCCGACCTGTGGGCGCAGTTTCCGCTGCTCGAAGAAACGCTGGCCGCGGCCGGCATTCTCGTCTGGCCGATGGTGGAGTTCGAGGCCGACGATGCTCTCGCAGCCGC
>DATFQZ010000283.1:0-3761 GCA_035263765.1 Candidatus Angelobacter sp. | reverse complement strand
CAACCCTACGTACAGCAAGCACTCCCTGGCCGAGATCGCCGTGCGCAGCTTCAACTTGAATCTTTCCGGCTCTTTGGCCGAAGCCGCCGACGTCACCGGGCGCGTGGCTCCGGCTCTTCGCGCAGAAGTAGAGAAGGACGGCCTGATTCCGGTGTACGAGAAGATTGATCTGCCGCTGGCTCCCGTGCTGGCCCGCATGGAAGAAGCTGGGACAAAGATCGATACCGCGATGCTGGGCCGGCTTTCCGTGGACCTTGAAAAGCAATGTGATGCCAAGGCACGTGAGATTTATCAGAAGGCGGGCGAGGAATTCAACATCAACTCTCCCAAGAAACTTGGCGAGGTCCTTTTCATCAAATTGAATCTGCCCAAGCCGGTGAAGTACGGAAAAGGCAAAACCATTTCCACGGCTGCTGATGTCCTGGAAGTACTTGCAGTAGAGCACGAAGTTCCACGCCTGGTACTCGAGTATCGCCAACTCTTCAAACTCAAGAGCACGTACGTGGACGCCTTGCCGGCGCTACTCGACCCCGCGACCAAACGCGTGCACACCACGTTCAATCAGACGGGCACGGCCACGGGGCGGCTTTCGTCCACCAATCCCAACTTGCAAAACATCCCCATTCGGAGCGAGTTGGGCCGTGAGATCCGGGCTGCGTTCATCGCCGAGCCGGGCCACGCGCTGCTCTCGGCGGACTATTCGCAGATCGAACTGCGGCTTCTCGCGCATTTCTCGGAAGACCCTTTGCTGGTCGAAGCGTTCACTCGCGGCGATGACATCCATACCCTCACCGCGGCGCAGGTCTTCGGTGTGCCGCCTTTGATGATCAACGCCGAACATCGTCGCCGCGCGAAAGCGGTCAACTTCGGCATCGTCTACGGGCTCTCACCCTTCGGGCTGTCGCAGCAGATCGGCATCGAGCAGCGCGAAGCCAAGAAGTTCATCGACGCGTACTTCGAAAAATACCAGGGCGTGCGCGCCTTTATTGATCGCGTGCTCGCAGAGACGCGGCGTGACCAGCGCGTGAAGACGTTGTTTGGACGCACGCGGCCTATCCCGGACATCAACAGCAAGAACGCCAACATGCGCGGCTTTGCCGAGCGCACCGCGGTGAACACACCGTTGCAAGGCACGGCCGCCGACCTGATCAAGCTGGCTATGATCGAGATCGACAAAGAGCTGCGCGCCCAAAAGATGAAATCGCGCATGCTGCTGCAGGTTCATGATGAGTTGCTGTTTGAGGTCGCGCAAGCCGAGCTCGAAACCATGCGCGAGCTGGTGCGGGACAACATGGAGACTGTCCACCCTCTGAAAGTTCCGCTCGTGGTCGAAATCGGGGTAGGACCGAATTGGCGCGATGTGGACTGAAGGGCAGTTAGCAATCAGCAATTAGCAGTTAGCACAGCTAAAGCCAGGCCTTGTGATCTTGCTGGGAGCTAGCTTTAGCTGAGCTAACTGCTAACTGCTAATTGCTGTCTTCCTTTCCCCTCTCCATGGCCTCCCTCAGATAACGTGCATTGCGGATACGGTTGATGCGCCAGGCGCGTACATACGGCTTCAGAAAAACCTTGTAGCCGGCTTCGCCTATGATCCAAGCAAAAAAAGGCATGCCAACAACCAAGATGAGATACCCAAGTATGATAATCGCCAGCGAGGCAAGCCCCAGGCCAACGCCCGCGATTCTTGCAATCACCGGAGACAGAAGCAGGAAGAGGGCGAGGACGACCAGCCAAAACCCAATCCGCTTCAGCCAGCCCTGGGCTTCTGAACGCATGAGCGAACTATGTCATAGGGAATTGTGAGTTGCAACTTCGCCCGCCCGGGTCGCCGGACCCAGGATGTCTACGCCGTGAGCAGCTGGACAGAAGACGATTCCTGCCACCTGAGGAAATTTTAGAGCTCGTGAGAAACGTTTCGCGGTTTGTTTGCACTCCTATTTTGTGGACCTTCGCTTTGAGTCCGCCCGGTTGCTGCTCTGAGACGAGTAGCACGCCCAAATCTGTTTGCCCAGGAGGCTCCCCATGCCACTTAAAGTCAACACCTTTGTCAGCGACGGCTCCGTTCTGCTGTCCTTCGATATGCCTCAGCCCGACGATACTTTCGCGGGGTTTGCCATTCAGTGCACTCCTAAAGGTCGTGAACCCTACTACCTGCTCAACCGCTTGAACTTCACCAACGGCGTTTCCAAAGACACGACCCCTGACAAGCGAGTCTGGACCACTTCCGACAAGGCGCCCTTTCAGAAATATTATTGGATCCACTTTCCCCCCGAAGCCGGCGCCGTCACGCAGTTTAACTACAAAGTAACGGCCATGTATTTCCAGAAGGACTACGGGCTCAAAGCCGGTGATAGCGCGACTGCCAGCGTTGACCTTTCAGAGTTCGGCTCCACGTTCAAGGATTTCACCCCGGGCTTCACACGCGGGTATCTGTCGTCCCAGGCCTATGCCGCTGGCTTTCACAATGCTCCCATTCGTCCCGCCAAGAAGAGCATTAATTTCTCTACCAAGCCCTTCGAGAAGCAGTATGAATGGCTCGGTTATTCGGCGCGCAAGCTGGTCTTTGACTTCCTGAACGAGTGCCTCCACGACAAGAGCATTCACGTCGACCTGTTTGCTTACGACCTGGACGAGCCGGACTTCATTCAAGGTATCGTGCAACTGGGGAAGGAGAAGCGTTTGCGGGCTTTTCTGGATGACGCGCCGCTTCATACCAAGGCCGGCGCCATGGAAATCCCGGCGAAAAAAGCCATCCTGGCTGCCGCGGGCAAGGCCAACGTGGTCAATGGTCATTTTAATCGCTTCGCCCACTGCAAAGTGATGATCCAGAAGAAGAACGGCAAGCCTGTGAAGGTCCTGACCGGTTCGGCGAACTTCTCGATTCGTGGGCTTTACGTGCAGGCCAACAATGTGATCGTCATCAACGATCCCAAAACCGCGGCGGCTTACGAGCAAACGTTCGACTTGGCGTTTACCCAGCAGCAGAAGACTGGCAGTTCGACCAAGACGGCCACCGCATTCAAAGGTGCCCCGATAGCCCAGAAGTATTTCGATTGCTCGGGTCCGGATTTGCCGAAGTTCCAGGTCGCCTTCTCGCCGCACAAAGCGGAGACGGTATCCCTGAAAACCGTGGCGGACGCGATCAAAAACGCCAAGAGCTCGGTGATCTTTGCAGTCATGCAGCTGGGAGGTAGCGGCGACGTCCTCACGCAACTCAGCACGCTCAACAAACGCCAGGACATCTTCGCCTACGGCATGACCCAAACCAGTGGCGGGCTGAAGCTTTTTAGCCCTGGGTCGGATCAGCATGGTGAGTTCGCCGCTTTCTCGTTCTTGAGCCAGCACGTGCCCGAGCCGTTTACCGCTGAGTTCAGCGGCGGCCAGGGACAGGTGATCCACGACAAATTTGTGGTGGTCGATTTCAACGGTGACAAGCCCGCGGTGTTTACGGGTTCATCGAACCTGGCGAAAGGCGGCGAAGAGGCGAATGGCGACAGCTTGCTGGCCATCTACGATGCCGACATCGCCACGGGCTACGCAGTCGAAGGCATCCGCTTGGTTGACCACTATCACTTCCGGATGATGC
The DNA here is from genome assembly GCA_035263765.1 of Candidatus Angelobacter sp. Taxonomy (GTDB): domain Bacteria; phylum Acidobacteriota; class Terriglobia; order Terriglobales; family Acidobacteriaceae; genus Angelobacter. Next base: position 175 of record DATFQZ010000283.1, on the reverse strand, counting down.
AACAGCAGGCCACCGGCGCCCAACCGATCACGCTGCAAGGGCCGGGAGCGGCCAAACAGCCGTGGTTCGCGCCGTATTACGACCAGAAAAACGTGAAGTACACCGCGCGCACTCTGTTCGGTAATGGCAAGGCCAAGGAGAAGGCGGCGTAGGATTAGGACCGTTCTTTCAGCCG
>DATFQZ010000282.1:0-44872 GCA_035263765.1 Candidatus Angelobacter sp. | reverse complement strand
CACGTGGCTGTACCTGCCGGCGACGGCCAGGGACAACGCCCGCGGCGCGGCACTCAACAACCTCTTGAACTGGATGTTCAGCGAGGGCCAAAGGGCGGTTGCCATGGAAGGCTACCCTGCTTTGCCGGCGCCGCTCTTGTTGAAAGTGAAAGCGAAGGCTAACACGCTCCACTGATTGATTTGCTCGCCGAGTATCTGGGGGTCCATACACCGCACTGGGGATGGGCCCCCTTTTGTTTTTGGAGAAGATTTGGTAATGGGCACTCAAATTGCCAGAAATGACGATTGCCAAAGAATCCAAATTGAGGATCTGTGAACGCAATTGGGATAGAAGAAAATTTCGGCGATGTTTGGCAATCTTGGCATTTCTGGCAATTCTTGTTGCACCCAATTGACTCCTGAATCTAACTTAGTGGTGTCCCAGCACGGGATGCGGTACGTAGACTGACTCCAGCTCTTCGATTTCCTCGGCTGTCAGTTTCAAGCTCAGCGCGGCCACGGCATCCTCCAGATGATGCGGTTTGGTGGCCCCCACGATGGGTGCGGTGACTCCCGGTTTTCGGAGCAGCCAAGCCAGCGCAACTTGTGCCGGAGGCGCGCCGCGCGTCTTCGCAACTCTTTCTACGCACTCCACAACACGATCGTCGGCCTGGTTGTAAAGCTTGTGCGCATAGTCGTCCTGCTTGGAGCGCTGCGTCCCCGCTTTGCGGCTCCCGGCGAGCAACCCGCGCGCCAGGGGACTCCACGGCAGCAAGCCCACGCCTTCCGCACGGCACAGCGGGTTCATCTCCCGCTCTTCCTCGCGATAGATCAGGTTGTAGTGGTTTTGCATAGTGACAAAGCGCGCCAGCCCCCGGTGGTCGGAAACGTGCAGCATTTTGGCGAACTGCCAGGCGAACATGGAGGACCCGCCGATGTAGCGCGCTTTTCCCGCTCTTACCACGTCATTGAGCGCGGTCATGGTTTCTTCGATCGGCGTCTCGTAATCGAAGCGGTGGATCTGGTAGAGATCAACGTAGTCGGTGCCTAGGCGGCGCAGGCTGGCGTCGATTGCGTCCAGGATGTGCTTGCGCGAAAGGCCCTTCTGGTTAGGACCGTCTCCCATGGGCCAGAAGACCTTGGTAGCGATCACAAGTTGGTCACGCGGCGGCCCGAAATCCTTGAGCGCGCGCCCCAGTATCTCTTCGCTCACGCCGAGGGAGTACATGTCGGCGGTGTCAAAAAAATTGATGCCCAGCTTCAGCGCCTGTTGAATGAATGGACGTCCTTCCGTTTCCTCGATCACCCACTCCCGCCATTTCTTGGAGCCGTAGGTCATGCACCCCAGGCAGATGCGTGAGACTTTCACGCCGGCAGAACCCAGATTGGTGTATTCCACTTGTTCCTCGCTCGCTAACAGAAACGCATATCTTAAATGAATGTAGGTAATCAGGGTTGTTGCGGAAGGTTAATCCACTTCCACTTTTTCAAATCCCAAGCTCATGAGGAGGCTGGTGATTGTGGTCCGAGCGTTCTGGCGCGCGGTGTTGAGAATGCCGTCCTGCAATGCCTCATCGAGCAATTGCCTCTCGGCTTCGCGCCGGACCTCGGTCTCAAGGTTGGGATCAACGGGGACCAGCAGCCCTGTGTTTCGTGAGTAAACCCGCGTCCGCGAGTTATCCAGTCGCGTCATCAGGACCTGTGCATTGGGCAAGTGCAAGCGCACTTCTTTGCCGTTGACCTGAATATCGCGGCTGCGCAGCTGAGAAAAATCTACACCGCCTACAACTTGTCCGTGCACCAGCATCAACAAGCGGTCGCCCGCCAGGAAGTTAGGAAGAAGAGGAGTATCTCTTTCGCCGGTGACAATTTTGTCCATGTTGTAGACCACGGTCTCCAGACGTTGCAATCGCTGGATACGATCTACAACGCTGCCCTGGCTGGTAATTAAAGTGCGGCGGGTCATGGTCGACCACAAGCTCGCCAGCACGCCGGAATCCGCCCGCCTGGCGACCAGGCCGAGACCGAGAACACATAGCACACCCCCGAGGAGTCCGGCGATGACGCCCACGGCGGTCCGATTGATAAGCTGTGGCTTTCGAGCCGTCGCTGCGGAAGACTCTGACATGCATGTTCATTGTAGGTTTTCACCGGGAAACTTGGTTGTAACCAAAGTTCGCCCCCGTCCGTTTTCCGGGTCAGCGGGCTTTGTGCTGCAGCTGACCGTAGTATGCGGCAGCGTTATCTGGGAAGGTCGCTTCGTACTTAGGAAACTGGCGGAGGTCCCGGTATCGCGATAGCCTCAAGCTGCGCTGTACCTGTGCGAGCTTAAGGCCTTGGCTATACATGCGGCCCACCTGATCGCGCAACTCTGCCAGGTAATCACGGAAGTAGCGTAGCTCTTTTTTAGTCGCCAGCTCAAAGTGACCCGGGACAACGTGCTCGACCGGCAGGTCAAGCATGTGGTCCAGCGCGTGAACCCAGTTCTCCAGGTCACCGTCGTCCATGGCCGGGCAGGAATTGTTGAGAAACAGGTCGCCGGTAGCAATGGCATGCTGGTCAGGGAAGTAAACGACAAGATCACCGCGTGTGTGTGCCGGCCCGGGATGGTAGATACGAACCGTGTGCCCAGCCAGAAAGAACGTTAGCTCATCGGTCACGGCGATCTCAGCGGGCCGATCCGACGACGGTGTTCGTGCCCGCGACACCTGGTCTCGCGTGAACGCAGTGCTGATGACCACCGCATCCGGCCCCACCACGCCGTTGCCGCCTCGGTGGTCGGGATGGTAGTGGGTATTGACGATCCAGCGCACCGGCAGCGGCGAAATCTTCCTGATCGCTGCCAACAGTTTGCGGCCTTCCGCGGCATTGAGGCCGGTGTCCACAACCAGGATGCCGCTATCGCCGATCAGGAATGTGGAGTTGGCGCTCGCGTCGTTTTCAGAGATGTAGGCGTAGAGATCGGGCGCGATCTTCTGCACGGACGCCGAGGCGAAGGAAAGAGCTAGCGGCACTAGTCCGGCGATACGAATCACGGTCCGCAGCATGGGATGGCCATGGTAACAAAGCTGCGGCGTTCATCGATAGGCAATGAGGAACATCCGGCGGTAGGGGAACAGTGTCTTGCCCTGATCGTTTGCGGGATACGCTTGCTCAAACCGTTGCAGGCAACGCTGTTCAAACAATCGTTGCTGCTTGTCATCGGGCAGACGCTCCAGGTAGGGGCGCATCGCTGTGCTGCGCACCCAGTCAAGCACCGCGTGCGGGCCGTCCATGATCTGCAGGTACTCGGTTTCCCATATGTTCAAGCGACTGGCGAGGTGGCGCAGTTTGTCGTAGTAAAACGCGACCGGCTGCACACTGTACGTTTCTGACGCTGGAGGCAGCTTGCCGGTCCACGGCATGCCTGGCGCCAGCGCGACTTCTTTCATGAGCGTGTGAGCCGGCGCGTGGTAGCTGTTGGGCATCTGAACGGCCAGCGCGCCGCCCGGAGAAACGTAGTTCAGCAAACGCGGAAACAAGACGCCGTGGTCCGCCACCCAGTGCAGGCAAGCATTCGAGAAGATTACGTCAAACGCTGAATCCGGTTTCCAGGCTTCTACGCTCGACGCAATCCACTTCCAATCGGAATGATTCGCGCGTGCCTGGGTCAGCATCTCCGGTGAGTTATCCAGGCCGGCGATTTCTGCCTGCGGCCACCGGGCGTGCAGCTGCTCCGTGCTGTTACCTGTACCGCAACCCAGATCCAAGACGCGCTTCGGGTTTTCGAGTTCGATCTGGGCGATCAGATCCGTTGCAGGCCGCGCTCGCTGGCCGGAGAATTTCAGATAGAGTGTGGGATCCCAATCAGGCATGTCATTAGAAATTTAATTGTGTCGCGGGAACGGATCAAGAGGAGGGCGAACCCCTTGGCCTCTGCATTCGCGAACTTAGGCCACAGGTGTACAATTCACTCGTTGGGGGCCTGTATGAGGCAAATGCGATTTGCGGCCTTCGTATCCTCGTTCGTCGTGCTCGTGGGATTTTCATCCGTCGCACAGAAGTCGCCACCACCATCCGCTCCTGAGCCAGCTTTGCCGCCCGCGCAAGCAACTCCCCAGAACGTCGCTCCGCAGACAACGACGCCAGATGACGCGCACAAAGCAGTGGGTTCCTCTGGGCGAATCAAAATCAAGATCGTTCCACGCCAAGACAAGAAAAACCTTCTCCGGCAGTTGCCCGACACGCCCCTGGTCCCAGGAGTGTCAGCGCAAGCCACGGAGGATAGGATCCAGAACGCGATGTCCCGGCAGAGCCCGGGCGGCTCTTTCGATGGAGGCATTTACTTGCCGCGCATGACCGGAACAGGCACCATGTGCGGATCCATTGTGAGCTATAACTTTTCCCAGGGCGAGAACCCAATCCTTGACAGCGTGACCACCTGCACTCCGTCCGGTGTTACAACTGTTCGTCGCGCCAACAGTCAAGACCAGAAGCCGGCTGTTCCACAATTCAGGGAAATTAAGGACGAACAGCCAAAACCGTAGCCGCACTGCTGCACTAGCAAGTTGCTGCCCGAAAGCCCAAACAGACGGACGTCTTGCGAGGCTATACCGAGACCATCCTGGCCTTGTTGGCATCAATTGCGGCGAGCATGTCATCGTCCTTGTCGAACTTGAACCAGGACATCCCGCGTTCCTGTGCGATTTTTTCTTCGGCGCGGCCCAGAACCTCAAGATCCTTCTTGTCCACCACGCGCACGCTTTTGTTCTCCAGGTATTGGCGCACTTGCTGCACGCAAGCGCTGTGGCCCTCAGCCACGCTTTCCAAGTACTTGAGAACGTGGGCCGCGCCCACTTCGCCGTCGTGCCGGGCAATTCCGACCAGGCCCTCGCTGGCTTTACGCGCCCAGCCCACGGCATACATCCCTGGCAGAACTTTGCCGGTGTGAGGATCGAACAGCTCGTAGTGGGGCGAGCCCTTGGGGTCTTCACCGATCACGGGGTTTGTCACGTAGGCATCGCGGCCATAGGGCAGGCCTACGGTAGGATCCGCAACGTCGCCAATCGCGAAGATCATGGTGTCCACTTCTAGATCGGCGGTCTTGTCGGTGGCTTTACAGGCAATATTGCCATCGCGCTGCTGCAGGACGTTTTCGACGACAGTGAGGCGATTGATTCTTCCGTCTGCGCCGGCTTGGATGGCTTGCGGCTGGCAAAGGAAGCGGAAGCGAAGCCGCCCCCCCTTGACCTCCTGCGCCGGCTTGGCCAGCACCGGGAAGGTCTCCTCGGCGAGCTTGCTGGGGTCTTGCCCCACCGCGGCCAGCTGCGGCTGAATGCGGGCGAGCTCGGCTTCAAACGCCGCGCGATCAAGACATGCTTCGATGTAATCGAATTCTTTCTTATCGAACTTGGCTTCGAACGGTCCGCGCCGTGCCACCACGATCACTTCTTCCGTCGTCTTCTTGGGGTCGTCGACCAGCAGCCAGTGAGCAATATCCACCATCACGTTGCCCATGCCCACCACAGCCACGCGCTTGCCGACTGAAAAATCCTGCGCCGTAAACGGCGGCAGCAGATTGTAGTTGTAGACAAAGTCCTTTGCCGGATACACGCCCCGAGCTGTCTCCCCCGGAAGCCCCAGCTTTTTGGTGCCCTGCGCACCCACCGAGAAGACCATGGCCGCGGGCGAGAAGCAGCGCAGGTCGTCGATAGAAACCGCCGACTCAGCGCTCACCGGCACATGGCCGAAGTAGTGGACGTTCGGCAAGCTCAACACTTTGGCAAACTGCTTGCGCAACCCGATCTTCATTTTGTCTTTGGTGGGATAAATGCCGTATTCGGCCAGGCCGCCGGGTTTGATGTCGCGATTGAGGATGATGACTTCATGCCCGCCCTGAGCGATTTTTTGCGCGGCGAACATTCCCGCTGGTCCCGCGCCGATCACGAATACGGTCTTCACTTGTCCTCCACTCGCTGCTACAAGTCGCTTGGGTCCACTTGCACAGAACGCAGAGAAGGCCATAAAGCCGTGGGCATTTCAAACCCTTTTCTCTGCGTCGATACGTTCGTTTTTTCCGTGGTCTGCTTACAGCCTATTATCTCTTATCCGGGGCGGCATGTCTCGACAATCCCGTGATGGCTGGTGGGTCAGTTGAAAAACTGATCCACAGTATCAGCGTCTAGCAATCCCGGGGGCCCCGGGATCGCGGGTCCGCTTGGCGGGACAGACGTTCATCACGCCGGTGATGAAGTGCGCACCGTGGTGAGCCATCTTGGACAAAATGACCCACTAGCGCGGTCAGGCGGATTTTGCTTCAACTTGCGCCCCCAGGAGCGATAGCTTCGGTTCCCGCGCGATGGCCTCAAGGAGTTCCCGCGTGACGCGGTCGTCCGTCTCCGCGGCGCTGCTCAACTCCACCGGATAACGGATCACAACTTCAAGGCCGGAGGGTGTTAATCGCAAGCGGCTTTCGGGAACGAACGAGCCGACATGTACGGACTGCAAATTCCGCTCCAGGTTCCGGCGCTGCCTTTCTATGGTCTCTTGATATCCGGTAAAGACCTTCTTTACCGCATCGAGCAAACGCTGCTCGACCTGGCGATAATTTTGGTCCGGGCGAAGCGTAAGAGTAATCTCATGCCACAGGAAATTCGTTCCGGGGATCTGTTTGAACAGCCCGGCGCCTGCCTGGAAAACCACCGCGTTCGAGAACACGACGACCCGTCCCGTGGGCCTCGGGCTGGCTCCGCCGGTGAGTTCCATCAGGTGCAGGCGCACTACACCGACATCGACGACGTCGCCGGTGATGCCTGCAACCTGTACACGGTCGCCAACCCGCACACCGTACTTACCGATCAAAAAGAAATATCCAGCCACGGAAAGAATCACGTTCTGCAATGCCACGGTGATGCCGATGGTCAGCAGTCCCGCGAACGTGGTGATCGCGCCGAGCTCGCTCGCGAAAGCCACCGCGATGATGATGGCCATCACGGACCACAGAGCAATGCGGCGCAACAACAGGAACTGGTTGCGACGCCTCGGATCAGTCACGTAACGGAACGTGGCCCGGCGCCAGAGCTCGAAAATGCCCAGCACAATTCCCAGGATGACCCCCAGGCCTGCTAACCGAAACAAGAGTCCCTTGAGCAAAGCCGAGTACTGGCTCTGGGCGGCAGCGCGCCAGTTGCCGACGCTGCGTTTGTACAGGTCAAGCAAGAGAGACTGTTTAGCTAGAGGTACCAGGCTGGTGGAAAGCTGCTTGTACTGCGCAGTCAGCGCGTCCAATTCCTTCTTCTGCTGGGTAAGGGCGCCTGCGTCGTTGGAGTCCGGCTGGGCCGACAGTTGATCGCCCTTTTGTGTGAGCTCGCGGATCTGAGCGACCAACGGGCTGCGCAATCCTTTAGCAGATTCTTGGAGAGCGTCGGTCGATCGCAAATTGTCGTCCAGCGTGTCGATCTTGTGGCGCAGGGCGAACAATTCCGAGATCACAGCGATTATGCCCGAAGGAGTGGTTTTGCGCTCTTGAGGCGCCGAAGTCGCCGGGGCCGGCGAAGCGGCGGCCGACGGGCTGGCGGTTGTACCGGTTTCTTTGGGGACCTCAACTCCAGGCACAGTGCGCGCCAGCTCTTCGATTTGCGCAGGCAAGCCGGCAACGCCCACAGTGCCCCCCTTGGTGCTGCTCACCTGGAGCATGCTGCGCACGACGTCGCGCCGAGCCTGAAACAGTTCGAGTTCGCTCTCAGTTTCCGCAATGTTCGCCAACAACGCGCGGCGCCTGCTCGCCGGGGCCGTTTCCAGCTTCTTTCGTAGTGCGTCGAGCTCCTGCTCCGACTGCTTGACCTGAGCGTCTGTTTTGGCCGCAAACTCGGCAAGGCGCTGGTACTGCGACGAGGAGGGAGAACTAGCGGATGGCGAGGGGGAATTTGCCTGATTCGCGAGTGCCTGGGCTTGAGCCCGCGCGAAGTCAAATGATAGGCGCACGATCTGGTCGGCAAGCTGGCGATTGTCGCGCAGGAACAGGACATCACTGGGTTCGCTGGTCAGTTGCTGCTGGGCGTCCAACTCGCCGTGCCAGACCACGCACTGATTCAGGAACGGAATGATCTCGTCCCCGGAAGAAGAAACGCCATTCGTGCCGGTTTGACTCCACAAGGAGCCCCACGTCACGAAAAGAAAAACGGCCAACAGATATCTCGAAATATTTGCTCGCGGCATTGGCGACTCGACTGTTTGTTGGTGAAGTGGCGAGGTTAAGTGCGCATGCGGATACTTTGGATTTTACCGGGTGAGGGCTTAGAGTCGCAACGAGCTCAAAAGGTTGTTTTTGAGCGGATGTTCCGCGGCCCTTGTCCAGAAAATTAAAAAGGGTGTTCTTGATCGAACACCCGTCACAACTATTTTCCCTTGTTGTTTGTTTCGTTCACGGAGACTTGGCTCCGCGAATCGGTTACTTTTTCTTTTTCTTCTTTGCAGCTTTCTTCTTCGTTGCCATTCGTGTTCCCTCCTCAAAGATTTTCATTGCTGAGGTCCTTCATGGTCCCTTGCTTGTCCGCAGTCGCGGTCTCACAAGTCCCACACTCAAAATATTGAGATACGTACGCCACGTTGTCAATAAAAAAAATGCGTTGCGGAGTACAGCAAGCGGACCCTCATCCCGACATTTTTGAGGTACGCTGCTCTTGATGATCATCCGCGCTGTGCTGATCGTGGTTCTCGTGCTCCTCGCATGGGTGTTGCTGCGACGGGGTTTAAGAAAATAATCTTTGCGCTCGAGCTGCACGGGGCCCCGAAGATTTGCCGGTGACGGGCAGAGACTTGAAAAGACTTCCTCGCGGTCACATTTGTCTCTCGATCCAGTCCGTGGCTTGTTTCTGTACGCCGCTGTCCGAGCCGAAGCCCGAGATCCAATGCATGCCGGGTTCGCGACGGAACCATGTGATCTGACGCTTGGCGTAATTTCTGTGCGCTTGCTGCGCCGCAGCGATCGCTTCCGGCAATGAGAGTTCGCCGGCAAGGACTTGCGTGGCCTGCCTATATCCCAGCGAATCCAGCGGCTGGGCGTTGCTTCCATAGCGTTCGCGCAAGGCCCGCGTCTCCTCGATCAGGCCCTGCGCAAACATTTTTTCCGCCCTGGCATTGATTCGCTGGTAAAGCATCTCGCGGTCAGGGTTCAAGCCGAGACGCGCAATTCTGTAGCCGAGAAGCGGATCTCGGCCTTGGCGCCAAAGGTCGGTCATGGGACGGCGCGCGCTGAGGGAAACTTCCAGCGCGCGAACAACTTTGGCGACGTCATTGGCGTGCACCGACTTTGCCGCGGACGCATCCAGACGTTGCAAAATCTGGTGGAGGTACCGTGGCCCGCGGTCTCGGGCGCGCTCGCGCAAACGGGCCCGCAATTCTTCGGAGCGCGGCGGGCCCGCGAACAATCCTTCCAGCAAGGCGCGCAGGTAAAGGCCGGTACCTCCGACGACAATGGGGAGGTTCCCGCGAGCGATGATTTCCGCGATGGCTTTGCGCGCCAGCCGGGAATAATCGCCGGCCGTGACCAAGCCGGTGGGCGCAACAATGTCGATCAGATGATGCGGCACGCCGCCCCGCTCTTCGGGCGAGGGTTTAGCGGTGCCGATTTCGAACTCCCGATAGACTGCGACGGAATCGCAACTCACGACCTCGCCGCGTAATCGTTCGGCCACGTGCAGCGCAAGAGCGGTTTTGCCGCTGCCGGTCGGACCGGCGATGACCAACAGCAGCGGTAGTGTCACAGGGCGCTCCACCAACGGCGCAGCAGCACGAAAACCAGAAGCAGCAACGCGATCAGGGCCAGGCCGAGCGCTTGTTGCCGTCGTGCGTCCATAGCAGACATTGTAATGACTCAAAACGCGGAGAAGCGATCGTGAGCACGGCTGCCCCTCGGCTGCGTCGACTTGTCTACTAACGCAGCCGAGGACGCCCGCGCTGCTAATCCCCAATTGCAGAATGGTAAACTCCCTCGAGGCAGAACTTCGCCGTCGCCCACAGGATGCCAGCAGCCCTGAAATACCGGTTCGATCAGTTTGAAGCCGACGTCAACGCCGCCGAACTTCGCCGCAACGGTATTCGTCTCAAATTGCAGATGCAGCCGTTTCAGGTTCTGGTGGCGTTGCTGGAGCGCCCGCGGGATGTGGTAACCCGTGAGGAGTTGCGGCAACGTCTCTGGCCGCAAGACACTTTTGTTGATTTTGATCACGGCCTGAACACCGCGATGGCCAAGTTGCGTGACGTGCTCGGCGATTCCGCAGGGAACCCGCGCTACATCGAAACCATCGCCAAACGCGGGTACCGTTTTCTGGGCCAGGTCGAGATCATCCAGGCACAAACTCCAACTCCGCTTTCCGCGATGGCTACCCAGCCGGCGCATGCGGCCGCAGCCGCCGACCCGACTCACGCGATTCCCGCCACCAGCGCCGGCGTTCCTGAAGCAGGCGATCTTCCCCGCGCCCGCCGTGGAACAACGCGCGTGCTGTTTGTGCTGGCGCAGATCATGTATCTGATCTTCTATATTTCCGCGCTCTTTGACTGGCAGGAACTGAATCGTGCGTCATTCATGGTCTGGCCGGCCGCAGGCACAGCGGTGTTCGTCACGTTTTTGGTGACGGCGATGGCCGGCATTGCCGTTCGCTTGTATCTGATCACGGCCACGAGTTTCGACTACCACCTGCTCGGCGAAAAGTTCCGCATTCTTTTCCCAGTGCTCTTTGTGCTGGATATGATCTGGGCGCTCTCGCCATTCCTGCTTGCCGACCGCATGGGAGTCGGGCTTGCGCTGGGCGCTTCCGCGGCGCTCATCTACATGCCCTTCGCGCAGAGGGTCTTGATGAAGATGATCACGCGCCGAGCCTGAAGACGGCGAGACGATCTATTCAAATTCATTCTTGTCGGGATTGTAGTAGAACGCAGCGCGGATCAAAACGAAATCCCCAGTGAACTTGATGGGAAGCTGGGGCAGGGGATCGGCGGAAGTCAACGCGCCCCAGGCTGCGCGGTCCAAAGCCACGTCGCCGGAGCTGGCAACGAGCTTCATGGCCTGGATTGTGCCGTTTTTCATGATCGCGAACTCGATCACCACTCTGCCTCTCTTCATCATCGGAGGTCGAGCGACCTCAGGGATCAGAGGATCCCAATGGTCCTGAACCGTGATCTGCACGCGCTTCCAGTACGGTCCAAAATCTACGCCCAGAGTATCGGTAAGTACCTGGAAGTTGCCGATCTGGTCAACCTTGGGACGGATGCCCGCGGTGTGCCCTCCGCCGGCCATCCCCACGTCAGCGCCGGTGCGATCCCTGGCAGCCGAGTGAATCGCCTGATCGATGGAAGAGCCGGGAGACGACATGGTGAACGGATTCTCTTTGGGTGCGGGCGCTTCGAGTTTTGCCGTCTCCGTTGTCCGCTCTGGCGGAGCAACCGGTTGCTGCGTCTGAGGTTGCGGCGGCGGTTGCTGCGCTTGCGCTTGTTGAGGCGCAGGCTGAGGAGGCGGAGTCTCGCGGCCGGGCCGGCGCCTGGCTTCCGCTAAACGGCGCAAATCTTCGCGGCTCGGCAGAACTGCCTGTCGCTTCTGGCTGATCTGGTTGGAAGGCAAGTCTGGCGCCTTGATCTTGGGCGGCGACGAAGGGCTAAACACCAGATCGGTAGACGATTCTTTCTGGGGCAGGGCGATGATCGCGATGTCCTTGGGTACCCACTTGGGAACGAAGATCAAGGCCAGAAGGAGTACGCCGTGCACCGCCAGCGACATCCAGACAGCTTCGCGCCGCCGGTAACGCGCGACGTCTTCGCGCAGGTCGCCGATGAGCAGGTGCAGTTCGCCATCCAGGATGGGCGCAGGGACCGGGACTTTCGGCTCTTCACGAATTGGAGGTTCCATGACTGGAATGACAACACCAGCTCAGTAAGAAGTCGTTCTTCTATTCTCTCATTAGAATGCCGGTCGGGAGCCGACCTTGCGTGCGGTCAAATCAAAAAAAACCAGCGAAAATAGCGGATTTAGCGGGGTTTTCGTCAAAATTGCGTGCTGTTCTTAACAACTTTTTACAAAAATCTCAAAGCGAATGGATCCCTGCCCTCAGGCTGTGCTGGTGGATCGCGGACAGGATGTCCAGAGCCGCGGCCAGCGCAGCCCGGCCGTCATCGAGTGAGACCACCGGCCGCTCGCGCCGGCGGACTGCGTCCAGGAAGGACTTTAGTTCAGCATGCAGCGGCTCTTCAGCCTTGACCGCGGGCTTGTTCACTTCGACACCGGGAATCGGCACGCCGGAAGAAGAACCCGCCATCTCGATCAACCGGCTCAACGAAAACTTTTCCTCCGTGGTGACTCGGAACTGCAGGACGTCCTGCCTTCCGTAGTCGACGGATATGTACTCCTTCGGTTGGAAGAAGCGCAGCTTGCGCACACGCTCGGTGCTGATGCGGCTGGCCGTCAGATTGGCAACGCATCCGGACGCAAACTCCATGCGCACGTTCGCGATGTCTACCTTGCCCGTCACCACCGGCAGGCCCACCGCACGAATCTCCGTGATGGGCGACTTCACGAAGGAGAGCACCACATCAATGTCATGGATCATCAGGTCCAGGACTACGTCCACGTCCAAACTGCGTGGCGTGAACACGCTCAGCCGATGCACCTCAAAGAACATCGGCTTGGTGATGAGCGGGGCCGTCGCCCGGACGGCGGGATTAAACCGCTCCAAATGTCCCGCCTGCGCCACCCGCTGATGTTTCTTCTCGAGCGCGATCAGTTCGTCGGCTTCGTTGAGCGATGAGGCCAGCGGTTTTTCGATCAGCACGTCCACGCCTGCCGCCATCAGCTTGGCCGCCACGCTCAGATGATCGACGGTCGGCACGGCCACCGATGCCGCATCCACCTTGCCGGCCAGCTCGTCCACGCTGGCCAGCGCCCGGCAGCCGAATTGTCCCGCGACGGACCGGGCCACCGCAGCATTCGCGTCCACCACAGCCACTAGTTCAACACCGTGGCCCTGCTGCGCCAGCTCGTGAACCACGCGGGCGTGGTTCTTGCCAAACGAGCCCACACCAACGACTGCCATCCGGATTGCACTTTCGTTTGCCACGCGTTGATTCTCTCAGAGGCGGTAACCAGCAGCAAAGGTACTATCTGGGTGTGGGTGGAGCAGGGCTTGAGCCCTGCGCCTGCGGGCTATGAAACTCGGGCTTCAGCCCCTGAGTGTCATGCAAACCTCAGTGACTAAAGCCGCCACCCCGCCAGCACCCAAGCATTGAAGTCTTCGGGTTGAGGAGCATCTATGGGCCGTGCTTTCGGTTTCATCAGTTTGATCGTTGTCGTCGCTGTCGGCGCCTACATTTACATGCGGCAAACGCAGAGCGTAATGACCGCAGGCACCAGCAATCCCCGGGCCACGGTAGACCTGATCGGTGTCCGCAATGACCTGATTGCAATTGCCCAGGCGGAACGCAGCTACGGCTCCCTTAACGGCAAATATGTTTCTCTCGATGAACTCCGCGCCCAGGGCTCGCTCACCATGGACCGTAATAATCGTGGCCCCTACACTTACTCGGCCGAAGTTACCGACGGCAGCTACCGCATCGTAGCCACCTACAACGGCGCCGATCCGGGCATGCCCAAGAGCCTGAGCGTGGACCAGACGATGATGGTGCAGGAACAGCGCTAGAAGGGCATTCTTTTTCAATCGGGATCGTCGGGCGCCGGATCCTCTTCTGTGGCCTCGCGGTTTTCGGCTGTAGCGTGGACGCCACCCTGATAGGCGCCCGATACTGTGTAGCTCCTGAAGCCGGTCTTGCCGTACTCCACTGGCCTAGCAGTTAATCGGAACTCACCGGCGTCGCCTGCAAAAAGATCGCCTGCCAGGTACTGCGCTTCGCCCCTGCGCGTCAACGTATAGCGAAACTCATAGCCGCCCTTGGTTAACGGCTCGGCGGCGAACGACGGATCAAGAAGGCCGGCGTGTTCTTCCGTCCTTTCTTCACCCGAGTTTCCTGTCAGCACGTGGAGTTGTGCAGGAAAGCCCACGCGCGGAAACCGCTGGGCGTAGATACTGAGGGCCCGCACGATTTCGTTCAGCGTTGCCAGGGCGGCTGAATCATTCTTCTCGGCTTCCGTGGGCTGATGGACCAGCTTGCGCAAGCCCAAGTCGGTATTTTCCCAGGGACCGAAGTTGTCGATGCGCCAGTCGTCGCCTTCCAGATGCATGGCGACGATGAACATCTGCCAACCGTCCTCTGACTCAAACTTGAGCGAAAGCAAGGCTTCGACTCCGGAAAAGAAGGTATTGACCAGCTTAACCGTGCCTTTGCTTTCGCCCTTCGGGTCGATGATTTCCCAAGCATCAACGTCGCTGGCGTGCCGCAGGGTGCAGCCGTCAAGTCGCTCTGTTTTCATGGACAGCAGCTTGTCCAGCACCTGTTGTTTTTGCGAGCTGGTGAGGACTTCGATGCTCTTCTGCACCGGCTCGGGCAAGTGCCGCACAAGGACATCCGGCTTGTCAGTGGTTGCGATCTCTTCCAAAGCGGCCTGCGGAGTGCTTGCCTGTAGCGCGTGGATCGAAAGCGGTGAGGAAAGGAGGGGGAGCAAAACGCAGAGCTTGTTCATAGGCGCTCGTTGAGAACAGACACCAGTTCGCCACCGATTGTTTCGCCGCGGTGTCTGGTTGATGCATTCAGAACGCCGAAGTCTGGGAATCTTGCGCCGGATGTTTGCGTGGTCTGATTTGGCCGAGTTGGTCAGCGAATTCGCCTGGCCGGAATCCCCGCATAGATTGCGTCGGCTTCGAGATTCGTGTTCTTCGGCACGAAACTCAGGGCTCCGATTTCGCAGTTGGCCCCGGTAGTCACGCCGATCTCGACAATGCTGCTGACTCCCACCGTGGTGTTGCGGCCCAGGTGCACGCCGCCGGTCTTCACGACTCCCGCCTCGACGGTATGGCCGGAGAGATGGGCGTCGGCGCCGATCACTACATCGTCTTCAAATTCCAGAAGGTTGTAATCGTTGAGGTCTAAACTGTTGACATATACGCGCCTGCCCAGACGCGCGCCACCCAGCCGCAAGTGGACTGTGCAGCGGATCCTGACGACGTACGATGTGCGAGAGCGGCTGTGCGACATTCAGTGTCCAATTTTGTTTCTCGCTGCTGAAAAGGACCACTTGGTGCCTTCGGTTGCGCAGGCGCGGCTCATGGCGGAGCGGGCTTCCTCGGCGACCGTGCGCGTGCTTTCCGGTCATGGACATATCTGCCTGATCGCGCCGGATGTGGACATCAGCCGCATTCTCGTGGAGTGGCAAACCAGCACTTCCGTTCTCGCCACAGCCACGGAGATGCCCAGGGGTTAGGGTATACTCCGCGCATGCAGCAGAGACGCGGCTGTCTCACACAACTCCTCTTGGGACTCGTGGTCGGCGGGGGCCTGTTCTACCTGGTAGTCCTTGCCTTGGATCCCTGGGCTTTCCATATCGGCGGGCGCTGGACGCCCCTGCTGATGTGGAGCGGGTCCGGCAAACTGCTTACGAAAAACGGGGTTACCTATCCAATGTACGTTAATCTCTACCCGTCTTCACATTTTTCCCGTCTTCACATGGACGGGCAGCGTCCCACTGGCGGTGTGCAGGGCTCAGCGTGGTTGTGTACTTCGCGCGGTGTTACCCAGCGCATGAACCTGAGCGGCACGATTTACGGCGGATGGACCAGCACCGAGGGCAGCCTGATGGCGTTCCGGCTGACCGAACCAAAGATTATCGATGTCGGGCAAAGACAGGGCTACTTCGATCTTGCGGGCAGATGGCAAGGGCCTCAGCTAGTGATGGATGATCGGGGCAACTTTAGCGGCACATTCCGCTCCGGCCTGAAAATTGAACACGCGTCGGTGACCCTGGACTGGGGCAGTTACTCGGACTTTAAGGCTTGGTGCGCGAGCGCGACGACCCTCGCTACGCAACGATGAGAGATCGCCCCGCTGTGGCTGCGCATCATGAACGCCACGTGCATGCCGGCCGGGCGATTGTCATGATCAAAAAAGCTGGTAACATTCTCGCTCTCGATGTCTTTACTGTTGGTGACAAGCATCGACCAACGATTCTCGGTAGGCGGACGATGGTGCGGAAGATCCTCTTGCGACGCTACTTGGCGACTGGCGTACTCCTGGCGGGTGCTGCAGCCACCCCGCAGAGCGTGCCCGGATGGACGTCGATAGCCAAATGGAGCATTTCGTCGTTCACATGTCCTGCCGAGCAGGAGCGCAAAGACCTGGCCCGTCGTGCGGCGGCCGGTGAATCCGAAGCCCAGGCCCGGCTGGGCGCATTTCACGTCTCAACGTGCGGGGGCGATAAGAATGTAAACGAAGGAATCCAGTTGCTGGAGCGGGCAGCCGCGCACGGCAATGTTCAGGCCCAGCTCACTCTCGGCGAAACCTATCGCGACCAAGCCTATCGCGAAGGTAAGGCTGGAGCTAGAGACATGCAGAAAGCCGTCGCCTGGTTCGAAAAGGCGGCCGTCGCCGACGATGCGCGCGCCCAGAACAATCTGGGCGTGGCTCTGCGAATGGGACAGGGCGTCGTCAAGAACGAAGCCAATGCCGCGCGGCTGTTCCGTATCGCCTCGCAGCAGAAACTGCATGAAGCTGAATACAACCTGGGCACGTTGTACGACCAGGGCCAGGGCGTGGAACAGGATTACGAAACTGCTCGGGATTGGTATGAGAGCGCGGCCGAAGCTCGATACGGCGACTCCGACGCCGAATACCGCTTGGGCATTCTTTATGAGAAAGGCCTGGGCGGCGCCAAAGACCCCAAAGGATCGGTGGAATGGTTCGAGAAAGCCGCCGAGCACGGGTCGTTTTATGCCGCGCTACGTCTGGCTACCAGCCCGCCGGCGGGAGCGCCGCAATTCGATTCGGAACGCTATTGGTATCTCGCTGGGGAAGCGCTGGCCAACGGCCGCGGCGTGGCCAAGGACGAGAACCGCGGCTTTGTCTACGTCAAGAAATCCGCGGACATGCGCTACGAGCCGGCGATGTTCAGGCTGGCCACGATGTACAGCGCCGGTCAAGGCACGCCCAAGAACGAGGCCAAGGCTCTTGAAACGTACGAACAGGTCATCGCGCTCAATGACAAGGACTACGTGGCTTACAACAACTACGCCTGGCTCCTGGTGACCGCTGAGGACCAGAAGCTGCGCAACCCGCAAAAGGCGCTGCCCTACGCGCAGAAAGCTGTGGACATGAGCGGAGGCAGGCAATCCTTCGCGCTGGACACGCTCGCCCGCGTTCACTTCCAACTGGGAGACGTGGACAAAGCCATCGAACTGCAGAACAAGGCTATCGCCCTGGCAGCGGATAAAGAGAACTACAAAAAAGCGCTGGCCGAGTACCAGGAAGCCAAAGCTCATCGCGCGGCGAAATAGCCATGTGACTGGCCTTACGCTTCAGTGCGCGCGTGAAATTTGATGAAGGTTCCAGCCGGTGAGAAAGCCCTCCCAACCCGCTAACACCCAGGGGACAACTCTCTCCAGTTTGTGATGGTTGGTCTTGTGGGCGAGATACATTCCGCCCAATAGCAACCCCAGACTGCTGCCCGAATAGACCGCTGCGCCTGTACTGCTGGCGACGAACGGACGCGCCAGAGGATTGGCCTCGCGCGTTCCCGGATGCGAGAGCGCGCGCTGCGTGGACCAGGAGTCCCCCGCCAGTCCCACCGCCAACGCGCTGGCGGCAAAAGCGTTCCTGGCGTCAAAGAATCGGTGTTGGAATTCGGTGGTGTGCGGCGTAGGCGCAGGTTTCAGCTCGGTCAGCTTGACGGGGGCGGGGGCGGAGTTGTCGCTGGTTGCTGGAACAGCGCCCGTTGCTACTGGCTGCACGTTCGCGTCCTGCGCGAACGCAATGAAGCTCGAGAACAACATCCCAAAGATTACGGCAGCGATGGTCTTCATGGGCCCGGTCTCAACGAATGCTGGTTCATCTTGCTCCACGCGTACCTGCAGTGAGAATAAGGAACTCTGCTTACAATGCTTGCCAATCGTGACTTAGACAATCCGATGCCCCGCTTTGCCGTCGTGCCGTCCCCGCGAGGCTGCTGGATTTACTCCGGCTCACTGTCAGTCCCGACAGCGATGAATGGCGCACAATCGAGTGCCGCGACCCGGTGTACGATATCGGCAATGACCGGCACGGTGGTGGTTTATCTCGGGTTGGGCGTTGCGTTATTGGGTGTGGTCTCGCTGCTGCGGCCACTGGCATTCTTGGCAATCCGTTCGCGGGGGCTGGCCCTGCTGGTTGTGGCGGCGGGGATTATCGTGATTTTGATTGGAGCGTCGCTGCCCGCACCGGACGAACGAGTGGCTGATCCAAGCACTCATCTGGACGAATTTGTCCCGGTCTATCAGTTCAGCGAGTTTCACTCCACGCGGGTAAAAGCGTCACGCGATCAAACTTATCGCGCTCTCAAAGCGGTTACAGCCGAGGAGATTAATTTTTATCACACGCTGGTGTGGATACGCCGTTTTGGGCGTTCCGGCCGTGAAAGCCTCCTCAATCCACCGCCGGGGCAGCCGCTGCTGGACGTTGCCACGCGAACAGAATTCATTGTCCTGGCTGAGGAACCTGACCGCGAAATCGTGATCGGCACGCTGGTGGGTGCCCCCAAGGGTTGGCAGGTCAGCGGGAAGGGCACGCCAGAAAAATTCAAGGCCCTGCGTGAGCCCGGCTTTGTGTTAGCAGCAATGAATTTCCGCCTGGAAGACGCCGAGGGCGAGCCGGGTGTAACCATTGTCACCACAGAGACGCGTGTCTTCGCTACCGACGACGGGGCGCGCCGGCGTTTCGCCGCCTATTGGCGCGTGATCTATCCCGGAAGCGCGTTGATCCGCCGTATGTGGTTGCGCGCGATTGTGAACCGCGCGGAAGCCCAATCGTAACCGCCACGAAAAGCTATCGGTTGCGTCTGGGATGGTGTAACTCTCCGGGGAGCATGGCCTTTGGGTATTTCCGGGAGGCGGGGAGCCTGTTATATACAAAATGATGTGAAGAAAGCCGCTTTTCTGCTCGTCCTGCTATCGCTGGGATGCAGTCGGCAAACTCAGCCTGCAGCGGGCGCTCACGCCGAACAGCAAAAAGCGCAGGCTGGCGCGGTGACGCAGCCATCGACGGAACACCAGCCGCCCGGATCTCCGGGAACCTCTGGTCCCGCGACGCTTACGCCGGAATCTAGCCTGCCAAGCGGCGCCGTGAGTTCTGCTCCTGCTACCTCGGCGCCGTCTCCGGCTTCTGCATCGCCGGAACCATCTTCAGCTTCAGCACAGATCACAAAGCACGACACGGATACGCCGCTAGTGGTTGCAGGCCAGACTTACCATTTTGTCGTTCACACGCTGCGGCTCGAGCATCCCGGTCCGCGTCGGCCGGACGACGACGAGACAGTGGAGTCATGGGAGCTGCGCGATCCGACCGGCAAGGTGGCTTTTCAAGAGTCCCTGGGGACGCCGGCAGTGCAAGGCAATGGCTTTGAGAGCACCGAGTCCGTCGGCGCTACATCGTTCACCACGCAGCAAGGCAGCGGCGTGCTGGTGGATGGAGAGGGGCTGCCATCGGCTCCGGACAGCGGCGGATGGACCCTGATGCTTGGCCTGCATGACGGGAGGCTGACTCCCTTCGGCCCGCCCATCTATGCTAACGAGTATCTGGGGTTGGGCACAGACCCGCAGCGCTTGGCGCAGGAGGCTCAAAGCGGCGGCAAGCTCATGCCGATGCACGACGTCTTGAATTTCCGTCTGTGGACCGGAAACTTCAACATCGTCTATCCGGTGTTGATCAACTGGATTGCAGGCCGCCTGGAGCCGTCCTGGCGCTGCATTCGTGGCTCGGGAACAGAACAAGTGGAGCGGTGCCCGTATGAGGTGAAAGCCAGCCCATTTCCGGTGAAAGAGCAAACCTTTGTGCGGCTTTATGAGCTAGCGGAAGACACGGGGAAGCCACAGCACATAGTGGTACAGCCCGGGACAAAGATTGAATTTCTTGAAGCTGAAGGCCACGTGACGTGGAACGGCAACGCCAAGGCCCTTACTCTTGAACCGCAATCCGACGATATTTGGCTGAAGATCCGCATTAACGGCAAAGAGGGCTGGATCCATTCGCAAGAGGACTTTGATGCTGTTGGACTGCCGGAAGCAGGATAAGTTCCCCGCCCCATTCAAGGGGCATCAATCGAGACAGAGTTCATTCGGCAGCGACGATGGTGATTCCGGCCTGGTCGGCCGCCTGGATGACTCGGTCGCCATCCAGGAAAAGGCACTTGGCGGCGTCGAGGGCCAGACAAGTTGCGCCGGCCTGCGCCATGGTCTCGATGGTCTTCACTCCAACCACAGGAACATCAAAGCGCATGTCCTGATTTGGCTTGGCCACCTTCACCACAGTGAGCGCGCGGCTGAGCACTGGCGCGTGACCGGTGTCGTGCGCGTGGGCGGAGCTCTTCATAATTTCACCGGCGCGCAGGATGGTGGCATCCGTCCCTTCCATGGCCTCGACGGCGACGCACGCCGATTCGGCGATCACCACGGTCTGGCCGATATCGTACTGCGCCAGGTGCCGCGCCACCTGGCGGCCGTACGCGATGTTCTTCTGCTCGGTCTCCGTTGGCGCGCGACGCGTGAGCACTCCTGGTTTGGCCAGTAGAGGCTCGAGGTAGGAGGTCGAGCTGATGAGATGAATGCCTTCATCTTCGAGCACCCTGGCCACAGCGCCGATCAGCGAATCGGTGTTGCGCGTGCCGAGAGACAGCAGGACTTTCGCCAGCCGCCAGTCAGGCCGGATCGCGGAAAAGATCTGCTTGTGCTTGACCTGCCCGGCCATTACCGCGGTGTGCACGCCTTCTTTCTTGAACGTGTCAATCAACTTGCCCAGTTCGCCCAACGACATCCAGTAGACCGCGGTAGCCCCGCGCTGCTCGATCAGCGGTGACGTTTCCTCCTTGATCGCGGCGACGATGACCTCGGCGCCCTGGGCGCGCGCGGCGTCGAGCATGAGCAACGGAAAACTGCCGTTGCCGGCGATCAAGCCCAGCTTTTGGTTGGAGGCCACGAGGACAGTTTAGCAAGAGCGGGGAAGCGGCCTGCTTGTGAAGTCTTTTGGGTTTCAACTTTCTTGAGTGCAAGGTTGCGCCACAGGGTTTTGTCGGTCAGCGTCATCGTGCCGTGCATCTCTCTGCCTTCCCAGGTAAAGCGAAGGATGGCGCGGTCGGCGATGGCGCACTCCAGAGCTTGCGCTTTCGCATCGTAGACGCAATCGCTTGTTCCCATCGTCACAGCCTGGCCGTTGACGATCTTGTCGGCTTTCAGGGAAAAGACGCCGGGTTTTCCCACAACTTTGGTGAAGTGGTAGAGCGAATCTTCGTCATGACAAGCGCTTTCCCGCACCACACAGATGGAGTCGCCGCGCCAATCGCCGGCCAACACCGACTCGTCGGGGGTGGCCTTCTGGCCGGCTTGAGACTGGACCAGGTAAGTCCACGCGAGGATCAAAAAAAGAAGCAGTAAACCGGTTTTCAGGGTTTTCAAGAGGCGCCTCCTGCCGCCTAAGTTTGACAGTTACGCTTGGCAAAGGTGAGCGGTGGAAGAGCGGCCCTTCAGGGCCGCGTCAAAGAGTATACGGTCTTTTCGCGTTTTAGCCTGATGCGCTTTAGTCCGCGTGAAACCTGGGGCTGAAGCCCGGCATGACAAAAGCCTTCACGCGGCCTGAAGGGCCCGCTCTGCCACCATGCCGGGCTCGTCTATAATCAGTCCATCCCCATGAAGGCTTACGTTACGGTCATGCTGAAGAACACGGTGCTCGATCCTCAGGGCAAAACCATCCACGGCGCGCTGAAGAAGATGGGATATAAGGGAGTTGATGGCGTCCGCCAGGGCAAGTTTTTTGAGATCGTGCTGGACGGTGGTCTGGACAGAGCCGCGGCTCAGGCGGAGGTGGAGCGCATCGCCCGGGAAGTCCTGACTAATCCTGTGATTGAAGAATTCAACTACCGCATCGAATAGAGAGTCATCGCCGGCAGTGGTCTTCCATCGGTGTTGCCTTTCTGAGCAAAAGGACAGCGTCAACCACGAAGTTGTCCGCATCCTCGTTGGGCATCTTGATGTGCTGCGTTTGCCGGTCGACGTAGAAAAACGTCGCTTTGGGAGCGGCGGCCAGAACCCGGTCCAGGCTTTCTCCGCCATCAAGGTGGCCCTCGCTCGGAGTCCAGATTATTTCCAGCTGGCGCCCGCGCCACGAGGTGCTTCCAGAAAGCGGATAGGTCAGCATCGAGAATACCTTCACCCCGGCATCCTGCAGGAGCAGAGCCATAGGCGAATAATCTTGATTCCACTCCTGGCCTGCGAAGTTCGTTCTTACCTTCCGCGATATGTGGTCGCCTCCATAGAGCGCGAGCACTGGCCGGCCGTCGTGCACTAAATCCATGAAGTTACGTGCGATCGCCTCTTCCCGGTCATTGATGTACGGCCTCCCCTTGGGCTGGCCGATGTCGAACTCCAACCCTTGCTGGACCACGAGTATGGAATAACGCACAGTTCGGAGTTCATGCAAAATCTGCGGGTCTGTGGTCAGCTGTTCCAGGGCAGCCACCGTTTCCAGCCCGCGCGTTTTGATATGCGCTGCGTCCGGCAGGCGAACAGCCTTGGCCCCTGTAATGCGCTCTTGAATGGATGAAAGATGCTGGCGGATTGCCGGCGGAGGCGAATCAACATCCACGAAGTGAACGCGGACGGTCTCGTTCGCGCTACGTCCCTGGTTAAAGCGCCGCAGGGCTCCAAGAATCTCCACGCGCAGGCAGAGCTGCGGCGGGAGCGCGTTGGACCGGCCTTCCACGTAAGCTTCAGCCTCAGGCTGATATACGCCGCGTTCTTCAAAGGCCACGTCACGCAGCCCGCTTGCGGCTGAGAGTTTCGCCAGATACTGCATAAAAACGTCTTGGGTCTCTTTCACGCCGTGCACCTCGCCTAGCAGATAGACTTGATACCCGGAAGTTGGGAGAGGAAGTGTGTTCAGATTGGGCCCGTCCCACACGCCCGGCCGCAACTCCTGCGCGAGGGCGGCTTGGGCGCTTACTCCCAAAATGAGGATCAGAACGTTCACTAAGACAATAGCGGTCCGAAGCCGCAAGGCGTTGAGGAGCGTCCTCGATCTTTTGACATGCACTGCTTTGGTCCTCCAATCCGCGAAGATTCTTTGGCCTTCCGCCCAAGCCAAGCGGGGGTGGTAACAGACTGTACGAAGCAACTCGGAAACTTGTTCCCTTCATAGGTAGAGGCTTAGGAGCAGAAAATTGGGTTACCTTTGGGCAAAGTGCCGGTGCCACACCGGAATTGGCACGGTAGAATGTGATTCAGAACCGCCGGCGGCCAAGGAGCATCCAATGCGGGTGCTTGGCTCGGGTAAAGCAAGGAGGACAGCAGATTTCTCATGTGTGGAATTGTTGGATACGTAGGCAAAAAGCGCGTGGTGCCCGTCATCATTGACGGCCTCAAGAAGCTGGAATACCGCGGATATGACTCGGCCGGGATCGCAGTAGCCGGGAACGGCACGGGGGGCGAGCTGCAGGTGCGGCGCGCCGAAGGCAAGCTGCGCAACTTGGAAGAAGCCATTCGCCTTAAGCCACTGGACGGCACCTACGGCATCGGACATACGCGCTGGGCCACGCATGGCCGGCCGACGGAAGAGAACGCTCATCCGCATCGCGACTGCACCGGCAAGATCGTGGTGGTGCACAACGGCATCGTCGAGAATTATCTTTCGCTCAAGAAGAAGCTGATCGAAGAGGGCCACAAGTTTACGACCGACACGGACACTGAAGTCATCGCTCACCTGGTGGAAAAACATTTTGGGCACAGCGCTAACGGCCACCGGCCCAGCCTGGAAGAAGCTGTGCGCAAGACCGTCAAGCAGCTCACCGGCGTGTTCGCACTGGGCGTGATCTCCGAAGAATCGCCCAATAAGATCGTGGCCGCGCGCAACGGCCCGCCGGCGGTGATCGGGTTGGGCGACGGCGAATATTTTCTGGCGTCGGACGTGCCTCCTATCCTCAACCACACTCGCGACCTGTTCTTCCTGCATGACGGCGATCTGGCCGTGGTTACGCCCGCCGGCGTCCAACTCACGGATTTTGACGGCAAGCCGGTGGTGCGGGAAATCCAGCACGTGACTTGGGACCCCATCATGGCGGAAAAGGGCGGCTACAAGCATTTCATGCTCAAGGAAATCCACGAGCAGCCGCGCGCCGTGCGCGACACCGCGCTGGGACGCATTTCGCCCGACACCGGCCAGATTTTTCTCGAGGAGATGGAGATCACGGAACAGGAGTTCCGCAAGCTCGAAAAGGTCAACATCGCGGCGTGCGGCACAAGTTGGCACGCGGGTCTCGCCGGCAAGTTCATGATCGAGCGGCTGGCGCGCATCCCTGTAGAAGTGGATTACTCGAGCGAATTTCGCTACCGCGACCCCATCACCTCCAGCAAAGAGATCACGCTGCTGATTACGCAATCGGGAGAGACGGCAGATACGATCGCCGCGCAGCGCGAGGCCAAGCAGAAGGGCTCCAAGACCCTGGCCATTTGCAACGTGGTGGGCGCCATGATCGCTCGCGAGGCTTCGGGCGCGATCTACACCCACGCCGGACCGGAGATCGGTGTAGCTTCGACCAAGGCATTCACCGCGCAGCTAACGGCGCTGTTCCTGCTGGCCCTTTACCTCGGCGAAGTCCGGGGCACGACCTCCCGCGAGCAGGCCAAGCAATACATCAGCGAGCTGCTGAGAATTCCCGGCAAACTCGAACACCTGCTCAGTCATGACCATAACGTGGAGGACCTGGCGCGCCAGTACGCTAAATCGCAGGACTTTCTTTTCCTGGGCCGCGGCATTCATTACCCCATCGCCCTGGAAGGGGCCCTCAAGCTCAAAGAGATCTCCTACATCCATGCCGAGGGCTATCCGGCGGGCGAGATGAAGCACGGGCCCAACGCGCTGATCGACGAAAACCTGCCTGTCGTCATCGTGGCCACCTACGATCCGAACGACCCCAACTCCGTGCAGCGCTATGAAAAGACCATGTCCAACGTGAAAGAAGTGAAAGCGCGCGAAGGCCAGGTCATCGCCGTGGCCGTGGAGGGCGACAAGGAAATCAAAGAGCACGTGGACCACGTCATTTACGTGCCCCATGCGCCGGAATTGTTGTTGCCGATTCTGGAAGTGGTGCCCCTGCAACTGTTGGCGTACCACATCGCAGTGCGCCGTGGCTGCGACGTGGACCAGCCTCGCAACCTGGCTAAGTCGGTCACCGTGGAGTGAGAAGAGATTGCCGGAATTGCCAACACTGCCAAAATTGCCAGAAACTGCTGACCGAGCCATGAAACAGATCGCTATTCCGGCGATCTTTGGCAGTTGTGGCAATCTCTGAGATTCCCTCGCTACGCTCGGCATGCCTTATTCTGCCCCGCCCAGGATCTCGGCTTCAGAGGCAAACACCCGCTAATACACCTCGGCTTAGCAATTCTTGACCGTTTCTTGACCCAAGCCACCATTTGCCGGGACTAACATTGCATGAATGGTAAAGGGTGATCGCCAACTCGAGTCTCTCTGGACACGGCGTTCCGGATGGCTGGCCGTGGCAGTAGCCGCCGTAGTCTCCACCCTCGATTATCTGATGGACCGGCTGCTGGGCGTGCCGATGCTGTTGTTCAGCAGTGCCGTCACTGGAATTGTGGCGGGAGGACTTTTTTATCAACTGGCCCGGCACGAAAAGGCGCAGCGCGAGGCAATGCGAGCGCGCATGAACACCATCGCTGAGATGAACCACCATATCCGCAACGCACTGCAGGTGATTCGAGGCTTGAGCACTTTCCCGGATCTCAGCCACCAAGACGAGCAGATTCAGTTGATCAACGAATCCGTGGAGCGCGTCGAGTGGGCATTGCGCGAGGTGTTGCCCAAATATCCCGCCGGAGAGATTCCCGCGCCACCGCCGATTGGCCACAAAACCCCTATTTCCATGAACCGTCCAGCAACGATGCCGGTGAGAAAAGCAAAGATGTAGCGCCGTTCGCGACGGGCAAGGCCACGAGTGCAGGTTCATCGCCTTTGTTTGGCGGCGCGCTTCTCCGCATACGTGACCATCTCCTGGACGGCTTTCTCCAGACGGCGCGCGCGTGATTCCGGACTGCGGTAGCCGAAGATTCCCAGCAAGTGCCACCGGCGTTGCCGGGGCGGCATGAGCTTCCATCCTTCGCGGGCTAGCGGGTTCTGCGCCAAGGAACGTTCGATGAGGGGCGGCAGTTGCTTTTCGGCTTCCATGGTCTCCATCAAGCGCTCGGCAAACTGTTCGACGCGGCGCTTTCGCGCGTCGCTCGATTTCACTGCGGCGAGCGTTCGGGCGATGTCACGACGGGTGGAAGGGTTGAACGACTCGTAAAACTTCCTCAGCCGCTGCGATTGCTTGAGTAGTGCCAGCAATTCCTGCGGCGGGCTCACCGGCCGCGGCGCCGAATCCGGCTCCAGATGAAACCGCGCCTTCATGCCGGACCGGACGTTTGCGCCCTTTTGCATTGTCTTGTTGACCAGCAGGCTATGGCCTCCCTTGCCGTCAGGGAACAACGAAGTCCGGAAAGGGAAGCCGTTGACTTCACCACTGACGCGGATCTGGCCTCGCCGGCCCCAGAGTTTGGCGGCGTCGAAGGGGATGCGGATAATGGTCCAGCCCAAGTTGTTGACGTCGCGTTCGAGCACGGCATCGAAGGTCTTTGCGACGAGCTTAACCGTTGGCATCCGAGATAGTGTAAATGGAAAGTAGAAGCTTGCTTCCGCACGCTAGCGCTAAGGAATTATCGCCGCAAGAGAGAACAGGCCATACGTTCCGTAGAAGTTGCAATAGGAAGGGGCGCAATTTGCTGAAGATAAGACTTATCGCATGCACCCTGCTGCTTGTGGCCAAGCCGCTTTGGGGAGCAGAGACGGATCCGTGTTCCACAGAGTCATCCGTTTCCGACGTCCATTTTTCGCTGGCGTTGAAGGATGGCCGTACCGTGTTCCAGGAGGGTGAGACCATCCCGCTGGTTCTGGCGTTTACCTCGACCACGAAGAATCGATACTGGGCTGACGTCCGAAACTACGATCGCAGCGGGCGCCTGGAGATTGAGCGCTACTGCGTGGAGCCGGAAGGTCCCGACCCTCTCGCTTCATACTTCAGATTCGGCTCCATTGGCGGCGGGCTTGGCACCACTCACGCGCTGGATGCGACTCCATTGACTGCAGAAGCGGAACTCAACGAATGGCGCAGTCCCGGGCCCGGCCGCTACAAGGTGTACGCGATCAGCTACCGGGTGTGGCGCCCGCCTGATCCGAACGAGCAGACCATCCATGGGCGCATTTCCGAAAAAGTTCGCTCGAACACGGTGGAATTTGTAGTCCGGCCCGCGACCACAAAGTGGCAACGAGAGCAGCTCCAAAGCGCGACGCAAACGCTGCTCGGCCAATCTTCGCCTGATGATGTGCGCCGGGCCGCGCGCAGGCTGCACTTCCTCAATACAAAGGATTCCACGAAGCAACTCGCCAAACTGTTTTCGGGCCTGAATGAGCAGCCTGGCGGATGGGATTTCATGTTTGGACTCTATGGGTCACCCTATCGGCAGCTGGCGATCGATTCCATGCGCGCCGAATTTGCGGCTCCTGACCACGCAATCACAAGCGAGTTCCTGCAAACCTTGGTCGGGTTGGAAGAAAGCGCTGATCCTTCCTGGGACCCGCCCCCGCGTGGCTCATCGCCCGAAGCGGCACAAACATTCTGGCGCCGACGAAAGGCGCACACGGGAGAGCTAATGGGAGCCGAGATGCAGAGTGTAGTTGCGGCCTTGCCACGTAAGACGCCAAGCGCGCGAGCCTTGACGCTCCATGGGCTGCTGGTGGCAGGTGGCGATGATCCGGAGTTTACTGATCTCATCCGCCCCGCGTTGATCGCGTCGTGGAAGGATTTGCCTATCTCGACGCAGGAGGATTTGATTCAATACCGCTGGCCCCTGATTGCAGGTCCGGAGATGCTGCCGATTCTACGCCGCATCCTCACTGATCCACCACCGCCGGCCCACACCACTCCTGCGATGCAACGCGATGCCGTGCTGCTCCACATCAACGAGCTCGACCCTGCTTTAGGCCGAACGCTGATTCTCCGCGAACTCGAGAATGTGAACGCGCAGCCTAGCCTGAAGACCATCGAGCTTCTTCCTCCAGAAGACATTGCGGTTGCGCTCAAGTCCGTGGTTGATCGGATCGCAAGGAATAATGCTCGCGAGGTGGACTATGAACTGCTCGATCGTTATGCCGATGCCAGTGTGCTGCCACTCGTGCAATCACTGTTCGAACAGCAACCCGGCATACGGGCCTGCCAGCCGCACTTGTTCCGTTACTTCCTTCGTGTCGATCCCATGTATGGCGCAAGTCAGGTCGACGCGGCTCTGAAGGCTAGGAAAGAGACGCGTTGCTACGCTCACCTATTGCAAATGTTGGGCGATCGGCTTCCGCCAGCGCAACAGAGCGCGATTGAAGCGCTCGATGACCCTGATCCCGAGTTGGTCCAGGATGCTGTCCTGTCGCTTGGGTTCTGGGGTTCTGCAGATGCGGAAAGCGCGCTTTGGTCGCGCTTGCAGCGTTTTCACCAGGAGTGGGAGGGACGAGCCGACCACCTCCGCAAGACACCCGACTATCAGAGCCCCGGTAGCCGCGGAGCGGGTCTTGAGGAAGGGCTTGTTTACGCGATTGGCCGGGGCACGAATTGGATTTGCCCGCCGGATAAGCTTGCCCGCCTGGAGGACCTCGTTTGGACGAACAACCAGCACCAGCAGATCGAAAGCTGGATCAAAGCATGGAAGGAAGGCCCTGCATTGATCGGAACCTCATGGTTTCCGGAGGATCGCCCGACATTTTCCGTGTTGCAGTACGGCGCGCTCAACGAGGATCAGTTGGCGGCAAAACTAACGCAGTTTCCGCATGGGACGCAGTTGTTGTGGCAGTTCTGGCAGCCGGGTGAAATCGCTCCTCCTGTAACCATGGCCAAGCAGGAAGCGGTCTACGAACGCATGCGGGCTGTCGCCGAAAAACACGGGATCACATTGGGAAGGGCCAACCACCCATAGGAAGCCTGCTATATGATCAAACCGCCAAGGCCCGGCATTTCGCCAGCGAGACGCTGGCCGCCTGTTCGCCGCTTTGGATCATGCGGCGGATGGAAGCGACACTGGGTACGACGTCATAAAACGCAATGCGCGGGTGGACCACCACGTCACATTGACGATAGGCTTCGACGTATTGCCGCGAATAGACTTGGCGCGAGAATTTTCCGTCAGGCTTAACGCCGGACTTCCTTCCCAAAGAGCTGCGGAGCCAAACGTCAGAGCCGATGACAATCCTGCAAGAACTGGCACGGCAGATGACGGAAGGAAGCACGGCCGCCCAGCCGCCATCGGTATAACTTGCGCCGTCGATCCGCACGCGATGCAGGAGGTACGGCGTGGCACAGCTCGCGGCTAGAGCAGAGGCCAAGTCTCCGGAATCCAGCACGCATGTCTTCCACGACGGCAGTTCGGTGACAGCCACTCGGAACGGCACCGCCAGTTCCTCAAAGGTGCGGGGAAGGTACTTACGCGAAAAACTGCGGATACCTTGGGTGCGAAGCAGGCCGGGCCAGAACACCTTCATGGCGATCGACTCGATCTCGTGGGTGGTCTTGCCCGACGCGTAGAGCGCGCCGATCAGGCTGCCGGCGCTGGTGCCTGCGATGAAGTCAGGTTGCATTCCATCGCGTTCCAGTACGCGTAGGACGCCGATGTGGGCCAAGCCTCGGAATCCGCCGCCGCTGAGGGCCAGGCCGAGGGAGAAAGCGTGGCGGTCTGCAGAGTTCATGCTGAGATTTGAAATTTAAAATTTCAAATTTGAAATTTCAAGTCTTGTGAATCTTTGAAACTACCAGTCCGTTACCTGGCTTTGCGTTCGTCGCTGGCGATCACGCCGTCCTTGATGTGGATGACGCGGTGGGCGTGTTCGGCGATGTCGGCCTCGTGCGTGACCAGCACGATGGTATTGCCCTTCTGATGCAGTTCTGCGAATAGCGCCATGATTTCCTGGCCCGTCTGTGAGTCCAGGTTGCCCGTGGGCTCGTCCGCCAGGATGATGGAAGGATGGTTGACGAGAGCGCGGGCAATCGCCACACGTTGGCGCTGGCCGCCGGAAAGCTCGTTGGGCTTGTGGTTCATGCGGTCCTGCAGGTCCACCGCTGTCAGAGCCTCCTTGGCGCGGGCGATTCTTTCCTCAGCAGCCGTGCCGCTGTAGATCAGGGGCAGCTCCACGTTGTGCAGCGCAGTGGCGCGGGCCAGCAAATTGAATGTCTGGAAGACGAAGCCGATCTCCTTGTTGCGGATGCGGGCCAACTCGTCGTCATCGAGCTCGCTGACCAGGCTGCCATTCAGCCAGTAGCGGCCCTTGGTCGGCGTATCCAGGCAGCCGATCAGGTTCATCAGCGTGGACTTTCCTGACCCCGATGGCCCCATGATGGCTACATACTCGCCGCGATTGATGCTCAGGTTTACGCCGCGCAGCGCGTGCACCTGCTCCGCGCCCATCTCGTAGGTTTTCCACAGGTCTTCGGTGCAGATCATGCAGTCCTGCGGTGGAGTCTTCAAGGTCTCGGGAACGGTGGCGAGTTGTGTAGCCATGCTTTTCTCCTGGTTGGGACCCACGGGAAAGGAATCCTCTCTACCTTAGACGGGCGTCAGCGGCCGGCGTTTACGATTCTCCCTTGTTGCCGGTCGAATTATCCACCTTTACGCCCGCGCCGTTCTTCAATGTACGCAGCACTTTGTAGCTGCCGGTGATGATCTCGTCGTTTTCCTTCAATCCGCTTTTCACTTGGATGTCCGTAGTGCCCGTCAGGCCGGTCTCCACCTGTCGGAACTCGGCCTTCTTGGTACCTGTAACCACAAAAACGCCCTGAATGTCCTGCGTTTCCTTCTTGGCTTGCGGACTCGGGGTCGCGGCCGGTTTGACACCCTTTTTCTTGTCAGCCTGTGCTTCCAGGTCATTCTTGTCGCGCATGGTCAAGGCCTGAATGGGAATGGTCAGCACATCGTGCTCCGATCCCGTGGTGATCTTGGCCGTGGAAGAAAGCCCGGGCCGCAGCTTGTCGGGTGGATTCTCCAGGGTGATCACCACTTTGAAGTCCTTGGCTTCCTGGCTGCTGGCGGTGCTCTGCGATGTCGAGACACCGGTGGAACGGATGATGGCGTTGTCGCCGATCTGGGTTACCTTGCCTTTGAAGGTTTTTCCAGGAATGGCGTCAATCGTCACGTCCGCTGACTGGCCGATCTTCACGTTGACGATGTCGGTTTCATCCACGCGAACTTCAGCGGTGATGACGTTCATGTCAGCCACCGTCATCAGCGTGCTGCCCGGCGCGTTCTGGATACCCTGGACCACGGTCTCATCTTGGTGCACCGGAAGGTTGGTCACCACGCCGTCAAACGGCGCTCTGTAGATTGTTTTGCTGAGCACGTCACTGGCCTGCGTAAGCTGGGCGCGAGACTGGTTGACGCGCCCACGCGATGAATCGAGTTGCGCTCTGGCTTGCGCTACACGCGCCACGTCTTGCGCATTGACAGCTTGCGCTACTTCATAGGCCGCCTTCTTAGCGTCAAAGTCCGCTTTGGAAACCAGTTGCTCCTTGTAGAGACCCGAATATCGATCAAAGTCAATCTTGGCCTGAGCCAGGCTGGCTTTGCTGCTGTTTTGCTGGGCCACGGCTGTGTTCAGCGCCGCTTCCGCGGCGACCGCGTCCGTCTGGCTCGCGGACAGCGTGGCCTGCATACTCTCCACGCCGGCTGCGGACTGGATGTTCTCCAGCTGCGCCAGCAATTGTCCTTTCTTCACCTTGTCGCCCTCATTCACGTACAAGCGCACGATCCGCCCCATGGCGTTGGCGCCAACGTTGACGTAGGTCAGGGGCTTGATTTCACCGGACGCGGTGACCACAGACGCGATGTCCTGCTTCACAACCTTGCCGGTCTGCACCGTCACCACACTCTTCTGGGTCTGGTTCACAGTGAAGCCAACGACTGCGCCCAGCAGAACGACGATGCCAATGATGATGAGGACCTTAAACTTTGTCTTCATGGATCCTTCCGTGACTCACCACAGACTTGTACTCTTCTAAATACGCCGCTCGCGCGACAAGAGTTCCCCTTCGAGGCAGGTAAACTACCTTTTTCTTATGGTGGGACCGCTCACGATTATATACAAGGTCGGCGTGCGCCAGCCACGGGAAACCAGCGCGCTACCCGTGGAATTGACTGTCCAAGTGCCTTAGTTTGAGAATGTTAAGCCTTTTCTAAGGTTGGTGACTGAGCCTGACTTCTTGCCTCCGCAGTTCAAAAGACTTAAAATTCTACTCAACCACGTACTCTTGTTGCCTGCAAGGAGGCTCCGGTGGCGTTATCCCGGTTTCGATATTTTCTTATAGTTGGTGCTGTCTTTATTTTTGGTTGTTTCGTGCTGCAAGCGCAGGAACCGAGCCAGACAACAGCGGCCCCATCCAACGACAAGTCCAAAAAACAGTCCTCCACTCAGGCTCAGCCCGGGCAGGAGCAAGATCCGCTTCAACGTGAGCGTAAGAGCGACGACAAGGGCGCTTACAAAGAAAAACTCGGCGGCGTTTACAAGAAATGGATCGACGAAGACGTACGCTGGATCATCACCGATGAAGAGCTTTCCGCGTTCAAGAAACTGAGCAATAACGCCGAGCGCGACCAGTTTATCGAGCAATTCTGGCAGCGGCGTGATCCCACGCCGGACACGGCGGAGAACGAGTTCAAAGACGAGCACTACCGGCGCATCCAGTACGCCAACGAACACTTCGCCGCGGGTATGCCGGGATGGAAGACAGATCGCGGTCGTATCTACATCATGTACGGAAAGCCGGACAGTATCGACTCCCATCCCATGGGCGGGCCGTACCAGCGTCCCGCGGAAGAAGGCGGCGGGACCACGGAGACTTTTCCTTTCGAGGTCTGGCGTTATCGCTGGCTGGAAGGGATCGGCCAGGAAATCGAGATTGAGTTTGTCGACGACTGCAGCTGCGGCGCCTATGAGATGACCATGGACCGCTCCAAGAAAGACGCGCTGCTCCATGTCCCGAACGCAGGTTTGACGGACATGGAAGCCATGGGTATGGCCAACAAGGCCGACCGTTTCAGCGGTGGCGGCATCGAGAACTTAGGCCAAGGCTTCTTCAACCAGAACAACAACAGCAAAGAATTCGACCGGCTGGAGACGTTTGCGAAGTTGAATCGCGCGCCTGACGTCAAGTACGCGTCGCTGCGCGGTGAGCTGGTGACCCACCGCATCCGCAGCAACCCATTGCCGTTCGACGTGCGTGTCGACTTCGTCCGGCTGGATCCGCACACGGTGCTGATGCCGATTACCCTGCAGGTGCCGATGCGCTCTCTGACTTGGACGAACAAAGACGGAGTGCAGCGCGCTGTGATCGATGTTTACGGGCAGCTGACAACGCTTTCCGGAAAGATCGTGCAGACATTCGAGGACAGTCTGCGGAAAGACATCCCCGCTGAACTTCTGGAAAAAGAAATCAACAACACCTCGCTCTACTGGAAGGCGCTGCCGATGAAACCAGGCCTGTACCGGCTGGACGTGGTGGCCAAAGACGTGAACGGAGAAAAAGTCGGCATCTTCAGCCGTAGCTACACGGTGCCTGATTTCAGCAACGAAGAAAAGCTGTCAGCCTCCACGCTGATTCTGGCCGACTGGCTGACCAACGTGCCCTCCAGCGAAGTGGGTACGGGCAATTTCGTGATCGGCACCAACAAGGTTCGGCCTCGGGTGCAGCCCGGTGACGGCAAGCCGGTGGCCTTCAAACAGAGCGAAAAAGTCAGTTTCTGGATGCAGGTTTATAACCTAGGTCTGGATGAGAAGACCAAGAAGCCTTCAGCCACGGTTCAATATCAAGTTATTAATACGGGTACGAACCAACCCGTGCTAGACTTTACGGAATCGACGGCGCAGATGGGCAATGTAGGCGAGCAGATGACCGTCGCCAGAACTTTGCCGCTGGCCAAGCTTGAGCCCGGTGTCTATCAGGTTACGATCAAGGTGAGCGACCAGGTTTCGAAGCAAACTATTTCGCCGACGGCGAAATTCGCGGTCCAGTAAGCGACTCCACTTTCGGTGGTGCTAGATGGCCCGTAAACTCGCATGGTTGATGGTGGTCCTCTTGGCGGGAACCTCCGCGTTTGCGGCGGAGGTGGGAGCCATCTCGGGGACCGTCAAGGACAGTGCGGGCACGCCACAGATGGGTGCGGTGGTGGAAGTTTTTACTTCGCCTTCCGTGCTGGGCGCCATCGTCTTCACCGATAGCCGTGGATTCTATTCGGCGGAAAACCTTCCGCCGGGAACTTACTACGTTAAGGTCAGCGCCATTTCCTTCCTGCCCACGCTGCGGGAGAACGTGAACCTGCGCGCCGGAACGCGGGTCTTGGTCAACATCACCTTGAGCGCGATGGCCGGCGTGATCCAGTCGATGCCCACGCGGCGGTCTGTCACTACCGAACCCGATGACTGGCATTGGGTGCTGCGTTCCTCCAACCGGCCGGTGCTGCGCGCCGTGGACCACCAGGACGACCATGACAACAGCGCTGCCTCCGTCGCCGGCGAGCAGCCTGAAGACCGCAGCCTGAGAACCCGCGTGGCCTTTTTCGCCGGGTCAGATGCTGGAGGTTTCGGGAGCGCCGGGGACATGACCACGGCGTTCGCGTTGGAGAAATCGGTGTTCGGGTCAGGCACGTTTGCGTTTGACGGCGACATCGCCGCTTCCGCGGGCGACCCGGCAGGAGTGCTGCGGGCTTCGTACACCCACGATTTCGGCATGACGCAGCGTCCTACGTTTGCCGTGATTTATCGCCGTTTCGCAGCGCCAGGCACCTTTGTGGGAAATTCTCCGACAGCGGCCATCGAGATGAACTCTTCCGACCGCATGACGGTGGGCGATGCCATCGACGTCCAAGTCGGAGCCGCGGTCCAGGCGATGGACTTTGCCAAGCGGATTACGGCGTTGCGTCCCTACGGCACGGTCACGCTGCATCTCTCGCCTGATTTCCTGGTGGAATATCGTTACGCCACCTCAGAACCGAACACTCGCGCTGCCAAGGGCTTTGATACTGCTCCTGTCGACTTGAGCGAATCCGGGCCCAGGATGGCCCTCTCGGATGGCGAGCCGAACATCGAGCGCGCCCAGCACCAGGAAGTCTCTGTATCGCGGCGTTTCGGCAGGACCAACGTGCAGGTCGCCTGCTATCTCGATCGAATCCAGAATGTGGTGCTCACCGGCGCCGGCGATCCTTCCAGCTACTCCGATGATGTTCTGCCCGACATTTACTCCGGCACGTTTTCGTATGCGTTCGCCGGGAGCCTGAACACCACCGGGGCGCGCGTGGTTCTTGAACGCAAGCTTCTCGATGATCTAACCGCCACCCTCGACTACTCGAACGGCGGTGCGGTGACGGCAGCGTCGCTACCCGGAACCTGGCAGAACCTGGCCCAGTCGTTGGTGACGACTCGCGAGCAGTCGGTCAGTGCGAAAATTGCCGGCCACATTCCCGCTTCCCACACGCGCTGGATCGCCTCCTACAAATGGATCAGCGGCAATGCTATTTCCGTGGTCGATGCTTTCAATGCTTCGCCCGGGCAAAGCGATCCGTATTTGAGCGTGTTCATCCGCCAACCCCTGCCGGCAAGCTCTTTCATCCCCGTGAAAATGGATGCGCTGTTGGATCTGCGCAACCTGCTGGCGCAAGGCTATCTGCCGGTCATGGGCCCCGACGGCCGCCTTGTCTACCTTGTGCAGTCGCCCCGCTCTCTCCGCGGCGGCGTCGCGTTTACGTTCTAGTAACAGGGAGTCTAGTTAGAGACGTGGCATCGCCACGTCTTTTTTGTCTGTGACCACGAATTATGTGCTGTTCTGGCAAATCTGTCCCAACACATCCACATGGCTTTTAATGTGAGACGCGGCAATGCCGCGTCTCTACGATGGTGATCATCTCCTCTCGCTTCGCCTCGAACTGGGACAGGCGGTTTGACCTTCCCGAGCCCCTTCAGTTACTCTCCGGACTTCTATCCTTTTCATCCGAGGAGAGCATCGATGCGCGAATTCTCTCTGAACCGCAGGCGGTTTACGATCGCTGCAGCCGCTGCCGCTACCACCGCGATTCTTCGTCCTGATCAGGCGCTCGCGCAGAGTGCGGCGCCGGCTCCAGCTCCGGCGCAGAGCCAGCCGCCTGCATCTGGCAGCCTGGAACAACAGGCGCAAGCCGCCATGGCCAAGCTTTCTTCTCCCGCTAAGGCCGAGGTGGAGATGAAGATCGCCGCGATCTTCCGCAAGTACGGCGACAAGCTCAGCGCCGAGCAGAGGGCCGATATCCGCAAAGTAATGGCTGAGGGCCAGGAAGGCCTGGAGAAGATGCGCGCTTTCGTTGTCGAGAATTCCGACCAGCCGGCCACCGTGTTCAGGATTTACAGGAAGGACGGGAAGGCATAATGGTCAGCGAGGAGATTCTCTTTCTTCCCATCTCAGAGTTAGCCAAGCGCATCCACGGGAGGCAGCTTTCTCCCGTCGAACTCACCGAGAGCTATCTGGAGCGTGGCCGCAAAATAGGCCCCAGGCTGAACGCGTATGCCACGCTCACACCCGAGTTGGCGCTGGAGCAGGCCCGCACCGCGGAAAAAGAGATCGCGGCCGGAAAATATCGCGGGACTCTGCACGGCATTCCTTACGCCGCAAAAGATCTGCTCGCGGTGAAGGGATATCCGACCATGTGGGGCGCGAAGCCGCTCATGGCCCAGAAGTTCGATTATGACGCCACGGTCATCCGCAGGCTCAACCAGGCCGGCGCTGTGCTGCTGGGCAAAGCGGCGATGATCGAGCTGGCCGGGGGAATGGGATATCGCTATGCCTCGGCCTCGTGTACCGGACCGACAAAGAATCCGTGGAACACGGATTATTGGACATGCGGTTCGTCGAGTGGTTCGGGCGCCGTGATGGCGGCGGGCCTGGCTGCCTTTGCCATCGGCACCGAGACCTGGGGCTCGATTATTTGTCCTTCAGGCTTTTGTGGCGTCAG
This sequence comes from Candidatus Angelobacter sp., assembly GCA_035263765.1. Taxonomy (GTDB): domain Bacteria; phylum Acidobacteriota; class Terriglobia; order Terriglobales; family Acidobacteriaceae; genus Angelobacter. The sequence continues at coordinate 7,691 of DATFQZ010000282.1, read as the reverse complement.
CGGACTGCGTCCCACGTATGGACGCGTCAGCCGGGCGGGCGCTATGGCGCTCTCCTATTCCATGGACAAAATCGGCCCTATGTGCCGCGTGGCCTATGACTGCGATGTGGTGTTGAAAGCCATCTCCGGACACGACCCTGAAGACGCGGGCTCGCTCCCGGAAGCTTCTGCGAAGTACGAGGGATCGGCGAAGACCGCAGCGCCGTTGCGCATGGGGTGGATGGTCAATCAGTGGAAAGAGCTTTCTCCGGACGTTACCGCTGCCGCGACTGCTGCACGCAGCGCGCTGGAGCAATTTTCACAAATGAAAGACATTACGCTGCCCGACGGCCCATGGGAAACCGCGGCCGGTGTCATCATCTCGGTGGAAGGCGCGGCGGCGTTCCGCTCGCTGGTGCAGTCCGGACAAGTTGCCAACCTCAGCGATCCGTTGGCAAAGATCGGCGCTTACATGAATGAGGAAGTCAGCGCATCGGATTTCATTCTGGCTCAGCGCATCCGCGGCATCCTGCAAAAGAAGATGGACGAGATCTTTGATGGTGTGGACGTCTTAGTTTCCACGTCGCTGCCGGTCACAGCCAGCAAGCTGGACGCCAACCTGGACCTGGCGTTATCTTTTGCCGATCCTATCGGCGGCATCGGCAACGTGTGCGGGCTGCCGGCCATCAGCGTGCCTTGTGGTTTCGGGAAGGACGGACTGCCAATCGGCTTACAGTTCATCGGTCGCGTGCTCGACGACGCCACAGTGATCGAGGCCGCCAGGCGGTATCAGGCCCGGACGAGCTGGCACCAACAGCATCCCAAGCTTTAGCGCCTTGCCTAAGAGAACATAGAACAGCTCCGGCTCCGGCCTTCAGACCGGCGGTACAGGCGTTCGGCTGAAATTCCTGCCGTTCTCACACAGGGGCTAACTGCAGCCCGCGTTTCCCGTAATGACCGGGCGCCGGCAAGTGGGATAATCCTGGGTATGCGTCAAATCGCCAAAGGATCTTCGCTTCTTCGCCGAGTTTCAACCAGCGTGTTGTTGGGCTTAGCGGTCGCCGGGCTGGGTGCGCTGCTGGAGTATCTCGTTCAGGGCACGTCGCCATTCAGTCTCGGCTCGCTCGACGACCTCGTGATCGGCGTCATTACCGGGTTGGTCGTGTTTGCCTACGAACAGCGCCGGCAACGAGAAGTGTTGAAGAAGATCAGTGTGATTGCCGCCATGAACCACCATGTGCGCAACGCATTGCAATCCATCAGTTACGCGCCCTACGCCGAGCAGACAAGGCAAATCCAGCTGATCAAGGACTCGGTGCAACGGATTCAATGGGCATTAAAGGAAATCCTCCCTGGAGAGATGGAAGAGTCGCAGCTGCAGGAAAATATCGCGGGGCCACCCGCCCAATCTCCTTAAAACGGGGAATCAGCCTGTCCGCGCCTGAGCCACAAAGCCCATCTAAAGATCGAAAACGACCCTCAACCCAGGTATTTGACTCAGTGTGCCGGGAGCCTGAGGTATGTCATACTACTTGGAGTTGTAGTTTTCAGAGAATGCCGGCCGATTCGCCTAACGATCTCACCTGCGCCCCGGACTCGCTTCGGCAGTCGATTTTGCGGCACATCCGCTACACGTTGGCGCGTCCTGCAGATCGTTTCCTTCCCCGCGAGTTGCTCAAGCCGGTGTCGCTCGCCATTCGTGATTGCCTGATCGATCGTCTGCTGACCACCGAAGAACGCTATCGCCAGCAGGACGCCAAGCGCTTGTATTACCTGTCCATGGAATTCCTGATGGGGCGCTGGCTGAGCGACAATCTTTCGAACCTGCGCTTGCAAGACGAATGCCGCGCCGTGCTGGCCGAACTCAACATCCGTCTGGAAGACGTGCTGGAGACAGAACCGGATGCCGGGCTGGGCAACGGCGGCCTCGGACGCCTGGCCGCATGCTTTCTCGAGTCGCTGGCCACCATGGACATGCCCGGCTTCGGCTACGGAATTGATTACCAGTACGGTCTCTTCAAGCAAGAGATCGTGGGCGGACATCAACGCGAGAAGCCTGACAACTGGAAGGCGGAGGGTACGCCCTTCTTCATCGAGCGCGCCCAGGAAGCTTGCGCAGTTCCGTTGTACGGGCGTGTCGAGAGCACGCGTGATTCGCGAGGAAACCGCCGGCAGCGCTGGGTGGACGCGAAGATCATAGTGGGCGTGCCGGACGATATGCCCGTGGCCGGGCTCAACGGCCAGACCGTCAATTATCTGCGTCTGTTCACGGCCCGCTCGTCACAGGATTTTGATATCGAAATCTTCAACCGCGGCGATTACATCCACGCCGTCGAGCAGAAGATCGCCTCCGAGAACATTTCCCGCGTGCTTTATCCTTCCGACTCCGTGTTGTCCGGCAAGGAGCTTCGCCTGACCCAGGAGTATTTTCTGGTCGCCTGTTCTCTCAAGGATATCGTGCGTCGCTATCTGACGTCGCACGGTACGTTCGATGACTTTCCCGCCAAGGTCGCGGTGCAGATGAATGACACGCATCCCAGCCTGGCTGTAGCCGAATTGATGCGCCTGCTGGTGGACGATCACGATGTTGATTGGGACCACGCCTGGGAGATCACGCAAGCCACCCTCGGTTACACCAACCACACGCTGCTGCCGGAGGCTCTGGAAACATGGCCGATGTCCCTGATGGAGCGCCTTCTGCCCCGGCACATGGACATCATCTTCGGCATCAACCACCAGTTGCTGCGCGAAGTCGGACGGCGCTGGCCCCTGGACTTTGAACGGCAGCGGCGCGTGTCCATCATTGAAGAAGGCCCGGAGAAGCAGGTGCGCATGGCGCATCTGGCGATCACCGGCAGCCACGCCGTCAACGGCGTTTCCATGTTGCATACCGAACTGCTCAAGAGTTCCCTGGCGCCGGACTTCGCCAGCCTGTGGCCGCAGCGCTTCAGCAACAAGACCAACGGCGTTGCCCCGCGGATCTGGATCATGAAGGCCAATCCCGGCCTGGCAGATTTGCTCACCCGTACCGTGGGCGAAGGCTGGATCACAGACCTGGAACAGGTGCGGGGCATCGAGCGTTATGCAACCGACCGCGCTTTCCAGCAGGAGTTCCTGGCGATCAAGCGGCGCAACAAGGAGCGGCTCGCGCAGGAGATTCTGCGCACAACGGCGGTGAGCGTGGATCCCGGCTCCATGTTTGACGTCCATGTGAAGCGCATTCACGAATACAAGCGGCAATTGCTGAACGTGATGCGCATCATCCACGAATATCTGGCCGTGGTGGACGATGGCGCCGCTCCTACTACCCCCCGCGTCTACATCTTCGCGGGTAAAGCCGCGCCTGGGTACTGGGCAGCCAAGCAAATCATCAAGCTCATCAACAACGTTGCCCAGGTGGTGAACGCTGATCCCCGGGTGGAGGGCCGGCTCAAGGTCGTATTCGTGCCTGATTACCGCGTCTCCCTTGCAGAGATCATCATGCCCGCGGCGGACTTGAGCGAACAGATCTCTACCGCCGGCATGGAAGCTTCCGGTACCGGCAACATGAAATTGGCCATGAACGGCGCCTTGACGCTGGGGACGCTCGATGGCGCCAACATTGAGATTCTGGATGCAGTCGGCGCCGAGAACTTCTATGCCTTCGGGCTCAGCCCGCGCGATATCAACCTCCGCCGGCGGCAGGGGGATTATCATCCTCGCGACCTTTATCAGGCCAACCCGGTGCTGCGCCGCGTGATGGACAGCCTGGCTTCCGACCGTTTCTGTCCCGACGAGCGCGGCTTGTTCCGTTGGATCGTCGATGAGGTCCTGGACCGCGGCGACCGATACTTCCTCATGGCCGACTTGCCTTCGTATCTTGAGGCCAGCGCCCACGCCGGCCACGACTACCAGGAAACATCGGGCTGGGCGCAAAAAGCCATCCTCAACGTCGCCCGCACAGGAATATTTTCGAGCGACCGCACCGTCCGCGAATACGCGCGCGACATTTGGCACATCGGTCCAGCCACGGCTGAAACTCGGCCGTTGACGTTTCCGCCCAGCGAACTCCACGGAGCGGAAGTCTCAAGGTAGATGGCTGTTTAGAGGAGAAATGAGGAAATTTGGTAGCTGGGTAATTGCGTAATTGGGAAACCAAGCTGCCGAGCCTCTCGGCAATTACCCAATTTCCAAATTACTCAATTACCAAATTCCCTCTAGTTCACTTCGGCAAAATCCATGCCGTCAGCGAACTGCAGGCCGGCAATCTGCCGCGCGTGAAACTGGACTTCCAGGTAAGCCGTGAGGATCGCGATGTGGATGGATTCGCGCTCTGCGGGGCTGACGCACTGGGTGCGAATGCGGTCCAACTCCATATACCGGTCATGGGCCTGCACAAATTTGTTGACGATCGTGTTCATGGGTCCACCATTCTTGGGCCAGAGACCTTTCCCACGAATCGCTCGAAGACCTTAGAACACTGCTTGGTATCCTCTAGACTAGTAACGTTACTTGCATAATGTTACCTTCAAGTTTCCGAAGCGCTGCAAGCTTCAGCGAGTGTGATATCCATGACGTGTGCCGCGCATTCCTCAAATTCAATGGCAGCCGGTGGGGCGCGGAGCGTTCATCGGGTGGTCCATTTTCTACGGGGTACTGCTTCTTTTCCTGGCCGTCAACTTCCGCAGTCTCACGCTGCTCGATAACGTTCATCTACCTGTCCACGAAGGCGGGCATCTGCTCTTCGGATACCTGGGCGAAACGCTAGGACTCTGGGGTGGGACCATCCTCCAGCTGCTGGTCCCGGCATTGCTCGCGGCGAGTTTTGCAGTAAAGCGTGAGCTTCCCGGGGCCACATTCTGTGTAGTGGCTTTCTTCCACAGCCTGACTGGAGTGGCCACCTACATGATCGATGCTCTGCGGCTGGAGCTGCCCTTGGTAACCGTGGGCGCCGTGGCGGACGAGTCCCAGCATGACTGGGTCAACATCTTCACGCGCCTCGGCGTGCTGCCTCACGCCATACAGATCGGCAACACCGTACGCTTAATTGCCTGGTGCGGAATGCTGGGAACGGTTGCGTGGTTTGGCTGGCGGTACTGGCGGCAGAAGGAAGAAGGCGCCGCCGTAGCGCAGGCGTAGCCTACGGCCGGAGACCCCGAGGACAGCCCACAGTGTTATCCTACCCATATAACTTTTTCAGCGAGAATTTGACCCCTCATGTCCGATCCCAGCATTCCTGAACCCAATCCCCAAGCGGAAGCCAACGAGTCCAACGAGTCGTTTGACGTGGTGCTCCGTCATTACGAGAAGAGCCATGCTCGCCCAGGCGGGCAGCCGCTTGAAGGCACGGTCATTGCCGTTACCAGCGACTCCGTGGTCCTCGATATCGGCTTCAAGACCGAGGGCGTGCTGCCGCTGGCGGCATTCCCGGGCCAGACCCTGAAGCCTGGTGACAAGCTGCCGGTCACGGTGAAAGGGCGCAACGCTGAAGGTTACTACGAGCTTTCCCGTGGCCACGTGGCGCAACCGAAAGATTGGGAATCGCTGGAGAAGGCGTTCGCCGAGAAGACCGCCATTTCCGGCACCGTCACGGGCGTGGTGAAAGGCGGGCTCAGCGTGGATGTGGGCGTGCGCGCATTTCTGCCCGCGTCGCGCAGCCGGGCGCGTGACGCCGCTGAAATGGAGAAACTGGTCGGTCAAGAGATCCGCTGCCGCATCATCAAACTCGACGTCACGGATGAAGACGTGGTGGTAGACCGCCGCGCGGTCGCCGAAGAAGAGGAACGCGCCGCCAAAGAGCGCCGCTACGCTGAGATCAAGGAAGGCGAGACGGTCCGAGGCACCGTGCGCAGCCTGGCCACGTACGGGGCGTTCATCGATATTGGCGAGGTCGACGCGCTGCTGCACGTCAGCGATCTGGCGTGGAGCCGCATCGGCAATCCCGCGGACGTGCTCTCCGTGGGGCAGGAAGTCGAAGTCAAGGTCCTCAAAATCACCACTGATCCCGGCAAGCAACGCATCTCCGTGGGCATGAAACAACTGCAGCCGCATCCCTGGGATTCGGCGGCGGAAAAATACAAGGCCGGCGAACGCGTGCGCGGTACCGTTACCCGCGTGACTGATTTTGGCGCGTTCGTGGAACTCGAGCCGGGAGTTGAAGGCCTGGTCCACGTGTCCGAGATGTCGTGGGTCAAAAAGATCCGTAAGCCCAGCGACTTGGTCAAACCGGGCGAGACGGTTGAAGCCGTGGTTCTGGGCGTGAACGCCGGGGAGCGGCGCATGTCTCTCGGGCTCAAGCAGACCCTCGGCGATCCTTGGGCGGAAGCGGCGCAGAAATTTCCCGTAGGCTCCGTCGTGGAAGGCCCGATCACCAGCCTCGCCAAGTTCGGCGCTTTTGTGGAGTTGGCCCAGGGCATCGAAGGTATGATTCACATCGGCGACATCTCCGCCGAGAAACGCTTGAATCATCCCCAGGAGATGTTGAAGGTTGGGCAAAAGGTCAAGGCTCAGGTGCTCGAGTTGGATACGGAAAGGCGGCGCGTCAAACTGGGCATTAAGCAGATGGCGCCATCGAGTCTCGACGAATACCTGGCCGAACACAAACCAGGCGACGTGGTCAGCGGGCGCGTGATGGAAGTCTCCGGCCCGACTGCCCGTGTGGAGCTGGGCGAGGGTGTTTTCGCCACGTGCCACTTGGCCGCGGCTAGCGCCGCAAAAGCGGGTGCGGGCCAACCAGCGGCGAAGGCCGCCAAGGCAGACTTGTCATCACTCGGTGCAATGTTGCAGGCGCGTTGGAAGAGCGGTGCACCTGGCGCTGGCTCCAGTCCAGAGGCAGCACGGTCTGGTGAGATCCGCAGCTTTCGCATTGTTAAGCTGGATCCCGCGGCGAAGAAGATCGAGTTGGAAGAGGGCTAGAGGGTTAGTTAGTGGGATGCCCCACGCTGCTGCAAAAAGCATTCTCGTTGTAGAGGGTTGTTGGGATTCTTCCCCAAAACCCTGTATCCCGACCACAGGCTCGAAACCCACGTCAGTCTCAAACCTGGGAGATACCATCCCGAATCCCGCGTAGCTCGCCGCGGCGGGCGAGCGGGCATGACGGACCTGCTCCGCTGGTGCTTCGCGGGAGCCAAGAAAAACCAATTCAGCGCCAGTCTCGCCGCCGCTTACGGTCCAGTTTCAAGCCGGCAGACGCGAAGAATCTTCCTAGGCTTCCGCGCTTCAGCAGCGGAGCCGATCCCTCACCCACTTCGCGCTCCCGCCGTGCGGGACCGCTCCGGGGATTCGGGACAGTGTCTCGTTGAGGTGGCTGGGGGAAATGAAAACAGTGCGTGGTCACATCGACGCGGCATCGCAGAACCATAACCAAAACCGAGCCAACGATGAGGGAGATGAACACTGAGTGACGGCCGGTGAGTTCGGCTAGGCTCTCGACGCCACACTCAAGTTCTTAGGTTAGTTGAACACACTCCCATGACTGACCGCATGAATGAAGACGGGGATAAAAGCGAGAATCATGAATATCACGGTCGGAAGAGCCAAAACGGTAGCAATGATTAAAGAAAGACGGCCTGACCTCAAACTCCGGTCATAAAAACTCATCTCGCTTTTGGCGAGCGTCACCCAGCCAATCGCAACGCATAGAGGTGCGAAAAGAAAGAGCATCTCTAGGGCAAACCCCCAGACGGGATTACGGCTGGATCTGCCCATCCAAACATGAAGGATCGCAAAGGCCA
>DATFQZ010000281.1:0-5373 GCA_035263765.1 Candidatus Angelobacter sp. | reverse complement strand
GGAGCGCGGCGAATCCCTGGCGCCGGACGCCTGGCAGGCCTACTTCGAACTCGGCAAAGCCTACGCCGGCAAAGCCGACTTCAAAAACTCGCTGGCGCAATTGAACCGAGCCGCGACCCTGGCGCCTGACTATTCTCTTATCCGCCTGGTGCGCGCCCACGTGTTGATACAACTCCACCAGTTCAGCGACGCCGTGGCAGATCTACAGTTCTACCTGGAAAAGAAGCCCAACGGCCAAGAATCTGACATTGCCACGAAGTTGCTCCAACAGGCTCAGGAGGCCATGGCCAACGCACAGAAGTAGCGCTTTTAGCTGGCCACTTTATCCGCGGCTTCCGGCAGCAGCGCCAGTTTGGGTTCCTCCGGCATCACGATCCACGCAGCCACGTAGCCAATGACGCCCGCCAGGCCAAACAGAGAGCACACCACCCAGACCACGCGAACCAGAGTCACATCCAGATCAAAGTACTCGGCGAAACCGGCGCATACGCCGGCGATCTTACGTCCTTCGCGTGGACGCACCAACCTCTTGCGCGCAACCACCCCGGCCATGCGCTTGCCGCAGTAGGCACACAGACACGAATCGTCCGGGATCACTTTGCCACAGTAGTTGCAATACATGAAACCTCCTCAAAACGTTGGACACCTGTTGATACGAAAAGGCGGCCTGAAAGGTTTCAGGTTATCGCGAGCGCTTCAGATAGGCGACAACCGGCGTTTCAGTGGGTTTTGTAGGGTTTTTCCAGGTACTTGCGGGCGATACCCGCTTCCTCAGTGCCAGAATCCACCGCAATGGCCGCCCGATACTCTGTCAACGCATCCTGACGCTTGGTCATGAGGTCAAGGACCTCCCCGGCAGCCAACAGCGCCCGTTGATGCAGGTCTGGATCGTATCCACTGGTTCCGATGGCAGAGCGGTAGGCGTCAAGCGCTTCAGGAAGCTGGTTCTGTCCGCGCAGGGCCTCGCCAAGGGAGAACTGCGCCATTTCCACGTGCGCCTCAGGGTATTTTCCTTCCGCGCAAGCGTTGAGAAGCTTCTTGTAGACATCAATCGACTCCGGCCCGCGGCCTGCATCGCGGAGCAGATTGCCTTCCTCCAGGGCAAACAGGAAGTTGTGGGGATGTTCCCGGCTCAGTGTTCGGACTACGTCGACGGCTTCCGGATACCGCTCTTCGCGGCGCAGGAATAGGGCCAGAGTAACGCGAGCATCGGTACTGCTCTCGCCGCCGGCATTGCCTGCCTCAGCCAGCATTTGCAGCCCTTTGTTCTTGTCGCCACGGATGCCGGCAATACCGGCCATAGCTTTGACGGGAAGAGAGAGATTCCCCACCACGTAGTTGTGCGCCCCGACCACGGTCTTGGCGTCGGAGAAATCCGGCTGCAATTTGAGGACCTGCTCGTGATCGTGGCGGGCAGCCAACGCATATTTCAGCGCCGACCAGAAGGAATGCTCAGCTACGGCCAGATAGGTCGACCGCAAACCTTCCGTGACTCCCCGGCTGTAAAGCGCCTGAACGTCTCTAGGGTCATTTCTAAGGCGTTTCTCTGATGCCGCCATGGCCTGGTCGGTGAGCTCCGCCAACTGCTTCTTCGCCGAGGGCTCGATCGGAACTTGTTTACTAGTTAGGAAACGCTGTTTGGTATACAGACGCGTATCCAGAGCGTTGTATTTGTAAAGCTGCTGGAAGAGCCGCGCTTCCAGCAGATGGTTGATGGCTTTGGGCTCGTCAGGACGGGCCTCCAGGGCCTTTTGAAAGTCGTGGATGGCCTGGTCGTACTGCAAACTGTAAAAATGCTCAAAGCCGCTCTGGGTCAAGGCGTCAAAATCGCCCTTGTTCCCGGGAGAGCATGCCCACGCGGGAGTTACTCCTAAGACAATAACCAAGATGAACGAAAAAAACAGACTTTTGCCGGGGTGGAGGAAGCGGTATCGGTAAGGTCTCATTGTGCTCTGCTATGGGTGAGTTTACCTGATTTGCCGCGAGAGCCAGAAGGGATAAAAGAACCTAGCTCCCCCGCATTCCTTTTCGAGATGGGATACGGAAACGATATGACGAGACCGCTGAAGCCAGTGAAAGAGTTCTACACCGAGTCAGAGGCCGCGCGCTATCTGAACATCTCCCTTGCAGAGCTGCATTCGCTGCTTGATCAGTACATTTTCAACGACGGCCACCCCCGGCCGGAGAACCTCTCTTTCTGCGAGGCCGACCTGGTGCTGCTGGGCTTCTGGAATCACGGCAAAGAGAACCCCAAAGTGATTCGCATGCCCCAGCGTCAAGAGGTGTAGAGCGCAGTACGGCACCGTTGAGGGGGCAAAACTCTGCTGAACCCCCTTGCCATCAGACAATTCGCGGCTTTCAATGGGCGTTGGCTGCGACACCCTAAGCGGGACATTTCGTTTGAAAATGCCCTCTTAGCCGCTACGTCCACCCGCCACCCAAGGCTAGGGGCCGGGCTGTGGCACGCGTCCACGATAGTGAGTCAAATGACCCACTATCGAAGCTTTTACCGCGTAATTCTTTCTCGCGCCACGGGTCGACAATTCGCGAGACATGGTTAACTAACGTTTCATCAATGGCTTAGACGTAGCCAATGTTGGCATCTAGAGTGCCTCTTATCTTCACAAACCGAGGTCATTCAAGATGGCACGAGCGACGCCAAATTACGAAGCGCGGGCGGAGTTCTGGAAACCGGCCGCGACCACGCGAACCGAAACCGAGAGGGCACGTCCACATTGCTGGAGTTGCGGTGCGGAGTGCGTGCCGGACTCACTTTATTGCCACGTTTGTGGTTCCGATCAGGCGGCGGTTGAGACTGAAGCCGGCCGCTACATTCCGGCAGTGGTGCGTCTCGCCTCTCGAGCACTGGCGCGCCTGGCCTCTCATTCCGCGGCGGGACTCGCGACTCGCTTCGCGTTCTTGCGCGATGCTCTCGGACAAAGCAATGCCTCTCTGGCAGCGCTGCTCGCCGGATGCTTCTGCCTGGTAGCTGCTGGGCTCATAGGCTTCTTCTTTAGCGCCACGAAGCTCCTGGATTGGCAAGCCGTACAGCTTTGGCGCATCGAGTGGCTCTTGGCGGCCATCGCGTTCATGGTTGCCGGAATCCTCTTGAAGAAGAAGTAAGTTTCTCCAGGCGTGCAAAGGACCGTTTCCCCCTTGCCTTGCCGGATACCGGGAAATTCATCTATCCTCAACAGTTTTTGATCTTCACACTAAACTGGTTCTATGCCTGATGAGTTCAAACGTCTGGCGGTGATGACCGCGGCGATCCTGATCATCGGCGCCGGCCTCCTCCTCCTGCCGCTACTGAGACTTCGGGTTCCACAGCGACCGAGCCGCGTCCCGCCAGCTGCGCTCTATGCGCGGAATCAGGGAGAAGGTTACTGGATCGATTGCCCGAACATCACTTCACCCACTCTTTACCACTGCACGGTCTATTCGAGTGACGGCAGCAGCAGGCTTGTCCAAGGTATCTTTCAGGAATCAGGCGCCGCCACTTCCAGCCGCATCGCGTATGACGGTTCGTCGATCCATTGGAGACTAGCGGTCCTCAAGCCATTGCATCTTGATTGCGTGGCGGGCGGGCGGCCGCCTGACGTCCCCGATTGCCGCGCCATCGGGCATTGAACTCACGCTCAGGGCTTCTTGCTGACTTCTTCCCATTCGCGCTTGCCCCGGGCGAAGATCGCGGACAAATCCTCCTCGAGCTAACACGGCAAGATATGAGACAATCCCTCTTCATTCAAAATCAGATGGAAGTCCTTCTCAAACGCCAGGAGATTGCCTCTGCTGTGTCCCGTATGGGCAAGCAGATCAGCCAGGACTTCGCGGGCCAGTCTGTGGTCCTGGTGGGGGTGCTGAAAGGCGCCTGCCTCTTCCTGAGCGACTTGGCGCGGCAGATCGACCTGAACGCAACCTTTGATTTCATTGCGGTTCGCAGCTACGGCACAAAAAAGGTGACGGCGGGTGAAGTCCAGCTCATCAAGGACGTGACCACTCCGCTACGCGACCAGAACGTTATTCTGGTGGAGGATATTCTGGATACCGGGCTGACGTTGACTTTTCTACGCAGGCATTTGCAACAGCACCAGCCGCGGTCGATGAAAATTGCGGCGCTACTCGACAAGCCCTCGCGTCGCATGGCCCCGGTGGAAGCGGACTACGTGGGATTCAAGGTTCCAGACCGGTTCGTGGTCGGTTACGGGCTGGACTTTAATGAACGCTTTCGTAACCTACCTGACATTTGTATTCTTGAGGAAGGCGAACAAGAGTAATACAATCCTTATCTGGATGTCAGAGACCCTTACCCACCCTCAGTTGCACACCCGGGAATGGCAAGCAATTGCCGCAACGATTGACCATACTCTTCTGAAGCCTGAAGCCACACGGGACCAGATTATCCGCTTGTGCGAAGAGGCCGCTCATTTCGGCTTTGCCACTGTCTGCGTAAACCCCTGGTGGGTCCCCTTGGCAACCTCGGCGCTAAGCGGCTCGCGCGTGAAAACAGCCACCACCATCGGCTTTCCCTTGGGCGCCAACTACACCACGGTAAAACGGTTTGAAGCTGAAGAAGCCGTGCGGCTCGGCGCCAAGGAGTTGGACATGGTGATCAACATCGGGGCGCTAAAGTCGCGTGACCGCCAGTCGGTGCAAAATGACATTGCCGCCGTTGCTGAGGTTGCTCACACCGGAGGCGCCATCCTGAAAGTCATCCTGGAGACTCCGCTGCTTACGCTGGAAGAAAAAATCCTCAGTTGCGAGCTCAGCCTGGCCGGCAAAGCCGATTTCGTGAAGACGGCCACGGGTTTCCTGGGCGGCGCAACCTTGGAAGACGTCTCTCTGATGCGCGGCGTAGTGGGCGATCGTGCCGGCGTAAAGGCCTCAGGCGGCATTCGCACTGCGGCCACTGCTCTAGCCATGATCGAAGCCGGCGCCAACCGTCTCGGTACCAGCTCCGGCGTCGCCATTGTGCGCGAGCTCGGAGCCGGTGAGTTTGGCTCGTAGCGTTCTGCGCGCGACATTGACCTTTGATGTCGCGACCGCCACTCCTAAGTAAGACATTGCCAAAAAAACTAAAAGTGCCAAAAACTCCAAATTGGACTGTTACTTCGTGCACAGGCAATTTGGATTTCTTTGGTAATTTTGGCAATTCTGGCAATCCCGGCAAAAACCCTTCGCCATTTTGCGCCGTCGGGATTTCGCAGAGAACCCCGCTGTTATCATGGAAAGTGGCTCCATGGTGACTTCTTCCCAATCGCCGCGCGTTGACGTTGAGGCACTTCTCGTCGAAGTCGCTGATGTGCTCAACACCACGCTCGATCTGGATACCCTGCTGCAGCGCGTGGCAGAAGTGGTGAAGCGCGTCATCGACTA
>DATFQZ010000280.1:0-19566 GCA_035263765.1 Candidatus Angelobacter sp. | reverse complement strand
AACACCGCAAGAAGCGCTGATTCTGGAAAAACTGTTGTCGCGGCTCGAAGACATGATCGGTGTCCCCGCTGGGACTTTCAAGATCAAAGTCCTGTATGAAGAAGGCAACGCCGGCCGAACACTGCCGGCCATCGCCTGGGTCCTTCGCCGCCGCCTCCTCGGCACTAACGTCGGCCGCTGGGACTACCTCGGCAGCCTGATCGAGATGTGGAAAGACGATCCGCAGGGTGTGTATCCCGATCCGCAGACGATCGGCATGGCCTCGCCCAACATGATTGCTTACCAGCGTTACAACGCGCTGATCATGCTCATGGCGGGAATGAAGAACGGCGAGCTGGAGAACGCGGCTCCCATCGGCGGCATGGCCGCGGTCATGATCTACCAGCAGGGTGATGCGTACGGCCGATCGCGCTATAACCCGCTCGCGCTTCGCGCCATGGTGATCGACAAGCTGCGCGAGCGCATGCTGGGCCTGATGTTTGTCCCCGACCAACCTCTTGCCTCGGGCGAGCAACCCAATCTCGATGAGATCCTGGCGAAACAAGTCAAAGGCAAGCTCTACGACGCTTACCGCCAGAGCTGGGTGGCCAGCCCAGAACCGGCCTACGTGGCCGCAGGGAACGCACCGCTGCAGGCGCCGCTTACCCAACTGCAGTCGATCGTGGACGCCCGCTTGGAAACAGACACGGTCAAAGGCCAGCCTGTTCCAACCGTCGCCAGCGGCCTGAGTGAGGCGGAGCGTCGCGTGCTGGAGTCGCGCGGGCTCTTGAACGCCCAAGGCAAGATCGCTCCGCAGGTCATTACCCGGGAATCAGTGGACACGCCGGAAAAGATCTTCGACGACGAACTTTGGGATTTTATCTACGGCGTGCCCAAAGGCGACGTCACCATCGAACACATCCAGCATGCGTTCTACATGGCCGCCAACTACGGCTTCCAGATCCTTAACGGCAACTTCGCCGCGGCCATTGACGATTACGAACTCAAGCTGCGCTTCATGAACGACCTGGCCACGTACCGGATCGATGTCTCGTGGCTGTGGACGTTGGCGCATCATCAGGCGGCCATCACCAAGGACGGCTATCTCAAGCGCCCGGCCCTGACGGAAGATGGCGTGGAGCCGGCGAAGAACGCCGACATGATCAAAGCCGGCACGCGCTTTACCCGCGAGCTCTTCGACAAGGTCTGGACGTATCACAACGAATGGACGCAAGCCTTTTTCGCCGAGCAGGACAAACGCGGCGAGCCGGGCCGCTTCGACCGCAGCAAGGCCGACGTGATCATGGAGATCCTGAAGAAGCAGCTGCTATCGCCACGCTACATCCAACACAGCGCCCGCGTGCTGTTCGTGGTCGGGCAGGCCAGCAAGAAGGAAGCTGGAGAGTTGCTGGAGGCGATCTTCGATCTCTCGCGCGAGGAGGCCGTGAAGCGCGTGAAGGCAGGGACGCTCAGTCAAGCAGCTTTGGCGGCACATGATTACGTGTTCGATATTTTTTAACGCCAAAGTCCACCACGGAGACAACCACCCCAAAAAGCCAAAACCGGGCTTTTTGGGGACGCCGGACACGGAGGCACGGAGAAAGGCCGGCGGGAGAACAGGTGGAAGAGCGGCTCTTTAGAGCCGCGTAAAGGCCCTTGTGTTTCGGGCTTTAGCCCCGGAGAGCCTTCTTCAACAATGCGATCTGTCCCCCGTGGTAGACCGCGTGTTGCGTCATGCTTTGGAAAAGGTGATAAAAATCATAGCTTCGGCCGGGAACCGTGGAGCCAAGGCGGTCGTCTGCGGAGCTCTTAATCGCCTCAACCAGTTTCAAGTGGTTGGCAAAGAATGAAGCCACGGTTTCCTGCCACGCCGGCTGGCCGTTATCGGTCACCGGTGGCCAATCCAGCTCCTTCGGCATGGCTGGCCACGGGGGAATAGCCACGCCGCGCATAGCGCCATCCGCAAACTTGCACCAGGCTTCCACGTGCAAGACCATCTCCCAGATGGAATGAGCGGAGGGAATTGGATGGGAGAGCGCTTGTGGTGCGGTCACGCCTTCGAGGAGTTCGCGCAGGGAATCTCCGTACCAGGCTTCTCCATTCAACGTGCAAGCCAGTTGATCAGCGATGCGAGTGCATTCATTGTTCATAGCGAATCACCAACAAAGAAACACGCAATGGCCACAAGATGCCGGCCAGCTGGAACTCGATTCAGGAATTTGTAAAGAGCCGCTGCTACTTATGGAGTGCAATGCTTGTGAAAATCTTGTGCACAAGTGTGAGTCGTGCCTGCAGAAAATCCGCAGCCCGCGCGGAGATTAATGCTATTTTCATAAAGAGACCTCGATGGCTTCACTCCCCAGAACAGAGTCCGCACCCGAATGCCCGATCTGCAATGGAACGGGCTGGAAGCCAGTCGAGATTCCCGGCAAGGCGAGCCGAGTCACCCGCTGCGATTGCCGCATGACCGCGCGCGTGGACCTGCTGCTGAAGTCCGCGCACGTTCCCGCGCGCTACGAACACTGTACCCTGGCTGATTTCACCATCGACTTCACCGGCTGCCACCGTTCGCTGGCGGCGGCGAGGCTGGCCGCGGGAAGGTTTGTCGAAGAGTATCCGCTGGATAAGACTGGACTGCTTTTCATCGGGCCGATCGGCACCGGCAAGACACACCTGGCGGTTGGCATCATCCAGGAATTGGTTCGCGGCAAAGGCGTGCATTGCTTGTTCTGCGATTACCGCGAGCTGCTCAAAGAGATCCAGAACTCCTACAACCCTAGCGTACAGGCCACGGAGCTGGAGATTTTGCGCCCGGTTTTCGAAGCGGATGTCCTGGTGCTGGACGAGTTGGGCGCCGTTAAGCCGACAGAGTGGGTTTGGGACACGGTCAGCCACATCCTCAACAGCCGCTACAACGAGAAGAAGACCACCATCATCACCACCAATTTCTCCAATCTGCCTCCGGGAGAGTTACTAGGGACCCGGGGCGTTTCGGCAAGCGAAGCCGCGCGCCACGCCGCGCGCAACGAGACGTTGGGCGATCGTATTACCGAACGCATGCGTTCCCGTCTGCACGAGATGTGCCGGGTAGTTCAACTGGAGGGTGCTGACTTCCGCCAGCGCGTGCAGAGCGCGAACTTCAGGTAGGCTCACGGCACGTCGATTTCACACCGCTGTGCCTCAGTACCTTACTCCCAAGCCCTGTCATCCTGAGCGGAGCGCCACGTTGGTCTTTTGCTCTCTTGGCTGATGGGCGCGGAGTCGAAGGACCCCGAGAGTGCTCGCAGCCTGAAATGCAGATTCAAGGCGTTCTCTAGAGAACTCCCTGACGCACCCGTGTTGCCTAAGCATTTTCGGGGTCCTTCGACTCGCCCTCGCGTTGCTTCGGCCTCGCTCAGGATGACAGCAGGACGGTGCCGCGGTCGTGCGGTCATTTCTTTCCTCGCTGGCTCAATGACGCGAAACAAACAGATTCTCTGCGAGCACGTATCGCAACGGCATCTCCGCCGACTTCACGATTCCCACTCGCGGCGTGACCGCTATCTTGCCGGCGCGAGAGCCGTCGTCCATCACGCGCAGATCGGAACGGGTCGAGACCAGATCTTTGTCGTTATCGCGGGCGCGGGTGATGGACAGGGCTTGGCATAATAGTCCCGGGCCGCTGGTTAGCTTGCGCAGGTCGCGCGCGGATTCGAAATTCAAGCCTTTGAGTTTGCGCATGCGGGCCATTTGTTCCAGCCCGGCGACGGGCTCGAGCGCGCGGATGAGCACGCATCCGGCTTCGCCATCGGGGAGGCAGGAGATATTCAGGCAGTAATGCACGCCGTAGATGAAGTAAACATAAGCATGCCCCGGCGGGCCGAAGAGAACGGCGTTGCGAGCGGTGCGACCGGCAGTGGCGTGGGCTGCTAGATCGTCCGAGCCGAGGTAGGCTTCGACTTCCACGATGCGCCCGGCAAGGAGGTTACTGCCTCGGCGGCGGACGATGAGTTTCCCCAGCAACGCGCGCGCGACGACGCGGGGATCGCGGTTGAAGAAAGAGCGGGGAAGGATGCTGGCGCGGTCTGGCTTCAACTGTAGCGTTGAAACGCCAAAACTCCGTTTTTGAAAACGAGTTTGTTTTAGACCTGTCATCCTGAGCGAAGCGCCACGAGGATCTCTCCTGAACTACAGCCGAGGGCGCGGAGTCGAAGGATCCCAGAGGTATTTGTCTCGCGATCGCGCATCAAGGCATCCTCTAGAGAACTCCCTAAGACAACATGTTAGGGAAGAACGTTCTCGGGGTCCTTCGATTCCTCCTCATCCCGCTCCGGCGGGACTCGGGCCTCGCTCAGGATGACAGCGTGACGCTTTTTCGTTTGTCAAACTGGCTTCTTCGAAAATTGCGGATTTTGGCAATTCCCCCGATCACTCCGTGTCCCCTCGTGGTAGGTTTAATTTCCGCCGCCCTTCGCTCCATGCGCTTTCTTCTCCGCGATCCACTGGTCCACGTTGCGGCTGAGAACGTCGAGGGGCAGTGAACCGGAGCCAAGCACGACATCGTGAAATTCCTTGATGTCGAACTGCGGGCCTAATTCCTGGCGGGCACGGGCACGCAGTTCGGTGATCTTGAGCTGGCCGATCTTGTAAGCCAGCGCTTGTCCCGGCCAGGCAATATAGCGGTCAATCTCGTTCACGATATCCAGTTCGGCTTTGGGAGCGTTGTCCATGAAGTACTGGATGGCTTGGTCGCGCGTCCAGTGCTTGCTGTGCATGCCGGTATCAACGACCAGGCGCACGGCACGCCACATCTGGTAGGTGAGCTCGCCGAACTTGGAATAGGGATCGCTGTATAGACCCATGTCTTCGCCCAGCGATTCGGCGTACAAACCCCAGCCTTCGACGAAAGCCGTGTATCCGGCATTTCGGCGAAACTGGGGCTGTTGGCCCAATTCGTGGGCCCTGGCGATCTGCAAGTGGTGCCCAGGGACGGATTCGTGCAGCGTAAGCGCCGTCATTTCCCACTTGGGCCGGGACTCAGGCTTGTAAAGATTGACGAAGTAGGTTCCGGCGCGCGAGCCGTCGAGCGCCCCGGCACGGTAGTAAGCCGCGGTGGTGTCCGGCGCCGCTACGGCGGGGATAGCTTCCACTCCGTACGGCTCACGCGGCAGAGTCTTAAAGACTTTGACCAGGTTGGGATCCACCGTCTTGGCCAGAGCTTTGTACGCGGTGAAAAGCTCGTCAGGAGTCCGGTAATAGAACTGGGGATCGGTGCGCAGGAACTTGAAAAAGTCGTCGCGCGAGCCCTTGAAGCCGACCTGCTGGATGATCTGGTCCATCTCCGCCCGAATGCGGGCCACTTCCTTCAAGCCGATTTCGTGCACCTGGTCGGCAGTGAGGCCGGTGGTGGTGTAATGGCGGATGAAGTAAGCGTACAGTTCATCGCCGTGAGGCAGCTGCCAGGCGCCGACCTGGTCGTAACTCGCCGGAAGATATTCGCTGACGAAAAACTGCTTGAACTTCTTGAATGCCGGAACAATCTGCTGTTCCACCGCCTCGCGCGCTGCAGCCTGCAAGCGCTGCTGGTCGGCTGCGGAGATGTTCTTGGGAAAGCTCTGGAACGGTTTATAAAAGCCGCTCTGCGTGGGGTCGGAAACAATCTGCTTGTCGATCTGGGCCGGGATGCGCTGCATGATGACCTTGGGGTGTACCATGCGTTCCTTGATCCCCTGGCGCAGCAAAGCGATCTGCTGGTCCATGAGCGCCGGAAACGCGCGCAGGCGCGCCAACCAGTCTTCATAGTCCTTGATGGTTTCAAAGCGCAAAGAGTCAGCCAGCTCGTCGGAGGTCTGTATGCCTTCTCGCTGGTTGAATTCCATCAGAAACCAATGGAACTTGTAGTCTTCTATTCGGTCCTGGTAGCGCTTTTGAAATAGGTCATAGTTGAGCTGCTCTACCGGCGCCAGAGTGCCGCGGGCAATCTTGCTTAGGCGTGTCAGCACGTCCTGGTCATGCTGGTTGCGCCGGGCAAAAGCTTCCAGGCTGTCGTCAGGCCAACGGTCGTTCCAGCGGCGGTCGCCCAATGTAGAAGCCTCATCCGGCATTTGCTGCATGTCGTAATCCCACTCCGCGGCGAACAGATCGTAGAGCGGCTTTGCAGCCGGGGTGGGCTGCTGCGCCAAGCCTGGCATCGTCAAGGCAAGAAGTACCAGTACGAAAGACCAGCTACGCATAGTTCCTCCGTTTCCAGCAAAGAACTTATAACAGAAAGCCGATACGGGTTAAAATCTTGCGCAAATTCGGTAGTGGTGCAGTTTGACTTGCGAGGCTCGTGTGGCACAGCCGCCCCCGGCTGTGTGGCCCCAAAAGACACAGGCGAGGGCGCCTGTGCTACATGGCCATCGCCGAACTGCACCACTACCGCAAATTGAGAACAGCCGGCTTTACCGTTGTTGGCCTTCCATTAAGAGCTGACGGGAATCGCAGATCCGGCAAGAAAAGGGGCGCGTATGAAGATGAAGAAGACGATTTCGAGGTTCCTGGTTCCGGCAGTCATACTGCTGGGCTCGACTCTCGCCGCAGCGGCCGCCGAAATACCGGCGGGGAAACACGTCACCGTGCGCATCAACCAATCGCTGAACTCGGGAACGGCGACAAAAGGAGAGACATGGACCGGGACCCTGACCAGCGACATCACCTCGAACGGCAAGGTCCTGGCGAAAGCCGGCGACCCCGTTAAGGGCAAAGTGACATACGTGAAGCGTAGCGGCCGTTTGAAAGATCCCGGGCAGCTCTCCCTGCGCCTGAGCTCGATCAAGGGGGAAACGGTCTACAGTTCGCGGGTCAGCCGTAAGGGTTCGAGCCACACGAAGGGCAACGTAGCCAAAATCGGCGGCGGCGCGGCGGGCGGCGCACTGATTGGCGGTTTGATCGGAGGCGGCAAAGGCGCGGCTATCGGCGCCGGCGCGGGCGCTGCCGGCGGGACGGGCGTAGCTGCAGCTACCGGCAAGAAAGAAGCCGCGATCCCGGCCGAGTCAGTGCTGACCTTTACGATTACCGGATCTAAGTAGGGTTTTGTCCCGAGCGCAGCGAGGGAACCCTATCGCAGCGCGGGATTCGCAGGAGCGAGGACTAGCCGCGAATCAGCGCGAAATCCTACGAATGCCTTCTTCCTCATTCGTGTTCATTCGCGTATATTCGCGGCTCGTTACTCGCCGCTCTGATAGGGATCCCTCGCTGGCGCTCGGGACTTTAGCCTGGCATCGCCGCCAGAACCGCCGCAGCATGCTCGTCTGGCTTCACCCCGTTGACCACTGCGGCGATCTTGCCTTCCGGGCTGATCAGGAATGTGGTTCGATCAATGCCCATGTACTTCTTGCCGTACAGGCTCTTTTCCTTGAGGACGCCGAACTTCTTGGCGATGGCCTTGTCCACGTCGGACAGCAGCGAGTAGGGGAGATCGTACTTCTCTTTGAATTTCTTCTGCGCCGAGGGCTTGTCAGCAGAGATGCCGAGCACCACCGCGCTGGCGCGCTGGAGTTTTTGGAATGCGTCGCGGAACCCGCACGCCTCCATCGTTCAACCTGGGGTATCTGCCTTAGGGAAGAAGAACAGCACCACGTTCTTGCCGCGGTAGTCCTTGAGCGCGACGGTTTGGCCCTCTTCATTGGCCAGAGAGAAGTCCGGGGCTTTATCATTAAGTTTCATGGATATTGTTGACGGCTCCCAATGAATTTATATCGTAGAAGAACTCTTCAAGCCAGCCTACTCCTTCTGCTGGTGTGTTTTATCGGCGCCGGCATCGCTGCTCAGCAGCGTCGCAAAGCGCACAAGCTCCGCGCCACGGCGCTGTTGGAGCTGACTACGGATTACACGGGCACCGTGACTGCCAAGCTGATCCCGATCACCATCCTGGATGAAGGCACTTTCCACGATGCCAGCGTGTACAAAGCCACTCCGCGGCCTATGGCACTGGACAGCGGAGTGGTCTACGAGGCGCAAAGATCAGGCCAGGCGGTGGGATATGTGACGGTTGTTAGCGCCGCCAAGGATCCGACGTGGAAGGCGTTGGGACGATGGCAGGTCGTGAGTCCGCCGGGGCCTGAGAAGACCGCGACTCCAGTGGTGGCCGCGAGCGACAGCGGCAGTGACCGGCCGATCTTGCGCCGCGGTGGCAGCAGCGATGCCACGGCACAACCGCCGCAACCAACGGCAACACCTTCGCCGACCCCTGCAACGGCCAGCAAACCAGATACGTCGAGGGACGTTGACGATCCCTACCGGCCAGTGTTGAGGCACCGTGGCGCCGCCGGAAGCGAGCCGTCCGCCAATCCACCCCAGCCGTCCAAAAGCCCTCAGCCGGTTGAAGGCGCGGTACCCACGGCCAAGGTGCCGGTTCCGACGCCCGGCACAGAAACCCTGGTCGCGGTTTCCGACGCAGAATCTAGCGAGTCTCGTTCATTCCAGTTTGTCTGGAAAAAAGGCGAGCAGGCGGAGATGGAAGCCAAGATGCGCCGTCTGGCGCTGGCCCAACTTCCCCGGGAAAATGCCAAAGTCCCTGAGAGCTCGCTGACCAACGTGGTCATCCGGGCTTTCGATCTGGATCTGAGCAACGATGCCGTCATGGTGCTGACCGCCGAGATTCCCGGGAGCTATGTTACCAACCGCTTGCCTCCTGGCGCCAAGGGCGCGCCCACAACGCCCGGCGGTCAAGCGAAATTTGTTTCGCGCTACATCACACTGATCGCGCGGGTGAATCTCGAAGGGAATCCGCAGCGCGTGGCGGTGAGCATCACGGACTCATCGCGCTTGGACGTGGCGCCGCGCCTGGAGCTAGTTGACGCGGTGGATGTAGACGGCGACGGCCTGGGCGAGCTCCTTTTCCGCCAATATAGCTTCGACGAGAAGAGCTACATCATCTACGGTGTCGGCCGCGGCGCTGTGACCAAGGTGTTTGAGGGCGCCAGCCAGCCGCTAAAGTAGCCATTACCCTCCGCTGACCGCGGGCACAATGAGAATCTCTATTCCCTCGGCCACGGGTGTGGCCAGGCCCTGAGCGAAGCGGATGCTCTCATCGCCGACGAATACGTTGATGTGCTGGCGCACCTGGTTTTGCTCGTCGAGAACCCGGTCGCGCAAAGCGGGATGCAGCTTCCAAAGCGCGTCCAGAGCTTCATTGACGGTTGCGGGCGACGATGCGAGCTTCACCGATCGCTGACCGCCGGCGAAGGTGGCGAGATACGACGGAATGTTGATGATGACGGGCATGGCTGAGATTTGTTTTCGGGGCTGAAGGCGTGTTCCAACCTGTTCCGAGGCAAGGATCACTTACCGCCGCGACTTCTTGCCTGAGCCCTTCTTCTTTGCCTTCTTCTTCTCCGCGCCTCCGTGCCTCCGTGGTGAAGTTGCTACGCCGTCGCCGACCACGCCAGTCTTCACGCATACGATGGCCGGCAAACCTTCCTGAATCAACTGCCAGGACTTGCCTTCGTCGTTCGAACCGTAGAGCTTGCCGCTGCGCGTGCCGAAGTAAACGCCCGCGGGATCCAGCGAATCCGTTGACATCGAATCACGTAAGACGGTCTCAAGAGCGTTTTTCTGCGGCAGGCCGCGCGTCAGCGCTTCCCAACTGCCGCCGCCGTTGCGGGTGCGGTAGACGCGGAGTTTGCCTTCCGGCGTGCAGCGGTATTCGTCGGATTCGATAGGCACGATATAAACCGTATCAGGATCATGTGGGTGACCTGCCATGGCAAAGCCAAAGTCAGAAGGCACTCCCTTAGCTATATCCTTCCAGTTATCGCCGTCATCATCGCTTCGATAAAGTCCCCAATGGTTCTGCAAGTACAAGCGGTTGGGATTTGCGGGATCACGCACTACCTTGTGCACGCACTGGCCGAATTCCGGATATTTTTCCGGAAGAAATTCTGCACGGACGCCCTGATTGCGCGCCTGCCAGGTTGCGCCGCCGTCGTTGGTGCGGTAGACGCCGCCGGTCGACATGGCGATGATCATCCGCTTGCGGTCGGCGGGATGGGGAACGATCGTGTGCAGGCACATACCACCGCCGCCGGGCGTCCACTTGGCGCGGTGGGGGTGATCGAGGTGTCCTTGTACCGGCGACCAGCTCTGCCCCGCGTCGCGCGACACAAACAGCGTCGACGGTTCTACGCCGCAATAAATCGTTTCCGGCTCGCCGGTGGGCAGTTGAAGCTGCCAGATGTTCTTAAGCGTCAATCCGGATTCGGCAGGAAACTTCACCGAGTAGGCTTCCGGCTGAGTCGCCGTTTTGCCGAAGTCGTCCGAAGAACTCAGGAAAGTTCCCCAGCGGAAACTCTGCGTGGCCCACCACAAGCGGTGCCGCCCTTGCCGATTGTCGTATGCCATGGCATAAACCGGCGATCCGATCGAATAGGGACCACCGACCTTCCATTTCTTGCGCGCCCGGTCGGCGGTAAGGACAAAAGCTCCCTTCATCGTTCCTACAAGAACGAGTACGTCCCCTTTCTTCGGCGAGACGTGTTGCACAGATGGCATATCCCCTCCCTAACGCAGGTATCAGCACTGCTCCTATATATGACGAACGGCGACCCTGAAAATCGACAAGTCAGCGACGCTTTCGGGTAAAAAACAACTGTCCATTGTAGACGCTTAGCGGCGGTGATGGTAACCGCGACTCTGGGCACAGAGCCTGCCCTGAGCTTGCCGAAAGGTACACCCGCGTGCCGGCTGCGCTCCAAGCGGAGTAGAAACATCGAGGAGCTCGCCATTCGGAGCGGCAGTTTGAGCTCAAAGTGTCAATCCAGTAAGATGGCCCTCCAATAAATCGGCAGCCGCCCGTAGACGGCGAAAGCGAGGAGATTGTGCGGAACGTCTTTCTTTTCCTTCTCTGTTGTTCTCTCTTAGCAGTTTCAGCTGTCGCGCAGCAGGATCTCAGCAAAGTGGAAATCAAAGTCCAGAAGGTTGCCGGCACGGTATACATGCTAGAGGGAGCAGGCGGCAACATCGGAGCCTCCGTAGGCGAAGACGGAATCGTCGTGGTGGACGATGAGTTTCTCCCGCTCGCGGAGAAGATCGAAGCCGCGCTCAAGACCGTGACTGACAAGCCGGTGAAGTTCGTGCTGAACACGCATTGGCACGGCGACCACACCGGCGGCAATCCGCATTTCGGCGAGAAAGCGCCCATCATCGCCCAGGAGAACGTGCGCAAACGCCTGGCGGAGGGTGGCAAGACGCGGTTCGGCGAAACCAAGCCGGCCCCCAAGGTCGCGCTGCCGGTCATCACCTTTGACGATAAGGTGTCCG
The DNA here is from genome assembly GCA_035263765.1 of Candidatus Angelobacter sp. Classification (GTDB taxonomy): domain Bacteria; phylum Acidobacteriota; class Terriglobia; order Terriglobales; family Acidobacteriaceae; genus Angelobacter. The sequence goes on along the minus strand of DATFQZ010000280.1, from coordinate 8,307 downwards.
TGCACCTGAACGGCGAAGACATTCGCGCGATCCACTTTCCGAACGGGCACACGGACGGCGACAGCGTGATTTTCTTTCCGCAATCCAATGTGGTCCACATGGGCGACGACTTCTTCAACGGCGGAATGTTCCCGTTCATCGATCTGGATAGCGGCGGAAGCGTGCAGGGCATGATCGCCGGCGGCGAAAAAGTCCTGGCCGAAGTGCCGGACGACGTGAAGATCATCCCCGGTCATGGGCCGCTCGGCAGCAAGGACGACCTTCGCAAGTTTGTCCAGATGCTGAAAGAGACTACAGCCGCGGTGCAGGCGGGCATCAAGAAGGGCAAGACCCTGGACCAGCTCAAAAAAGAGAAGGTTCTAGCAAAGTGGGATTCTTACGGGCAGAGTTTTATCAAGACCGACCTGTTCACTGAAATCCTGTACGACAGCCTGACGAAAAAGCCCACGGGGCCAAAGAACTCGCATGGACATTTAACGAAGTGAGCAGCTGGCAGCTAGCAACTAGCAGCTCAAGAACCGGAGATCGCATGAGAGACTTTCGTGACCTCAAAGTGTGGGAGAGATCTCACGAACTGGTTCTTGAAATCTACAAATGCACTGCAGACTTTCCTAAACAAGAAGTCTTTGGCTTAGTCAGCCAGATGCGCCGGTGTAGTTCGTCCATTCCAGCGAATATTGCTGAGGGTTATGGGCGTTTGGGCAACTCTGAGCTCCACCGTTTTCTGCAAATCGCATGTGGGTCATCAAACGAGTTGGAATACCATCTCCTACTGGCTAAAGATCTCGGCTATTTGCCGGAACACGAATATACCGTCTTTCACGAGAAACTCGCTGAAATGAAGCGAATGCTGGTTGCCTTAACACGCAACGTTGGACAAGACCGAAAGCCTTGAGGTATGGATTGGCTAGTTGCTAGTTGCCAGATGCCAGGTGCTTCTTCAACAACTCATTCACCAGCTCCGGCTTAGCCTGCCCTTTACTGGCTTTCATCACTTGTCCCACGAAAAAGCCGATGACCGTGGTCTTGCCGGCGCGGTACTGCTCCACTTGCTTGGGATTCGCGGCGATGATCTCATCGATGATCTTCTCAAGCGCCGCCGGATCGGTGATCTGCTGCGGTTTTTCGCGTTCATAGACTGCCTGGAAATCTTCACCGGCGGCGAAAGCCTTGTCATAAAGGTCTTTGAGGATTTTGCTGGAAATGGCGCCGGTTTCCAGCAGATCGGCGGACATAGCCACGCCTTTCATGGAAATCGGAGACTGCTCAATCTCCAGGTCCTTGGCTTTTAGGCGTCCGAGCAGCTCACTCTGCACCAGGTTGGCTACGCGCTTGGCGCTTTTAGCGGCTTTGGCCGCGGCTTCAAACTGGACGGCGAGAGTCTTGCTGGCGGTGAGGACCTGGGCGTCGTAATCAGTGATGCCGAAATCGCGTACCCAGCGGGCCCGGCGCGCTTCGGGAAGCTCGGTCAGCAAGCACCGGATTTCGGCCTGCCATGCAGAGCTCACCACCAGCGGCAGAAGGTCCGGCTCCGGAAAGTAACGGTAGTCGTGCGCTTCTTCCTTGGAGCGCATGCTGTAGGTGCGGCCCTCTTGCGCATTGAACAGCCGCGTCTCCTGCTGGATGCTTCCGCCGCTTTCAAGGACTTCAATCTGCCGCCCGATCTCGTACTCCAACGCCTGGCGGATAAAGCGGAAAGAGTTCACGTTCTTGATTTCCGTTTTGACGCCGAACTTCTCCCGGCCGCGGGGGCGCACGCTGATGTTGGCATCGCAGCGCAGCGAGCCTTCTTCCATGTTGCAGTCGCTTACGCCGGTGTACAGGATGATCTCCTTCAACCGGGTCAGGTATTCGAAGGCTTCCTCAGGCGAACGCATGTCCGGCTCACTGACAATCTCGATCAAAGGCACGCCGCTGCGGTTGAGGTCGATATGGCTACTGGTTGAGGAATCGGGAAAGCCTTCATGCAAACTCTTGCCGGCGTCTTCTTCCATGTGCAGGCGCGTGATGCCGATTCTCTTCGCGTCTGCCCCTGCGAGCTTGATTTCAATATGGCCATGCTCGGCCAGGGGCTGGTCATACTGCGAAATCTGATAGCCCTTGGGCAGATCGGGATAAAAGTAATTCTTTCGGGCAAAGATCGACGTCTCCCGGACCTGGCAGCCGAGTGCTTGTGCCGCAAGCACCGCGAACTCCACCGCCTTGCGATTCAAGACCGGCAGCGCGCCGGGAAGGCCCAGGCAAACCGGGCAGACATTGGTATTCGGCGGCGCGCCGAACTGCGTGGAACATCCGCAGAAAATCTTGGTCCGCGTCAGCAGCTGGACATGGACCTCCAGGCCGATCACCGGTTCGTATTTCTCTTCGACCGCAGCCGAAACGCGTGCGCTCTCAGCCATGGTTGGATTATAGGCGAAGGGCGGCGTCGAGGCGTCGGGCGGGGAGACGTGGCAATGCCACGTCTCTACTTAGAATTCTTCTCAACCGGGATATCGAAGTAGAAGATTTCTTTGCTTCCGGCATTGATTCCGGAAATGTAAACGTGCGCGCCGCTTTCCGGGTTTTCGATATCGATCACGTCAAAGAATAGAAACCCGCTGTTGGTGGAGTGCGGGGTTACAGGAACGGTAGTGAATATCGCGGCGTCGACTTCCTCTAACGCCTCTTTGCTGACGGAAGCCGGCTGTCTGCGGGGCCCCGGGATGGGAATCCGCACCGTCGGTCTGCTGCCGGCTTTGCTGGGCTGGGAGATCCGGCGGAGGACGTCGTCCTTGGTGGCGGCCTCCAGTTTGGTGCGCTGGCCAGTCACCAACACGATCTTGATGTTATCGAGCATGAGCGGCTTGTCACCATCATTGGAGATGATCACACGGATGGGAAGCAACCCGCTGCCGCGATACTTCACCTTGAAGATGGCGTCCTTATCGGGCGTGTCATAGGGGTCGATGGCGATGGAGACCTTTTCGTCATCATGCGTTTCATGCAGGGGATACGTCGTGGCGTGGGTCGCGCGGGGCGGATTGAAGCCTTTGTCGCCGGCGTAGGCGAGGGTCAGCGCAAATGCGCCGAACAACAGCGTCCATAGCTGAATTCTGTGCTTGCTCACGGCTCTCTTGATTATCGGACATGGACTCAGGTTTTCACAACTGATGGGCGGCGCGCATAGAATGTCTAGTCCTTCATGTATATCCATGTATATCGTTTATAGCCTTTTGCTGGCCGCAGGGCTTCTCATTTCCTTGCCTTGGTGGATTCTGCAAGTGTTGCGATTGGGAAAATACCGGGCCGGATTGAAAGAGCGAATGGGCGTGGTTCCGGCGCGGCTGCGCGGCCATGCCGGCAAGGGCTCAATCTGGATTCACGCTGTTTCCGTGGGGGAAGTGCTGGCTGTAAGCCATCTGGTGGCCGAGCTTATGAAAAAACTTCCACAGACTCCGGTGTTTGTTTCGACCACCACGGCGACCGGACAGAATCTTGCGCGTCAGCGTTTTGGCGAAGCCCAAGTGTTTTACCTGCCGATCGACTTCGGGTTTGCCATTCGCGCTTACCAGGACGCCCTCGGGCCACGCCTGCTTATCCTGGCGGAAGCGGAATTCTGGCCGAACCTGCTGCATCTTTCGCGGAAGCGTGGCATACGAGTGGCCATCGTGAATGCGCGCATTTCCGACCGCTCGTTTCCGCGCTATCGCCGGTTGCGCGGATTCTTTGCGAGAGTTCTGGGCGAGGCCGATCTTTTCCTGGCCCAGACAGAGGTGGATGCGCAACGTCTGCGCGACATTGGCGCCGCGGCCGAACGCGTGCACGTCAGCGGCAACTTGAAATTTGATGTCCGCTCCGGCGGCGCTTCTCCCCTGGCTGAGAGTTTGCGCCGTGCGATGGGCCAAGCAACGCCGGTCATCGTCTGCGGTAGCACAACGGAAGGCGAGGAAGATCTGGTACTGGCCGCGTTTCAGGAGGTCCGTCAGCAGTTTCCGTCCGCCGTCCTGGTGCTCGCGCCGCGCCATCCGGAACGCTTTGACAAAGTTGCGGGTCTCGTCTCATCGCTGGGAATGCCGTTGCTGCGGCGCAGCGTGTGGACGGCAGGCAGGCCGGTCGCCGGTTGCGTTTTTCTACTCGACAGCGTCGGCGAGCTCGCGTCCGTTTATGCGCTGGCCAGCGTGGCGTTTGTAGGTGGCAGCTTGCTCCCCGGCGTGGGCGGCCACAACATTCTGGAGCCCGCGCAGCATGGAGTGCCGGTGCTAGCTGGGCCCAACACATCCAATTTCCGGGAGATTGTGCGCATCTTCGAGCGTGGCGGCGCGATCACCGTCGTGACGACCGGCACTCTTGCCGGGGAATTGCGTCGCCTTGTCAGCGACGTCAAGGAGCGCGCCCGCCTAGGGCAACGTGCTCGCGAGCTGTTCTTAGAAAACACCGGCGCCACTGCGCGCACTCTGCAGGCACTGGAGCCGCTACTGCCCGTGCCCCCACCCCAGTCCGCGAAACCCGTGCGGCCCGGGGACCCCGGACCGGCCGAGGATCCATGAACCCTCTTTCCGCCATCTTCGGAGCCGGCGTGGCGCTGCGCAACGCGCTCTATGACCGCGGTGCGTTGAAAGTCCGCAAACTGGCACGGCCGGTAGTGAGCGTGGGTAATCTCTCCGTGGGCGGAAGCGGCAAAACGCCATTTGTGATTACCCTGGGCCAGCTGCTGAAGCAACGCGGCATCGTGTTTGACGTTCTCTCGCGTGGCTACGGCCGCAGCTCTGTGGAAATTGCCGTTGTGAACGCTGATGGCTCGCCGGAGCAGTTTGGAGACGAGCCGCTGCTCATCGCCCGCAGCCTTCAGGTTCCGGTCATCGTCGGCGCCGACCGCTTTCTGGCAGGACTCTTGGCGGAAGAGTGTTTTGACAGCAAGTTGCACTTGCTCGATGACGGTTTCCAGCACCGGGGATTGCATCGCGATTTCGACATTGTGCTGCTGCCCGCCGCCGACCTGACCGGCACGCTGCTCCCGGTGGGACGTTTGCGGGAACCGCTTTCGTCTCTCCGACGCGCGGACGCTGTGGCCTCAGAGTCGCCGGACCTCGCTTGCGAGGCAAAGACCGTGTGGAAGATGAACCGCGAGCTTTTCCTCTCGCCGCTGTCTTCACCAGCAGCGGCTTTCTGCGGGATTGCCCGTCCCTCCCAGTTCTTTGCCCAGCTTCGCGCCATCGGCGTCAAATTGGCCGATACCGCGTCTTTCGCCGATCATCACCGCTATACCGCCAGTGATATTGACCGCTTGATTCGTCTCAGATCGAGCTGCGGCGCCACGGATCTCATCACCACGGAAAAGGACATGATCAATCTGGGCTCTCTGGCCAATCAGCTCGAGCCGCTGCAGGTGGCCCGGCTGCGATTGGTCCTGGCCGCGCCGCAGGAAGCGCTCAGCACCTTACTCAGCACCCTGGAGCGGCGTTCCGGCTGCCGTTTCTAGGCTCGGCATGAGAAAATTTCAAGTGGTCATGCAAAAGATCCCCAAGCCATCGGACCGCCTGGTTCGCATCATCGAAGGTTTCTCCAAGCTCAGCATCACGGTGCTGGGCGATCTCATTGCCGACGAGTTCATCTACGGCGAAATCGCGCGCGTTTCGCGGGAAGCCCCGGTCCTGATCCTGCGCCATCGCGAGCGCTCCGTAGTGCCCGGCGGCGCGGGCAACGCGATCTACAATCTGGCCGACCTGGGCGTGACCGTGCTGCCGGTGGGCGTGCTTGGCGACGACGAACCCGGCCGGCTGCTGCTGCGCGCCTTCCGCCAAAAGCACGTCTCGGTGAGCGGCATCCGCAGGATTGCCGGACTGGCCACCGTGACCAAGACCCGTTTGCTCGCGGGCATGACGCACTCGCCGCGCCAGCAGGTTATCCGCGTCGACCGCGAACCGGAAATGCCCTTGGAGCCCAGCGTGGTGCGTGAGCTGATCTTTCAGACTCGAGGCTACATTCGCGCTTCGGATGCGCTGCTGATCTCCGACTACGGCTACGGCGCCGCGACACCCGAGATCTTTGACAGCATCCGCTCCCGCTCGGCGAACAGCGGAATTCCCGTAACGCTCGATTCCCGCTACCGGACGCTGGCCTATTCAGGGGTGACCGCGGCCACGCCCAACGAATCAGAACTGGAAGAGGCGCTGCGTAGGCGCATCGGCAATGACACGCCGCGCCTGCTGGCTACCGGCAAGGCGGTGATGCAGAAGATGAAGTTGCAATCGCTGCTGGTGACGCGCGGACGGGACGGCATGGTGGTCTTCCCGCGCGCGCAGAAACCGGTCTTCATTCCGATTTACGGCTCCGATCAGGTGGCCGACGTGACCGGCGCCGGTGACACGGTGATTGCCACGTACACCGCCGCGCTTGCTGCCGGAGCCGATGCCGAAGATGCGGCCCGGCTGGCCAACTATGCCGGAGGCATCGTGGTAATGAAACGCGGCACCGCAACCGTGACCCAGGCCGAGCTGCTGCGCGCCGTGACGGAGGCCTGATCTGCCGCAGGCCAAGCACAAAGTTTATGGTCTTCCGCAACTGGCGGAGCAGGTGCGACAGTGGCGCGCAGCCGGCGAAAAGATCATCCTGACCAACGGCTGCTTCGACCTGCTGCATGTCGGCCACGTTCGTTATTTGCGCGCCGCCAAGTTGCTGGGCGGAAAACTGGTGGTGGCTGTTAATTCCGACTCCAGCACCCGGGTGCTCAAGGGCGAAGGGCGCCCACACGTTCCTGAAGGCGAGCGAGTGGAGATCCTGGCGGCTCTTGAAGACGTTGACGCGGTCACGGTCTTCGACGCTCCCGACGTCCGCGATGTGATCCGCCTTTTGCGGCCGGACGTCCACGCCAAGGGCACCGACTACACGGCGGACAACGTGCCGGAGCGCGACGTCGTCATCGCCTGCGGCGGGCGTGTTGCCATAGTCGGCGATCCGAAAGATCACTCCACCACCGAGTTGCTGAGAAGGGGAGAATGGCCAAAATCCTGATCGCCCGGCTGGGCGCGCTAGGCGACATTTTGCATGCGCTGCCGGCCGTGACTGCGATTCGCGCTGCGCTGCCGCAAGCGACTATCGGCTGGCTGGTGGAGGAACGGTGGACTGAACTGCTCACCACGCACCATCCCAAATCCAGTCCCGAGACCGTGGGCCCGCAGAAGCCAGTGGCCAATCTCATTCACACTGTTGACACCATGCGCTGGCGCCGGCGCGTCTTTCGGTCGGATACCTTCGCCGAGGTGCGTGGTGCTCTGCACCGCGTGCGGGAAGCGGATTACGACCTGGCGATCGATTTTCAAGGCGCCATCAAGTCCGGCTTGCTGGCCCGGCTGAGCGGCGCCCGAAGCATCGCCGGATTTGAAAATCCACGCGAGCCGGCGGCGCGTGTCTTCTATTCGCAGAAGTTTCCCCGCAAAGGCGAACATGTGATCGAGCAGAACCACGCTCTGGCAGCGCAAGCTTTAAAGGACCATCTCGGAGGTAAAGAACTGGAATTCATCGCGCCGCAGCTTCCTTGCGATCCTGAGGCAGAAACTTGGGTCCAGACAGAGATCATGCGCCTGGGCATTGCCGGCTTTGCCCTGGTGACTCCGGGCGCGGGCTGGGGCGCGAAGCAGTGGCCGCCGGAGCGATTCGGCTCCTTGGCGCAGGCACTCGCGCGGCATAACCTGAAGACGCTGGTCAACACCGCTCCAGGCGAGGAAAGTCTGGCACAGGCGGTGGTGGATTCGAGCCACGGCAATGCTTTCGTAGTCCAGTGCAGCATTAGTCAACTGATCGCGCTGACCCGGCGCGCGCGGCTTTTCATCGGCGGCGACACCGGTCCGCTGCACCTGGCCTGCGCGCAGAACGTCCCCACGGTCGGCTTGTATGGACCCACCGACCCGGTCCGCACCGGCCCGTTCGGGCGCAACACCATTGCGCTGCGGCATCCCGAGAGCAAGACAACTTTCTCGCACCATCGCAACCCGGACTCAGGACTGCTGAAGATCAGCGCTGACGAAGTGATCAGCGCGGCGCGACACCTTCTGGGGGGCGCCCGTGGCTAGCTGGTCGCGAATTGCCACACGCGCGCGTGTGCCCCTGGGTTTCGCGTTTGCCGCGGCATATTTGTGGTTCGCACGTCCTGCATGGGTATGGATCGGCGCCGGCGCCGCGTTCATCCTTGCCGGACTTGCCGTTCGGGCCGCAGCTTCCGGACACATCAAGAAGAACCGCGAACTGACCACGACCGGGCCTTACGCGTACTCACGCAACCCGCTCTACCTGGGGTCGATCCTGATCGCCATCGGCTTCGTTGTGGCGGCG
>DATFQZ010000279.1:0-11566 GCA_035263765.1 Candidatus Angelobacter sp. | reverse complement strand
ACCACCAAAGCGCTTCCGGATGCGGCCAGAGTATTTCCGGTCGCGGCAGTCGGGTCCGTAAACTTCCAGGAGCTGGACGAGGAATCGAAGCTCAAGAAGTTGACATGCCCGTTGGTCCCCAGATATGCGATGTGTTCAAGGCCCGCACTCTTGGCATTGAAGGCTGCCAGCGACCTCCCGGCGGCCGCAAGTGGGCTTCCGGTGGCGGTCGTGAGATCTGTGTTGCTCCAGGCAGTCGTGGAATTGCTCAAGTTGTACGAGAGCTGGTACACGTGTTGATTGGGTGCAACGAAGACAACGGACTCCCCGCCTCCTTCATCCACAGTGTGTGCCAACTTGCTGCTTGCGGAGGGCACGACCGACTGAGAGAAAGCGGGCAGCGTTATCATTCCACTCAGAAGAAGGGATACGAACGAAAGAACGATTCGCTGTTTCATATATACATTCACCTTTCAAACTTAATCCTGTTGTTGGCCACCGGTTTCTTGTTCAAGAAAACCCGTCTATTCGTTGCAACCCGGGGCGCGTGGATCCGGCTTCCAGTCGTGACATCTGTAGTTCTGGTCGCTCTGGGCCTCGCCCTTGATGGCGCGGATTTGCGTCCATGAGTCGTCGTTGCAGTTGTGACTGAAGAAACTGAGCAACCCATATCCAGTTATGCAGGAGTGAAACTGGCCGGGGCCTGGCTCACCCTGCGGCACAACATGGATCGGCGGGTTTCGATAGCGGCAAGCGATGGGAGGAGACCAGTATTGGCAGCGAAGGGTCATGGGTGACGAGTAAGGGCAAGTTCCGTGGTTGCAAAACAGAATGCCATAGTCGGGCACCCATTTAGACCCGTTCCAGAACCAATGAAAAACATAGGTTCCGGAGTGTTGGGCGACAACCACCAGCGACTTGGCCCACAATCCTACGTAGTTCAGGCCCCAGCCACAGGCACTTGAAGCGTTTACCGCTTCAGAAGCATGCGCTATGGAAGCCGGCTGAGGTAGCAGGCCGTTGTCGCGCAAGGCGGCAGTGAGTTGCCCTAAGGCGGTGGTTTCGTTCGCTGTCGCGATGCCGGGGAACCTTGTCAGCAAAGCCCCGCCGCGGATCGCGTTACCGGCTTCGATGAACGGTTGTAGCGAGTCGCCGGGTGTAGTCGGAGTCGAGCTGCGGGACATCAGGTCATCCCAGGTATCGGGTGTGCGATCTCCGCCTAACTGTTGGATCAACGATGTTCCATTGGAGGCGACGAGCCGCGCGCTCACTTCGGTAATTCCTTGCGTGCCGTCATCGGCCGTTTCGTTGGGGAAACTCTCGACAAAAGTCTGCATGGCAGTGCTGCCGAACGTCGCGCTGAGATTGCCCGACGAGTCACGCGTGGACGTCAATGCCGTTGCGGCGCTGGCATCGTAGTTGGCTGCCGCATCAGCGACGCTCTGACTTAGGGTAGCCAGCTTCGCTGTGGCCGAGTCGAACACCGCCGGCGCCGTGCCGGGAGTCACACCGGCTGCACTGAGGGCCAGGTTGGATATTGCCGTATATTCATTCGGGAAGACATTGCGGTTGAGCGCTTTGGCGAGCGCGGTTGGGAGCCCCGTAGCTAAACTCAGGCTTTGCGTAGCATCGGCAGCGTTGAAATCGGCGTTGAGGAGCCACAGGGAATCCATGGAGTGCCCGGAGATGGCGATGGTTCTCCCCGAGGCATCGATCAGGCGAGAACTCATTGTCGATCCCGCGGGTGTCCGTGCCTCGAAAAACAGGATGTTGCCGCCGCTTTGATCGACCCCCACGACTCCGAGTTGAGGGTCGGCAAGAAGAATTGTGATCTGCGGGGTGGTTTGGGCTTCATTCAATACCGGCAGCATCAAGGCGGCTGCGCCGGCAAATCCGATCAACATCGATCGATGCCCAGTCAAAATGAAAGCTACAGCCTTGAAGATGACTCGTGGAAAAAGCAGCGTGACGAACTTGCTCAACATACTCTTACCTCGATAGCCGGAATGTCCGGCGTTACACACGTGAAGAAAACGGGTGTCTGGTGACCAGTAACCTCCATCAGCAAACACGATTGGGGGGGGTGGGCTACCAGCAGCGCGGATTTCAACGCAAAGCTGCGGTACTCAATGGGACGTATATCAGGGCTCGCTGAATATGCCTTGTTAAATTCGGACGAATGACAAAACCAGGAATTAGCGTGAAGTGCTAATGGTTTTTTCATGCCGTTGATTAGCTATGCCATTTTGGAAATAGCGACGTGCTCTAAGCGACGAAGAGCGGCCCACAGGAGGAATGTCGCACGACAAAATCGCGATGCCGTCTTGTCAAAGATTCTTGCCGCTCCGCGGGCTGGCATTGGAAATCTCCAAGGCGGCTTGTTAATTTGTTTTGAAAGCCGCTCCCCACGGTCGTTGTGAAGCTGCTCGAACGAGCCAAGCAGCTTAGTGTTTTTGGTTCAGGCTCGACTTTCTGTAATTCCGCGGAGATAAAATGACTCAGAAAGGAGATATTGCTTATGTTGACGCGAATTCTTGCGGGCTCAGTTTGCTTGTGGATGATGGGGGGCTTCGGCTTCATCCTGGGGCAGGGAACCACACCGGAGAAAGCGGCGAAGAAAGGCGGATCGTCCGACGCGGCTTACATCGCCAAAGCTCTTACGGGCGCGCCTCCGGGCGTCGCCAAGGGCGCCGGAGTGGCTCGCATCGACAAAGATGGGAACATGCAAACCTTGCGGGAGAGTAAAAACGGCTTTACCTGCATGGTCATGGTCGGCAACATCATGTGCGCGGACGCCAATAGCATGGCTTTCTTCGGCGCCGTCATGAAGAAACAGACTCCGCCCGATAAGCCCGGCATCGCGTACATGCTTCGCGGCGATCAGGGCGCCAGCAACACCGATCCCAGTGCAACCAAGAAAACCGCTGACAATCATTGGGTGGTAACCGGTCCTCACATCATGATTGTTGGAGCGGGCGTGAAAGACTTGGGATTGCCTGATTCCGCGGACGCCGATCCCTCGAAGCCGTACATCATGTGGGCCGGCACTCCGTACGCGCATGCCATGGTCCCGGTCAGCGGAGGCGCGGCGCATGCAGCCGCATCGGCCAAGGCTTCTGCGGATCAGGAGAAGAAATAAGGAGTGGCGACTGGCCGGGGAACCGGACGTTGGTCGCCTCATAAATCGGCTTGAAGGGGCACGGTACGGGTTCCGTTTTACCTGACGGTAACCCCCACGAGACCCAATCCCGAATCCCCGCGTAGTCCGCCACGGCGGACGAGCGGGGGTGAGGGACCTGCTCTGCGGCCGTTTCGCGTGAGCCAGGAGACATGACGGGAGGTGATTCTGGCCAACTACGTCGTCGTCTGAGCCTGGGCGAGGCACATCCACGAACGATCTCTTGTGAGCTCCCGCGAAGAAGCAGCGGAGCAGGTCCATCACCCACTTCGCCACTCCCGCCTGGCGGGAGCGGCTCCGGGGTTCGGGATGGTGTCTCGTGAGGTTTTTAGCCGACGTGGAGTGGAACCCTGCAATGTCGGGATGCAGGCTGTCCGCGAAGAATCCTGAGCGGCCTCGACGGCGAAAGTGCTATAAAGCGGTCGCCCACGCCACGAATCATTCCTCGCAAAATCTCGCTCTGGCGAGCGTGGCGGGATGCCGAAGGTCGTCACACCGCCGGTCTGCTTGCTCCAGCTGCGCGTTCTTGCAGTGCTTCGAGTTCCAAGCGCGCATCGCGCAGATCAGGCGTCTCTCCCTGGCCTGCAAATGAGCGATAGACAGGCGCAAGAAGTTCAGCGCCCCGTCCGGATTCTCCGCGATCCCGCAACAATTGCGCCATGCTCACGGCGGCGCGCAGTTCGAGGGATCTGGCTCCTTGTTGTTGCGCCACTTCGAGCGCGTGAAGGAAGCATTCCGAAGCTGCGGCGCGATCGGCATCGAAAGCCCAGTGCAGATGTCCCTGGAGCCGCCAAAGCTCCGCTTCATAGAAGAAGGAGTGATTGGTCTTAACCTGCTCGATCGCTTCACGCAGGGTGGCGTTCGCTCTTCGACCATCGCGGGCGCGCATGTAGGCTTCAGCGAGCAATGCGAGATGATAGGGAACATCCAGTTCAGCGCCGGCGGCGCGGCATCCCGTGATTCCTTCCTTCAGTTCGGAGATACCCAGGTCGACTTGTCCCAGTTGCGCGAGCGACCAGCCATGCAGAACCTTGCCCACTGCCTCGCGATAGCGGAATCCTTGTTCAATTGCCAGCCTGATGGTTCGTTGGCTCCATGACCGGGTTTCCTCCTTTTCGCGGCGTAACTGGTGGAGAAAGGCCCGCTGCGAGTACACGGTGGACCGGCTGTAAGCGTGGGCGGGAGTTTCCGCCAGGGATACAGCATGTTCCGCCTGGACAACGGCCTGCTCAGGATGCCCTAAAAACCAGAGAGACAGCGCAACCCAGGCGTAGCAATCGATGCCTGGGTTCTCTCCCATGGGTCCGGATAGAGCGGAATGGACTTCGAGGCATGACGCCGTGGCCCCGCGCTCGGCGTGCTTGAGCGCGTCCGCAAAAGCGCCCTGGTGGAACCGGGAGCACGCCAGGAGATCGAGACCTTCCAGCATGTATCCGCCGCGAAGTTCCTCATGCGGGAGATGGCTTTCCATCAACTCCTGCGCCTTGCGATATTGGCCTCGCAATTCGAGCATGACGGCAAATCCAAAAACGATGGGGAATTGCCGTTCTTCTTCACCTAACTGGCGTGCAAGTTCATAGGCGCGACGGAAGGCAGCCTCGGTTTCGAGGTCGCCAAGCCCCTTGCTGGCGCCAAGCGCAGGGGCCAGGATGGCATGGATTCCCAGCTCCAACTGCGCCCGTTCCTTCTGTTCCGGAATGCGGCGAAGCAATTCCAGCCCACTGGTGAGGTGAAAGACAGCGTCAGCAGCCGCGCCACGTTCCAGGCATTGCTGAGCTGCCTGTTTGAGATAGTGAATTGCTCGCCGGGCATCGCGTCCCTGCTGGAAGTGCTGCGCTAACTCCGGCGCGGCTTGCTCCTTCTGCCCGGCGGCGGCCCGCTCCAGGCGTTCGCCGATTCGCAGATGCCAACGCGAACGCTGTCCGGCAGGCAAACGCTTATAGATGATCTCCCGGTACAGACTGTGGATGAAGCGATATCTCTGGCAGACCGTGCCGTCGGGCCAATCTGACCACCCGCAGATTGCGAAGAAGCGGCCGGCCTGGGCCATCGTGGCGCACTGCGTCTCAATCTCTGGAGCGGGGCGACTCAATGCCGCAGCGACCGCAGAAACGCAGAACTCAATTCCGGCGACGCTGGCGGCCTCGACGATTTTCTGTTCGGCCGGCGGCAATTGGTCTACCTGTTCTTGAATGAACTGGCGCAAGGTATCGGGAGTTTCCAAATCCGCATCGCCCGCACCCACGGAAAGAGTCCACTCTCCGTTCCTGGCTCGCAAACACCCGTTGCTGATCCAGAAGTTGACCAGGACAGTCGCAAACAGAGGGTTACCCTCGCTCCGCTGATGAAGCAGATGCGCAATGGAGGACGGCACGGTCCCCTGAAGGCGATTGCGCAAGGTTTCCGAGACGCCATGCGCGCTGAGAAAACCAAGCGGAAGTTCTTGGCATGATTCGGTCACCCGGAGCTGCTGTACCAGTTGGGCCACGGACTTGGAGCCGTTCCTGGCTTCAGCAGGACGAAAGGTGCCCAGGACCAGCAATTTTGCCGGTTCCCGCCCGCGAGCGACCCGCATCAGGAAGTCAAGAGTTGAACCGTCGCTCCAGTGGAGATCTTCAAGAACGAGGACCAGCGTGCGATCGGCTGCTATCGCCTGAACCGCATCCACCCCCTCCCGCAGCATGCGCTCTCGGGTGAGGCCGATCAGCGTGTGCTGAAGAGACGAACGCTCGTCGGGACTGATAGCAGAGGGTATCTGGAATAACCACGTGGGCGCGCGGCGCTTCAGGACCTCCACGACCGGCTGTCCGTCGGACTGCCTGCATAGCCGCGCGAAAGCCTCCAGCACCGGCATGTAAGCTTCGCCCGGCCCCCGCTGGTCCAGACACTCTCCCAGGCCAGTCCGCAGGGGTCCAACATCCTTGAGCTCGTCGAGAAATTTGCGCACCAACGTGGTCTTGCCGATCCCCGCTTCCCCGGTCAGAAAGACTGTCTGGCGCAACCCGGATTGCGCTCTCTTGAGAGCCTGATGGAGTTGCTGCAGTTGCGAGTCACGCTCCGTAATGGGTTCCAGGGCATCGAGAGCAGACGCGGTCAGCACGGCGCCGGCAGGCTCCTCTGCTTGTGCTTCGTTGAGGACATGGACCTTGGCGATAAACCGGTAACCCTGCCTGGGCACGGTCTCAATGAGTTTCTCGCCGCTGTGGTTTTGTCCAAGGACCTTGCGCAGTACGGACAAGTTATGTTCCAGATTGTTTTCCTCGACCACGCTATCGGGCCAGATGGCTTTCATCAGTTCATCTTTGTGCAGCAGGCGTCCGGCGTGGTGGACCAGAACGCAAAGCGTATCGAAGACTTTGCCGCGCAAAGGAATCACGCGACGATCACAAACCAACTGGCGTTCACGCACGTCGAGCCGAAAGGGGCCGAATGAGTAAGTCTGAGCCGGCATGTTGCTCCTCCTAACGGGAAAAGGCCCCAACCGATGAAGTGGGAGGGGAAGAGGTTGAACGCACAGTCGCAACTTCGCAACCGCGCTCTTCAGCAACAGGATCTCAGCAGAGCAGCACGCAAATGGTGGACGAGCGCGAGAGTAGAGGTGGGGAGGGTTTCTCGCGAAGCCATGGTAAGTCCAGAGTGGCTTGGTTGGCTTGAACCCGGACCGTGAACACCAGTGCCAGGGCGGCCAGCAACGGAAGGATCAGACGCTGCGCCGTGCGCAGCACCGTCGGCGGCAGATCAACCTGAGGCGCGATGACGACGATCAGGACACACACCAGCAGGAGAGCGCACACCAGAGCTTTCATCGCGCGGAACCTGACGTTCTCTGATAAAGGCGCCATAAGGCACTAGCAACGTATGCTGACAACCTACCACAAATCGAGAGCCCATGGTGGGGCTCCGAAAATCATGTGGCACAGCCGCCTCGGCTGTGGGTGTTTAGAAGCAATTTCACCGGCGAGGGCGCCGGTGCCACACAAGCATGTGTTTCAGGAATATTTAAGGTCCGGTAAAGGACATCGCCCGCCTGATTCTGGCCTACTGAGGTCAAGCATGACCTGAGGGGCCAGGGAGACCGGCATTGAGGGACCCGCCGGCTGGCTCCCCAGGGCTTCCACTCGAAGTCAGGAGGTTCCACCGTGACGTCGTTCTTGCCCGACAAGACTTTCTATCCTTCTCCCAAGATGGCGATGAAGGCAAGTGCTGAAAAACTGGCTTACGTCGCCATGCTCAACCCTCGCACGGACGGCTCCAAGGACGCGCTTGCCGTGGTGGACGTTGATCCGCAGTCGCCCACCTATGCGCAGACCGTTCACTGGGTTGAGATGCCCAACGCGGGCGACGAACTCCACCACTTTGGTTGGAATGCGTGCAGCTCTTGTCTGTGTCCTCACGCGCCGCACCCGCACATGGAGCGCCGGTACCTGATCGTTCCAGGATTGAGGTCCTCTCGCATTCACATTGTCGACACCAAGCCCGACCCCAGAAAGCCCCGCATCGTGAAGGTCATCGAACCCGATGAGGTGATCAAAAAGTCGGGGTATAGCCGCGTGCATACCTCGCATTGCGGACCGGATGGAATCTACCTCAACGGGTTGGGATCGCCCACGGGCGACGGCCCAGGCGGGATCTTCACGCTCGATCCGGAGACGTTTGAGGTGAAAGGCAAATGGGAAGTGGATCGTGGCCCGCAATACCTTAGCTATGACTTCTGGTGGCATCTGGGGCAGGACACCTTGATCACCAGCGAGTGGGGGACTCCGCGCATGATTGAAGACGGAGTCAATCCCGAACTTCTGCTTGCAGGAAAGTACGGGCACGCACTCCATATTTGGGACCTGCCCGAGCGCCGTCATGTGCAAACGCTCGAGATGGGCGCGGAGCAGCAGATGGCGCTGGAGGTACGGCCGGCCCATGACCCAACAGAGGCGTATGGGTTTGCGGGAGTTGTCACTTCGCTCAAAGACCTGTCGGCCTCCGTATGGTTGTGGTACCGGGAAGGAGGGAACGGCAACGGCTCGTGGAAGATCAAAAAGGTGATCGAGATTCCCGCCGAGCCCGCCGATCCCGAGAAACTGCCTCCGCTCCTCAAAGGCTTTAAGGCTGTGCCTCCTTTCATCACCGATATCGACCTCTCCCTCGACGACCGCTTCCTGTACGTTTCCTGCTGGGGAACAGGCGAGCTTCGTCAGTACGACGTTTCCGATCCTTTCAATCCCAAGCTGGCCGGATCGGTGCGGATCGGGGGAATGGTGCGGCGGGAGCCGCATCCCAACCAGCCCGATCAGCCGGCGAACGGCGGGCCGCAGATGGTGGAGATCAGCCGGGATGGCAAGCGTGTGTACCTCACGAACTCGCTCTATCGCACGTGGGACGAGCAATTTTATCCGGACGGAATCCGGGGGTGGTTGGTCAAGCTGGACGTCGGCGAGAACGGAGGAATGAAACTGGATCCACGCTTCTTCCTGCAGAGTGACGGCCTGCGTCCGCACCAGGTGCGGCTCCAGGGAGGTGACGCGTCTTCGGACTCCTATTGCTATTCGTCGGAGGACAGCGGAGGGCAGTGAGGTGGCGGAACATGCAACCATGTCGTGGGTCACGCTGTTCGCGCTGGGCGCTTTTCACGGCGTCAATCCGGCGATGGGCTGGTTGTTCGCCGTGGCCCTGGGCATGCAGGAACGCCGGAGCAACGCTGTGTGGCGCGCCATGCTGCCGCTGGGAGCAGGACACGGCCTGGCCGTAGCGGCTGCAGTTCTGGTGGCCATTCTTGCCGGCGCGATGCTGCCGATGAATCTGCTCCGCTGGTCCGTAGCCGCAATCCTGATCGTGTTTGGGATTACGCATCTCGTACGGCATCGCCACCCCACTTGGGCCAGAATGCGCGTAGGGATGGGCCAACTCACGCTTTGGTCCTTCCTGATGGCGTCCGCCCATGGCGCCGGCTTGATGGTCGTGCCGGTATTTCTGGGAATGACCATGGCGGCCCATGGTTCACATGCGATGTCGGCTTCCGCGCACACAGCAACGGCGCTGCTGGCCACCGCACTGCACGCCGCGGGATACCTGCTGGTAACCGCGTTCGTGGCCTTTCTTGTATTCAAAAAACTGGGCGTGGCCGTGCTGCGCAAAGCATGGTTCAACCTGGATTTGCTTTGGGGCATCGCCTTGGCGGGAAGCGGTGTGGCCACGGCGCTCTTATAAGAAGGTGTCAGCAAGGCGATTGAAGAGAAGTCGATGGAGGTTCGTGTGAAAGACGAAATCGAAGGCTTGAGAAGACAAGTAAAAGGCAGAGTGTTGCTTTCCGGCGAGCCCGGCTATGACGAAGCCCGCCGGATATGGAATGCCATGATTGACCGCCGCCCGGCGGTGATCGTGCAGTGTGCTGACGCAGGGGATGTTCCGCATGCCATCCGATTTGCCCGCGAAGAGGACCTCGAAATCTCCATTCGCGGCGGCGGCCACAACATCGCGGGTTCCTCGCTCAGCGACAACGGCGTGACCATTGATTTCTCGCAGATGAAGAAGGTACAAGTTGATGCCAAGGCGCAGCGTGCGTACGCGGAACCCGGCGCCACGCTGCACGACTTCGACCAGGCCGTTCAAGCCCACGGACTGGCAACGCCCCTGGGCATCAACTCTACGACCGGGATCGCCGGGCTCACGCTGGGAGGCGGCTTTGGCTGGCTGACTCGGCAGCACGGTCTGACGATCGACAATCTTGTCTCCGCGGACCTCATCACCGCCGACCAAAAGAAGGTCCGGGCCAGCGAACACTCCAATCAGGATTTGTTCTGGGCGATCCGGGGAGGCGGCGGCAATTTCGGCGTGGTAACGCAATTCGAATTCAAGCTGCATCCCGTCGGCCCGGAAATCCTTGCCGGCCTGATTGTGTACCCGCGCTCAGAAGCAAAGAGCGTGCTGGAGCAGTACCGCGAGTTTGTCAAATTGGCGCCACTGGACCTGACGGTGTGGGTGGTGCTGCGCAAGGCGCCTCCTCTTCCTTTTCTGCCTGCGAGCGTCCACGGTCAGGACGTTGTGATTTTGGCGGTTTGCTATTCCGGTGGGAACGCGCACGGACCGGACCTGGTGCGACCGCTTCTCCGTTTCGGCGATGCGCTGGGCGAACATGTCGGTCCGCTGCCCTACGTGCAATGGCAGCAGGCGTTTGATCCCTTGCTTACGCCCGGCGCGCGCAACTACTGGAAGTCGCACAACTTTACCGAACTGCCGGACGGCGCGCTCGACACCATGATCGAATATGCCGGGAAGATGCCTTCGCCGCAATGCGAGATCTTTGTGGGTCATCTCGAGGGAGTGGCCAACCGCATGTCCGCTGGCGCCACCGCCTATGGCGGGCGCAGCGCGCGATTTGTGATGAACGTTCACGGAAGGTGGGACGACGCCGCCCAGGACGAGCAATGCATCGCCTGGTCGCGCGCGTTCTTCAAGGCTGCCGCGCCTTACGCTTCCGCCGGCGCTTACGTAAATTTCATGACCGAAGAAGAGAGTGATCGCGTGGCTGCCGCCTACGGACCAAATTACGCCCGGCTGATCGAGATCAAAAAGCGCTACGACCCGGAGAATGTCTTCCACGTTAACCAGAACATCAAGCCTGGGGAGATCGCGGCGGGCGCCGGCGAGAAACTCAGCGCGTGATCAGCCCGACAGCTGCTCCCCACAAGAACTCATCCCGAATCCCCGGAGTCCGCCGCTGCGGACGAAGGGGGTGAGGGACCTGCTCCGCTGCCGCCTCGCGTGAGCCCAGAGAACGCTTTTTCTTATGCAGGGACTGGGCAGTCGAGGTCTAAAAAAGCAACGAGGCACTTTCAAGAAGATCTCTGGATCCCTCAAAAGCGCCCCGATGCGCGCCACTTCGTCTGGTATTTGTTATTGCATACCCCATGCCAAATCCCTGCCTGTTGAAACTACGCGGGTTATCGTCGGAACTCATAACACAGGGCGGTAGAAATTCCCCCCTGGTGAAAAAAATTGCGATCTTGACTTAGCTGAAGTTCAGCAGGTCAGAAAATAGGGGAGGCCGAACGGCATTCACGCGTGGTCCACCCCACTCACGGCTTCCCGTTTTGCCCGAGGTCGTGCCCCACGAGATACCATCCCGAACCCCCGCGCAGTCCGCCGCGGCAGACGAGCGGGGTGAGGGACCTGCTCCGCTGCTGCGTCGGGTGAGCCCGCAGGATCGTTCGGGTGCCATGCGTCGCCAAGCTCAGACGGCAGCGTAAAGCTTTGGCAAGAATAACTTCCCGTCATGTCTCGGCTCCCGCGAAACCGCGGCGGAGCAGGTCCCTCACCGCTCCGCCCTCGCGTTGCTCGGGCTCCGGGGATTCGGGATGGTTCTCGTGGGGTTTTGTGCCGATGTGGAAATGCCCAGGTCTAAACAGCAGGAAAACT